>NZ_FOZS01000004.1:0-300000 GCF_900116205.1 Halostagnicola kamekurae | reverse complement strand
GGCGGCGGTGACGATCGTTTCGGTGCTCGCGTTTCTCGGCGCCGCGTTCACGATCGGACGGCGAATCATCGCGGACACGATCAGATGGGTCGACAACGTCATCGGCGGCGATATCGCGATGATATCGACGGTGATGCTCTTTACACTCGCCGCGGGTGCGCTCACCCAGTACATGGGTCTCGAGGCGATACTCGGCGCGTTCGTCGTCGGCGTGCTGGCCGGTCAGGTGAAGCGGTTCTCCTACCGGGTCAGGCACGTCTTCGAGGCCGTGACTCTCGCCATCTTCGCGCCGCTTTTCTTCGCCATCGCTGGCCTCCGAATGGACGTCACCGTCCTGGCGGACCCGCTCGTGTTCGGCGTCGGACTCGTCGTTCTCTCTGTCGCCTGCATCGGCAAGTTCGGCGGCATCGTGAGCGTCTCGGGACTGGCCGGCCTCTCGAAGTGGGAAGGGATCACCATCGGCGGCGGCATGAACGCCCGCGGCGCGATGGAGATCATCGTCGCCACGATCGGCCTCGGACTCGGAATCCTGACGACGAGCATGTACAGCATCATCGTCGTGGTTGCGATCGTCACTTCGTTGATGGCGCCGGCGATCATGCGCTGGTCGATCCCGAAGATCGAAATGGGCGAGGCCGAACGCAAGCGTATCGAGCGCGAGCGGTACCTCCAGGACAGCTTCGTCAACAACCTCGATCGCGTTCTGTTGCCGACTCGAGGCACCGCCGATACGCAGTACGCGGCCCGACTGCTCAGTCCATTGTTCCGGAACCTCCAGACCGATCTGGACCTCCTCTGTATCACGCCATCGACCGAGACGAGAGGGTCCAGCGGAGGCGTTCGTGACCGGATCAGACGATTCGTTACCCGACTCGGGGATCGCCGGGGGGACGGGTCCGATCGGAACCGAGTGAATCGGAAGGGTCATCCAGACTCGGACGAGACCGAGCGGGTCTTTTCCCGTATCGAGCAGCAACTGGGAACGCTCTCGGGAGAGACGCGGCGTCTCGTCAGAGAAACCGACGGGAGCGCCGCCGAATCGATCCTCGAGACCGCCGCGGGGGGCTACGATCTGGTTGTGCTCGGCGAGCGAACGCTCGAGGGCTCGACGGACGCGTCGCTTTTCAGCCCGACGGTCGATCGCGTCGTTCAGGAGACCCCGTGTCCCGCGATGGTCGTCAGCGCGTCCGGCGTTGACGGTCGAGAGCCAACGAAGATGGACGAGCCGATCGAACGAATTCTGTTACCGACGATCGGGACGCAGGCGAGCCGTCACGCCGCGGAGATCGCATTTACGATCGCGCTCGAGGAGCGAGCGCTCGTCGAGGTCGTCCACGTGGTCACGAGCCACCGGTCAGACGATCGGTTCGTCGCCCGAACACCGCCGCCCCAGGAGGTGGAGATCGGCGAGCGGATCGTCGACCGCGAAGCCGAACTCGGCCGACAGCTCGGAGCGAACGTCGTCACGACCGTGCTGTTCTCTGACTCCCCCGGCGAGGAACTCGTCGGGATCGCGGACCGGACCGACGCGGACGCCGTGATAATGGGATCGAACAAACGACCGATGACCCGACGGGCGTTTTTCGGCCCGAACGTTGAGGACGTTCTGACGAACGCGCCCTGTCCGGTCGTCGTTCTCAGTTCCCCCTGAGCGTGACCGTACGTTTTCGGATGCTATCGATAAGTGAGTGTTCTTATCGCCTATCGATGTCCACCGGGCCTGTGTGGTGGTCAGAGCATCGGATGAACACAGACATGCCACCATCTGCAAACGGAGCCAGGAGACGGGTCGTTCACCCTCACGATTCCCAACGCGCAACGACGAGTTCAACCGGGACAACGAGTGCCCACTCGACCTGGGTCTGCAGGATCTCGAAGCCGGCTTCAGCGAGGACGGCACTGACATCGAACGGACGACTGTCGACTAGCCTCGGAAAAGCTTCGTTGAGTCGCGTGTAGAGCGGCGAGATGATACTGCTCGCTGTCGCGGAGGGGCTGATGACACAAATTCGACCGCCGGGCTCGAGTACGCGACGGATTTCCTCGAGGACAGTTGCCCGGTGGTCGGCTTCGAACAGCTCGAGTGTGAAGCTTACGAGAACGACATCGAACCTGTCGGAGTCGAACGGCAACGCCAGTGCATCTCCACAGATAACCGCGAACGCATCCGCCTCGTCGAGTCGATCCTGTGCGAGATGGCACATCTGCTCTGCGACGTCGATCCCGACGACTCGCCCCCTAGACTCGACAGCGTTCTGCAATGTGGCAATCTCTCGGCCGGTCCCGCAGCCCACAGCGAGAACGTGGTCGTCGGGAGCCACGCGAAGGCTGTCGATTCCGCGTCGCCGAAGCGGACCCTGAAAGGGATCGATGAGGGTGTCGTAATACCTGCTGAGCGTGTTATACCACGCTTTGCTGTGGCGCGTCTGCTCTCGTGTCATTTTCCGGGCTGTTCTTTCGATTCGCGAGAGAACAAATAGAAGAGATAAACGAGACCGAATAGTAGTCCTCCACTAATCAGTCCGACTACGAGGAGGACGAGCACGATGAGGGTAGTGGGGACGGCAATGTTGGTAATCGGAAGCGTCGTTACCGAGCGGGGATCGACAATGGTTGACATTAGTTGAAAATTCTTTCTTACTATACTTATATATTTGTTATTTTACCAGGCCTGCCTACCGTAGGATGGATAAGAGAGGCCGCGGTAGCATGTATTTAAGGCGTTTTGTCCACTATGCGTGAGGGGTTTCTGTGGCGCACAATTGAAGAGAAGTCAATGAGTTAAACATACTGTCCACCGACTCTCAAGCATGCCCTCGTCTACCCCACACTTCGCGCTTGTGAGCGACGAACTCTCTCTTGCCGTCGCTGCGGTTCTCTCAATCGTGATCGGCGTTGTCCCGACCCTCGTCTCCGCTTGCCACTCCTCCGCCGGTCGCTGGCGTCCAATTGCGGCCGGCACGGTGTATGCAGTCGGAGTTCTCGCGGTCTGGACAGCGACCCGGTACGGTATCGAGGGCTCTCTCCCGATCGAACCCGGTATCGTCCCGATCGGCGCGGTCTTCCTCGCCACTTTCCTTGCCCTGTGTCTGAACGCGGTCATTCCCGCATACGCGTATCAACGGGAACGCCTCCGCGTTCCGCTGGTGTGGTTATTCGTGTCCACGACGGCGCTCCTATCGGCGTTTCTTACCGTCCCAAACCAGTCGGGCGCGATCACGTACGCTATCGCTCCAGTTCCGATGACGCTCGTTACCGAGGTCGACCCGCTGTTCGTGTCCGTTGAACTGATTCCAGTTCACATCGTCGGGTTGATCGTCGCCGGTCTCGGTGAGCGTGCGATACGAGCGTCGATGGATCGATTCATGCTGCCCGTCTGATCTGCACGTGACCATATTTATATATTAGGATGACATATGTTGAGGTATGATCGACGCCATACTCGAATCGCCAGGGGCGTTGCTCGCCGGACTCGCGGTGCTCGTCCTCGGTTATCTTATCAAGTACCAGGAATGGACGTTCCTCATCGCCGGATACGACGAAACGACCGACGTGCCACGATCCGTCGCAGCGGACATCGTCGGCTCGCTCGCGATCCGCATCGGAATCGCGACGGCCCTGTTCGGCGTCCTCGCCGCTGTCGTCTCGGTGCCGGAAGCCATCGCGGCCGCGTTCTTCGCGATCGTCGTGTTCGGTGTCGCTCGAGCGATCTACCGCCTGCAGACCTACCAGCCGACACCAGCCTAAGCGCGGCTTTCACGTGTCGATTTCATTTGTCGGTTTGCGGGGCTTCTCGAGTGGGGATCATTCGAAGAGCGTGGCACAGAGGACTAATCCCACTCGAACGTCTCGATACCGTCCGAGACGGTCCGCACCGAGTCGACTAACACATTTACTGTTCTTGAAAACGAACGAACTGTCGTGACCGCCAACAAGAACGGAGACGAAGAGCAGCCCAAAATTGGTCTCGGTATCGCTGTCGGCGTCGGTCTCGGCGCTGCGATCGGTGTGGTGGTGGACAATCTCGCGCTGGGGACCGGAATCGGAGTAAGTCTCGGTGTTGCCCTCGGTATTGTGTGGAGCAATACCGATAGCTGATGGGACGAACAGTTTACAGACGAGTGGGTCTCGAGTCAATATTCGATTCGAGAAATCGCCAACGCTTTTTCCGCCGTCACCCCCTATCCGCCGGTGTTCAGACGAGCAATTGGACGTCTGAGTCGGCCATGTGCTGTAACGCGGTCGCGGCTCCGACGCCGGTCGTAACGCCGTCGTAGAAGTCGTCCTCGTCGTAGTCCATCAGATCGATCGTCATCTGGCAGGCCTGCAGGTCGACGCCGCTCTCGAGGGAGACGTCGATCAGCTCCTCGATGGTTGCCGTTCCGTTCTCGTCGATTCTCTTCTGCATCATCCGCGTCGCCATCGCGTCCATGCCGGGTAACGCGGCGACGGCGTTGGGAACCGGCATGTTCGGGTTACCCACGGCGCTCAGCTTGAGATCCTTCGATTTCTCCTCGTGGAGGATGTCCAGTCCCCAGAACGTGTGGAACACGACGACGTCCCAGCCGAACGCGGCCGCCGTGCTCGCGAGGATCAGCGGCGGGTACGCCATATCGAAGCTGCCCTGGGTGGCGACGATGGTCATCTTGTTCCCGTCGTCGCCGGTGTCGACCGCCGCCAGCGATTCCTCGAGTTCGTCGACGCGCTCGCGCAGCGCCTGCAACTCGGCAGCGTCGACCTCCCCGGCGCCTTCGACCGGCGTCGTTGAGTTGTCCGTGCTCATTATTCCGTCTTCTTCACGTAGTGGGTGTACAGGTCGTCGTCCTCGACCTGCTCGAGGAGTTCGACGCCGTCGGTGCCGTCTGCCCATCCTCGAATGTCGCTCATGCTGCCCGAATCCGTCGCGAGGACCTCGAGGACGTCGCCGGCCTCGAGGCCGTCGATCGTCTGCTTGGTCTTCACGATTGGCATTGGGCAGGACTGTCCTTTCACGTCCAGCGTTTCCGTGGCTTGGTATTCCGAACTCATGTTTGCTGTCTCCCGTATTGGGGTTGCCCTACAATACCGGCCTACAGCATAAAAGCCTATTGGTTATTGCACAATACAAGATATACTATTATCGCCAGCCACACGCACATACGCCCTATATGGAGTTCTAGAGGCCTATAGATACAGTAATAGTGGGTTCTGGTCGTAATCGTGGCTACACCATATTGTGTATAATAGGAATTACTATACAAATCCTTAAGTGCCAGCGCCCGATACTGGACGGTGTACATGAGCGATTTGGAACTTCCAACGCCAGCCGCCGAGGTGGAGACGGTAGCCCCGGAGCGGTTGCGAAACCGGATCGACGCGGGCGAGCGCGTCACCCTTCTCGACGCGCGGATGGAGTCCGACTACCGAGCGTGGCACATCGACGGCGAGAACGTGGAATCGATCAACGTGCCGTACTTCGAGTTCCTCGAAGAGGACGTCGATGAGAGCGTTCTTGCACAGATTCCAGATGATCGTGAAATCACGGTACTCTGTGCGAAAGGCGGTGCGAGCGAGTTCGTTGCGGGCGCGCTCGCCGAGTGCGGGTACGACGTCGATCACCTTGAGGACGGGATGAACGGCTGGGCGCGCATCTACGACCGCGTCGAAGTCGAACGCTACGAGGGGGCCGGGGACCTCTATCAGTACCAGCGGCCCTCGAGCGGCTGTCTCGCCTACCTCCTCGTCGACGGCGACGAGGCGGCGGTGATCGATCCGCTGCGGGCGTTCGCCGATCGCTATCTCGCCGACGCCGACGACCTCGGTGTGACAGTCGAATACGCGTTCGACACGCACGTTCACGCCGATCACATCTCGGGCGTTCGAACGCTGCTCGAGGAGGGCGTTACGGGGGTCATCCCCGATCCGGCGGCCGCCCGCGGGGTCACCTACGCGTCGGACGTATCCCACGCGAGCGACGGTGACGAGTTCGAAGTCGGCGACGCGGCGATCGAGGCCGTCTACACGCCCGGGCACACCTCGGGGATGACCTCCTACCTGATCGACGGCTCGCTGCTCGCGACCGGGGACGGCCTGTTCGTCGAGAGCGTCGCTCGCCCCGATCTCGAGGAGGGTGACGACGGCGCGCCCGAAGCGGCCGCACAGCTCTACGAGTCGCTCCAAGAGCGCGTGCTGGCCCTGCCCGAGGACACCCTCGTCGGCGGCGCACACGTCAGCGATTCTGCCGAACCCGCCGCCGACGGCACCTACACGGCATCGATCGGCGACCTCGAGGCGAGAATGGACGCCCTGTCGCTGGATGAAGACGAGTTCGTCGAGCTGGTCCTGTCGGACATGCCGCCGCGACCGGCCAACTACGAGGAGATCATCGCGACGAATCTCGGCCAGCGAGCGCCGGACGACGAGGAGGCGTTCGAACTCGAGCTCGGCCCGAACAACTGCGCGGCCAGCCAGGAATCACTCGCGGGTGACTAACGCCGTGACCGAGATCACAATGCTCGCCGAACTGGCAACCGTGGGGCAGATAGTGCCCGCCGAACCGTTCCCGAACGGCATCTCCCGGTACGCGATCGGAGGATTGCTCGTCGGGCTTGGTGCCGTCGTGATCTACCTCGGGACCGCAATCACAGCGGGAGCGAGCACGTTTCTCGAGTCGACGCTGTCGTACGTCTCGGATAAATCGCGATTCCAGCAGTATCGCGCCTCTCGAGACTGGCGCGTCGTCTTCACGATCGGGATCGTACTCGGGGCGGCGGTCTACGGCGTCGTCTGGCAGGGCGGTGCGTGGACGACCGACGTACAGCCCTGGCGACTGCTGATCGGCGGCGTGCTCGTGGGAATCGGGACGCGCGTCGGCAAGGGATGTACCTCGGGCCACGGCGTCTGCGGCGTCGGTTCGGCGTCGAAAACGTCCATCGTCGGCGTGATCACGTTCCTGAGCGTCGCGATCGCGACCGCACAACTCGTCCAGGTGATGGGGGTGAGTCCGTAAGATGGCCCGAAATCGCCATCCCCTGTTCATGCCCCTCGTGCTCGTCGGCGGCCTGATCTTCGGATTCGGGCTCGCTTACAGCCACATGGCCCGGCCGGAAGTCGTGTTGGATTTCCTCCAGTTCGAAGACTTCGGACTCGTGTTCGTCATGTTCGGCGCGGCCATCGTCTCCGGGATCGCGTTCGCAGTCATGTCCCGCGTTGGCGATACCGCGCCGCTGACGGGAGACACCTACGGGCGACGGCTGAAGTCGTTCGACCGGAACGTCCTGCTCGGCGGGGGGATATTCGGCGTCGGCTGGGGCCTGTCGGGGATCTGTCCCGGCGCTGCCTACGCCAGTCTCGGCGTCGGGAACGTCACCATCCTGTGGGCGCTCGTCGGCATGTTCGCCGGCGCGTACCTGCAAGGCGTCTGGCGGAGCGAATCCGCGCAGACCGGTCCGGCGACGAACCGAGCGGACTAGCTAGTGGTCGAATCGATCGGATCAATCGATCAGTACTCATGGAACTCACAACGCTACTGCTGTTTGCCGCTGCCGGGGTCGCGAGCCTGTTCATGGCCTGGGTGATCGGAGCCGGCTCGAGCGGCGCGACTCCCTTCGCACCGGCCGTCGGCGCGAACGCCATCTCGACGATGCGCGCGGCCTTTCTCGTCGGGATCTTCGGCTTCGCCGGGGCGGTGACCCAGGGGACGAGCGTCTCGGAAACCGTCGGAAGCGGACTCGTCCAAGGCGTCTCCCTGCCGACGATCGCCGTCATCGTCGTGCTCGGACTCGGTGCCGGACTGATGGCGATCGGCATCTACACGGGGTATCCGATCGCGACCGCGTTCACCGTTACCGGCGCGGTGATCGGCGTGGGATTCGCCCTCGGCGGCGCTCCCGTCTGGGGGAAGTACGTCGAGATCGGGCTGGTGTGGGTGCTCACGCCGTTCGTCGGCGGGGGTATCGCCTACGGGATCGCGAGCGTGCTTCCACGAGCGGACGTCCCGGAGGCGAAAAGCGTCCCGATACTTGCGGGCGTCGTCGGTATCGTCGTCGCGAACCTCGAGTTCGCGTTTCTCTCGTCGATCGGCGGAACGATCGCCGCCGGCGGCGCGGCGCTCGTTCCCGTCGACGGAGCGGGCGCGACGCTCGTGAGTTCGATCGCCCTCGGAGCCGTCGCCGCGGCGGTCGTCCACTGGGATATCGGCCGTGATCAGGCCGGCGGGCTCCGCCGATTCCTGCTCTCGCTCGGCGCGCTCGTGGCGTTCTCCGCGGGTGCGAGTCAGGTTGGACTCGCCGTCGGGCCGCTGTTCCCGCTGCTCGAGGCGGTGCCGATGGTGTCGTCGGTCGTCGTGTTGCTCGGCGGTGGAATCGGAATCCTCGTCGGCTCGTGGACAAGCGCACCCCGGATGATCAAGTCCCTCTCCCAGGAGTACGCGTCGCTCGGACCGCGCCGGTCGATCGCAACGCTCGTCCCGTCCTTTCTCATCGCCCAGAGTGCGGTTCTGCTGGGAGTGCCGGTCTCGTTCAACGAGATAATCGTCAGCGCGATCGTCGGCAGCGGGTTCGCGGTCACCGGCGGCGAGGGTATCAGCCCGCGGAAACTCGGGTTCACCGTGCTGGCGTGGATCGGGTCGTTCGGACTCGCGTTCGGTCTCGGGTACGGCTCGATGTGGCTGGTTGAACTCTGAGAGCTATGTCTACACTCAGCGTTTCCCGTAATCTCGTACCAGGTCCAGACACGACGATTGCTCAGTGAGATTGCGCAATATTCACACAACTCTTATATCGACACGTCCCCTACTCCGGGATAGTAACATGGCGAACTCGATGGCAGAACAACTCCAGCAGGACATGGAATGCGAGGGGCTGCTCGAGTGCATCCACGGACTCAAGCAACTCGACAAGGAGTGTTTCCGCGTGATGGTCGAGAGCGAGGAACCGCTCACGATCGACGAGATCGGCGAGCGAGTCGACCGCGAGCGATCGACCGCCTACCGGTCGATCCAGCGGCTCCTCCAGAGCGGCTTCATCCAAAAAGAGCAGATCAACTACGATCAGGGCGGTTACTACCACGTCTATCACCCCGCAGACCCGACCCAGATCGCAAACGACATGCAGCGCATGTTGAACGACTGGTACGCGAAGATGGGGCTGCTCATTCAGGAGTTCGAAGACAAGTACGAAAACGCCGGGCCCGAAGCGGAAGCGCCCGCCTCGAGTTAGCTGGACCGAGTGACGCGACAACAGCTCACGGATCGGTATGTGTTAACACCGAGATGGCGATTACGGTGGTAGCACGATTCGTTCTGACGAAATCGTACCAGTTGTCCGTAATCAAACAGGTGATTTTTTCGGATTTCTCTAGGCCTTACCGCCCGTGAACCCGAAGGGTTCGCTTGATCCCGAAAGACGAGTCTTTCGGACAACCCGAGGCACTCGGCCTGCTCCGCCTGTAGAACGGCAGCAATACCGTGTAGTATACGGCGCATCGATTGACCCACGATCCGTCAAACGAGACTCAACTTTCCGACTGAGGACGGCTACTGGTCGGTATCGGAGTCGGTGCCGCCCTCGTTCGTCGAGTCGGATCCGTCGTCGTCGCTCTCGACGACGGTGAACGGACGCATCATGTCGTGGTCCTCGTGCTCGAGCATGTGACAGTGCCACATATACTCGCCGGTCTGATCGGTGAACAGACCCTCGTACTCCCCGAAGTGGACGATGACGTGAACCACCTCGCCGGGATCGACGTTGACGACGTCGTTCCAGCCCAGTTCGTAGGGGGCGGGTTCCTCGAGTGCGTCCGGATCGACTTCGTCACCCGGTTCGTAGTCGCCGATACCCTCTCGGCCGAGCACCTGGAAGTGGACAAGGTGGAGGTGAACTGGATGCGACATCGCGGTCCGGTTGGCGATGCTCCAGATTTCGGTATCGCCGAGCGACGGTTCCTCGGTGACTTCGTCGGTGACCATGAGTCCCGAGGGGTCGTCCTCGTTTCCGAGCAGGTGGAGTTTCCGCCCGTAGTCGTCGGTCGCGCCGGCGTTGAGCGTCAGGTAGCGCTGGTTGTCGACGGAGTCGACCGGGATGTCCGGCACCCGTGCGAGCGACTCGGGCAGTTGCGCGGATTCGCCCGCAGTACCGTCGTCGCTCACCTCGATGGTCATGATCTCCGGCAGTGGGACGAGGTCGTCGTCCGGTGCGTTCGTTTCGCCGCGGTAGAGCGCGGGCGCGTCGTTGTGCAAGAGCAGTGTTTCGCCCGCGTACTCGCTGAAGTCGACGAGGACGTCGGCGCGCTGTCCGCCTGATAGCTCGAGCCGACCGTCGACTTCGACCGGTTCCGAGAAGAGTCCGCCGTCATTTCCGATCTGGACGAACGCCGGTCCGTCGCCGCCGGTTTCGCCGGACGATTCGTCGTACTCGCGGAGCGCGAGCGAGTAGTACCGGCTGTTCGCACCGTTGAGGAGGCGCAGCCGATACGTTCTGGGTTCGACGGAGAGACGTGGCCACGCTTTGCCGTTGACGACCGAGGTATCGCCGTAGAACTGCGGAACGATACTCGGATCGGGTTTCGAGTCGTCTCCGAGCGATTGTTCCTCCGAGATGGCGCTTGGGTAGAACAACGAGCCGTCCTCGTTGAAGCTTCGGTCTTGCAAGACGATCGGAATCTCGTACTCTCCGTCGGGCAGGTCGAGGGAGCGTTCGGTGTCGCTTCGAAGGAGGTAGAACCCCGCGAGTCCGGCGTAGACGTTCAACCGGGTGATACCCAGCGAGTGGTCGTGATACCACAGCGTCGAGGCCGGTTGCTCGTTCGCGTAGTAGTCGTCTTTCGATTCGAAGGCGGGCCCGGTCTCCTCGAAGTCTCGAGTGTACCACGCCTGTGCGTGACCGTCGCTCTCCGCTTCGACGTTCCCGCCATGAAGGTGGGTGACGGCTCGAATGCCCGGCAGGTCGTACGGGATCGTCTCGCTGTGGATCGACGTGTCAACGGGCAGGAGGTGCTCGTCCGGGAGGTCGTTTTCCCACCGAACGGAGATCGGTTCGCCTTGCTCGGCCTCGATCGTCGGCCCGGGGAACGACCCACCGTACCCCCAGACGGTCGTCTCCGGTAGGTCGGGGTGGAGTTTCTGCTCGAATTCGCCCATCGTGAGTTCGTAGTGTGGGTGTCCGTCTTTCGTCCCCGACGGCTCGGCGACGGCCGGTCTGGGAAGCTCGGTGACCCACTTCTCTAGGTCCGGAGACGAATGCGCCGTCATGGTCTCTGCGGTCTGGGTCGCCGCCGGATCTGTCGACTCACTAGCACACCCCGCTAGCACCGAGAAACCCGCCGCGCCGGAGGCTATGAGGAGCTTTCGGCGAGATACTCTCGAGACGAGTGGTTCTGTGGATCCTCTCATAGTACATGTGAGTGTACGAACGCTACCATATATACCCGGAAAGGCAATTCCTACCGGGTCGGAATTCGGTCAACGAATACGTATATGGGATCCAAAGCTCGACTACGCTACCGTCTCTCAGCCGCCTCTATCGCTCCTATTGATTTATCTACACGCGACCGAGATTTTAAGTATCACGGCCCAGTAGTATTGGGCATAATGAGCAATACAAAGATCGATCCGTCGGACGTCGCTCGACGACTCGAGGACGAGGAGACACCGGAGCTGTTCGTTCTCGACGTCAGAAACGAAGCCGAGTACGAGGAGTGGCAAATCGAGGGCAGCACGAACCTCCCGATCTACGACGAACTGCTCGCGTACGATTACTCCACGCTCGAGAACCGGCTGGACGAACTCCCGAAAGACACGGAAATCGCGGTCGTCTGCGTGGCGGGCGTTACGTCCGCTCGAGCCGCCGAGTTCCTCCGCGATCACGGGTTCGACGCGAAATCGATCGACGGCGGAATGAACGGCTGGGGCCGCGTCCACCGCCAGTACGATCTCGGGGACGCCACCGGGCTCGATGGGGTCGTCCAGATCGTTCGACCGGGTACGGGTTGTGTCTCGTATCTCGCCCACGACGGCGACGAGGCCGTCGTCGTCGATCCGAGCCAGTACATCGATCGGTACCTGAACGCGGCCGACGAGCGCGACCTCGAGATCGTCGGCGTCGCGGATACCCACGCACACGCCGACCACGTCTCCGGCGCGCGCCGACTCGCGGGCGAACTCGACGTTCCCTACTACCTCCACGGGGACGACGCCGGCGACCTCGAGAACGTCACCACCCTCGAGGACGGCGAGACGATCCCGGTCGGCCAGCGCGAACTCGAGGTCCTGCACACTCCGGGGCACACTCCCGGCAGCGTCTCGTTCGCGTTCGAGGACGGCATCTTCGCTGGCGATACGCTGTTCCTCCGAAGCGTCGGTCGACCCGATCTCGAGGACGGGTCCGAGGACGCCGTCCGCGAGGCCTCGAGCCAACTGTTCGACAGCCTCGATCGGCTGACCGATTTTGCGGACGACACGGTGGTGCTCCCCGGACACTTCAGCGACGAATCAGTCCGTCCGGTCGCGACCGAACTGGGCGACCTCCGAGCGGAGACGACGAACGAACTCCTCGGGTACGCCGAGGACGGCGACGAAACCGCGTTCGTCGAAACGATCGTCGAGAGCCTCGCGGACGAACCGGCGAACTACAACGAGATCAAACAGATCAACTGGGGGAGAGAGCAACCGGGTAGCGACGTCGAGGCGCTCGAACTCGGTCCGAACAACTGCGCTGCGAACTGATCTCGACGGCTGCATCGCGGGAGATCGATCAAACGGGCATCGATAGTTTTAGGTTAACCAAATAAATTTCGTATTCTAGAAAGGCTCTTTGTTGCCTTCTCCATAGTGTGCATATGGCCCTCGTGGAGAACCTCATCGTCGTATTCGTGGCCGGGCTCGCTACCGCGCTCGCGACGGGGCTCGGCGCAGTGCCCTTCTTCTTTATCGACGATTTCAGCGACCGCTGGAACGTGGGACTGTGGGGCGTCGCGTCGGGAATCATGGTGACCGTGTCCGTGCTCGGACTGGTCGACGAGGGCCTGGCGTACGCCTCAAGCGGGTTTCCCACGCTCATGGTCGCCGGATTGCTGGCGGGCGTCGCGCTCGTCGAAGTGTCCGACCGGATCCTCGAGGGAGTCGATATCGGGAGTGTAGACCGCCACGATGATCTCCAGCACGAAGTCGACGGCGGTGACGGGCAACTCGACGCCGGAAGAGCGGAAGAGTCAAACCCCGGCCCCGACGACCCGCCGCTCGAGGCCGCGGCGTTCGCCGACGGCGACCCGAAAACGCTCGTCCTCATCCTGGGGATCCTCACCGTCCACAGCTTCCCCGAGGGCGTCGCCGTTGGCGTCTCGTTCGCCGAACTCGGCCTCGAGGGAGGGCTTTCGATCCTCGGCGTGTCGATTCCCCTCCTCGCGCTGTTCATGACAGTCGCCATCTCGATACACAACGTTCCCGAGGGAACCGCCATCGCCATCCCGATGCGGGCGATGGGGCTGTCGAACTGGCGCATGGTCGGCGCGGCAATCTTCTCGAGTCTCCCCCAGCCGATCGGGGCGGTCATCGCGTTCGTCTTCGTCTCGTGGGCCGAGGCGTTCCTGCCGTTCGGCTTCGGGTTCGCCGCCGGTGCGATGGTCTATCTGGTCGCGACCGAGTTCATTCCCGAGGCGCTCGAGACGGGTGCCGCGTTGCCCCACGGCGGTCGCAACGAACTCCTCGTCGGCTTCGCGGCGGGCGTCGTTGCGATGTTACCGGTCGTTGCCGTTTAAACTCCCGTTCGTCGTTCATCAACTCGAGCACCTCTATCTCGGGGTACTCAAACCGCGGCCGATGATTGGTTCTCCGTACGAGTATTCGATAATAACTATGGCGGCGGGAATTCTGGTAAGCGCGAGCATCCTCTCTCTGTACCTCGTCGGGGGTCAGTACGCGTGGGCGAACGGTCAGTGATGCGGCGCATTGATTAAAGGAACCGCTCGTGGTCGTCCGTCTATGGACGACACCCCGACGTACGACTTCATGGTCGTCGGGTCCGGTTCCGGCCTCGACGTGGCGAGCGCGCTGGCGGACCGCGGCGAGTCGGTCGCCGTCATCGAAAAGGGACCGCTCGGCGGCACCTGTCTCAATCGCGGATGCATCCCCTCGAAACAGCTACTGTACCACGCGGAGGTGATGCAGACCGTCGAACGCGCCGACGAGTTCGGGATCCACGCCGACGTGGCGGGCGTCGACTTCGCCGACATCGTGCGCGAAGTGAACGAAGACGTCTCGAGCAGCGCCGACTCGATCCACCACGGAATCAGCGCCTCGAGTCAGCACACGCTGCTCGAGGGCGAGGCCCGGTTCGTCGACGACCGAACGCTCGAGATTATCGAGGGACCCGACGTCGGCGAGCGCGCTCGCGCCGAGACGGTTCTCGTCGCGGCGGGAACGCGGCCGTGGATTCCGCCGATCGAAGGCATCGAGGGCGTCGAATACGTCACCAGTCGCGAAGCGCTCAAGTTGGAAACGCCGCCCGACGAACTCGTGATCGTCGGCGGGGGCTACATCGCGGCCGAGCTCGCCCACTTCTTCGGCACGTTCGGGAGTGACGTCTCGATCGTGGGTCGGCGTCGCCACCTCCTCCCGGCCGCGGACGAAGCGATCGCCGCCGCGTTCACCGAACGCTACGCAGATCGTTTCGGCGTCTACACGGGCTACGAAGCCGTCGCAGCGAGCGAGGCCGACGGGGAGGTAACCGTCGAGGCCCGACCGTACCCGCCGGCGTGGGACGACGCGACGGAGCGCGACGACGCGACCGTCACCGGCGATACCCTGCTCGTCGCGGCCGGCAGGCAGCCGAACTCGGATCTGCTGAACCTCGAGGCCACTGGCGTCGAAACTGACGAGTTCGGCTACCTCGAGACCGACGAGTACCTCCGCACGACTGCCGACGGGATCTGGGCCCTCGGGGACATCGTCGGGGAGTACCTCCTGAAACACAACGCGAATCACGAGGCCGGAGCCGTCGTGCGCAACCTCCTCGGCGAGAAGTTAGAACCGGTCGACTACACCGCGATGCCGTTCGCGGTCTTCGGATCGCCGGAGGTGGCCGGTGTCGGGACGCGCGAACAGGACCTTCGCGAAGCGGACCGAACGTACGCGACCGGGACCTACCGATACGAAGATACGGCTCGAGGGCAGGCGATGAAAGCGAGCGGGTTCGTGAAGGTCATCATCGAACCGGACGGCGAAATCCTCGGCTGTCACGTCCTCGGTCCCGACGCGTCGAATCTGATCGAGGAGGTGGTCGTCGCGATGAAAGCCGGCACGGGAACCGTCTGGGACGTTCGCGAATCGGTTCACATCCACCCCGCGCTTTCCGAGGTGATCGACCGAGCGTTTTCCGGACAGTTCACTCGTCATGGACCCGATTCGGGCACAGCGCATGCCCATCACCACCACGACCATAATCACGATCGCCATCACGACCACGAGAGCGCTGATAACGGGCAGGACAGCCACGCGAGCCACGATCACGACGACCACAAGGACGCGTAATTGAGAGGACGATCGGACTCTGACGGACCAGTCTCCGGCAGTGATCCGAACTATTTTCGGTAGTAGCGGCCGTTTTATCCGCGATCGGTGACGGAGCGAGTTCACGAAATTGCCAGTCGGTGCGCCTGAGCGGCCTCGATTCGGCGGACAGTCGTCTCAGCAGCAACTCGAGCCGCGCTAAATCTCGCCGAAGCGGACACTCAAATACGGATCGGGCGGTGAACCAGTGTATCGGCGAACCATCGGCGTCTCCATTCGCTTTCGAACGAATATGAGTGCTTCTGAACCAACGGTCGACATCGAACAGTTCCTCACGAACCTGCGGGCGTTCCGCTATCGCGAGATCACCATGGTTGGGGCCACGCTGCTCGCTATAGTGGCTTCGGTCGTCCTCTTTCCGGGACTCGAGAACGTCGATCAGGGGATTCAGTCCGATCTCTCGGTCGGATTGCTCGCCGGGTTAATGCTGGTCGCCGTCGTCGGCGGCGTCGTCAAGGGGATGACCGGGTTCGGCTACTCGCTGATCATGACGCCGATTTTCGCGACGGTGATCGATCCGACCGTCACGGTCGTCGTGCTGGCGATCCCGCCGTGGATGCTCAACGCGTTCCAGATCGCCGAGACGGGAACCGGGTGGTCGTTCGTTCGCGAAGAGTGGTCGCTGCTGGTACTCGCTATCGTCGGGACCGTGATCGGCGTGATGGCGCTGGCGACGTTCAGCGCGGGGCCGCTCGTCCCGTTCGTCATCGGGCTCGTGCTGCTCGGCTACGTCGCCTTCCAGCTGGTCCAGAACTTCGTCACGGTCGAGGAAGCCCACCACCCGTTGGCGCTCGGAACCGCGGGCCTCTCGCAAGGGTTCCTGCTCGCGTTCGCGAACCTCGGCCCGCTGCTGCCGGCGTACTTCCACACCTTCGAGCGGGACGCCGAGCGGTATATCGGCGGCCTGTCGATGGTGCTGGGAACGATATTCACGGTTCGAATCGTTCAGATGGCGTTCTTTACCGACCTGCTGACGACCTACCGATTCTGGCTCGGCTCGGTGATCGCCGTCGTCACCATCGTCGGACTCCTCGGCGGCACGTATCTCCGGCGACTCGAGTTCGACGAGCGAACGTTCAACTGGTTCGTCGTCTGTCTCCTCTTCGTAATCTCGCTCAACATCTTCCGGAACACCGTGCCGGCGCTGTTTCTATAACGTGGGAAATACGCGCTGTCTCGGTTATTCGGACTTTTCCTCGAAACGCTCGAGACCTCGTTCGTTTATGCTAGTGACGATTTCCCGAACATCGCATTCGGTGAGTTCACTCTCGCTGGTGAGTTCGTCCATCATTTCGAGCCCCTCAACCCCTTCTTGAGGAGTTTGTCGCGTTACCGCGCTTCGGTTGATCTCCGAGTGATTTTCCATTTTTGCTTTGATTACCTGTCAATCCCGTAGGCTGAGAAACACTCCAACGGCGAGACAGACTGTGGCCACGAGTAATAGACCGCCACTCACAACGTCTTCAGTAACGCCAGAGACGCCCGGATCTCCCACAATCCCCAGACTATTCTGGAAGATGACCAGTTGCGCAACCAGCGCCACTCCTCCAAGTGAGATTAGACGAGATCCATTTTTCCATCTAACACTATCCATGCTGAACTATCTCTCATAGATACATTAAAAACTTACCCCTAACGACATTTCTGATTGTGACGGTTTTAGTGACAATGGAATTCGAGCGCGTGTCGTTCCAGTGGTACACGATCGCAACTTGGGTTTGCTTGGCGACTAGAGACAGGCGAATCGGCCGAACGCGACTAGAAGAACGGTTTGTAGTAGAACGGGCTGATGAATCCCTCGATAAACCCGGCGATGGCAAGCAGGACGCCGATACCGATCATGACCCAGAACGCCCGCTCGAGTTCGTCGGCGAACGCCGATCGGTCGATCGAGCCGGTCGCAGCCTTCCAAAACGCGATGCCGAGGTGAACGCCCAGTGCGCCGGCGAAGATGATCGCCGGGATCTCGAAGATACCGTGGGGGACGACGAACGCGAGTAACTCGAGGGGCGCGACCTCGAGTCGGGCAGTGATACCGAGGAAGACGCCGTTGAACGCGATCGAAAAGAGCGCCGGGATCACGAGTGCGACGCCGGAGAACGCGGTCATCAGCGCGACCATCCAGTTGTTGCCGAAGAACTCGAGGGCGGTCGTCGGCGGGAAAATGTCCTGTGTGCGAGCGGAAATCGACGCGCTGGTGATCCCCTCGAGCGGCGCGGCGAGCAGCCAGCCGCCGACGAACGTTCCGACGCCGAGGACCACGACCAGCGCGTGGATCCCAGGAGTCGACCGGATGAACCCGCCGAGTCCGGCCATGCCCCGGCGAATGCCGCCCGTAAATTGGGCACGAAGCGACGAGTCGATCGAGACCGGCGGCGCGATCCGGTCTCGGTAGCCGCCGTAGAGGGCGGTCTTCAGGAGATCGAGTACCGGGTAAACGACCATGAGCGTGATGAGGGGGACGATAGTCGCCGCGCCGATGGTCGAAATCATCGAAAGTACCGATGCGAATCCGATCAGCGCGATGAGCGAGACGACGTAGTAAAAGATCGCTTCGACCGGCGCAGATCGGATGAATCCGAGCGCGTTCGTGAGTGACCCGAACGCGGTCGTATCGTCGACGACGACGGCGACCGGTGCGAACGCGAACACCGCGCGAATCGCGAGGACCGAACAGACCCACAGGAATCCGCCGAGCAACCAGAGCGGAACCGCCAGTACTGCCGTATCAAGAACGGCGCTCGAGAGCAGCGTCATCAGCCCGATTCCGACCGCGAGGAAGACGGTCACGAGGATCCAGAACACGACCTCGAGAACGTACAACCCGAGCATCGAGAGCCAGAACCGACGCGTGCCGGCGATCCCGGCGACCATTCCTCGCTCGTCGCGCAGTCGGGCGTAACACGTCGATAGTTGACCCGCCGACGTGAGCGCGGAGAGGACGATCGTCAGCCCGATTGCGATCAGTATCGCAGCGACGATGACCAATACTGAGACCGTCCCGACCAGCGGCGAGATGGCGGATTCGATCCCCATCCAGACCTCCTCCATCCACTCGAAGAACGCGTCGGGGTTTTGCTGGGGATTCGGTGCCGCTCTCTCGATTCCCTCGAGTTCGGTTCGGATCGACGCGATCGTTCCCGTCGCCCAGAAAAAGACACCAACTGCGAGAACCGCCGAAAACAGAACGACGCGAGTGATTGCCGGAATCGCACCGCCGAGAATGTAAAACTGCAGCAGATCCCCCGGCTTGCGAAGCGATCGACCCACCGACGAGACGGCCGTTGATAGTTTCATCGCCTTGCGATCAATGTTGTAAGCACGGTCATATATTCTTGTCCATCATTACGTGGGCTGCGAAACGAACTCCAGTTACCGATTGGTACTCGTTCTCTACCGCGCGTGGGACGAATCTTTCGAGGCCCATCGGACACACCGATTCAAATGCCGAAAATAATTAGTTGGCTGGCTGATATCGACGCACAATGCCCTCCGATCGACGAACGTTTCTCCTGTTGGCCGCTGGCGGGAGCGCCTCGCTCGCCGGGTGCTCGAGCGTACTCGGATCGCCTTCGCCCGATCAACCCCCCGAGGCCGGCGTCGACGAACTCCCGGATCCGGAAACGCACGCTTTCGGTGCGAACGGGGACTGGTCGAGTTTCGGTTGCAACGCGTCGAATACGCGCGCTGTCGGCGACGGCAAAGCTCCCGTCGACGGCGTCTCCGAGCGCTGGCGAGTCGAAGTCACCCAGACGACGTACCACGCCCCCGTCGTCGCGAACGGGCTCGTCTTTCTGCTCGAGTCACTGCGGACACTTCGCGTCTTCGATGCGGGAGACGGGTCGGAGTTGTGGACGCTCGAGGGCGTTAACGCGGTTCCGGTAGTCCGCAATGGCGTCGCCTACGTTCCGGTCAAGAAAACGATGTACGCACTCAATGCCGAAACGGGCGATCAGTTGTGGGAGCGAGCGTTCGAACGACCCGGCGGCGTCGCGGGTCCATCTATGGCAGGCGGTGATCGGCTCTTGTGTGGAGTCGGCGAACACATCGTCTCGCTCGATCCCGAGGACGGCTCGATTCAGTGGGAGCGAAAACTGTTCGGACGAGTGATGAATCATCCACCGTATTTCTCGGGGTACAACGTCGCGGTTACGACCGAGGCGGGGATCGTGTATCTGCTCCAGGCTTCCGGGACAGGCCTGTGGCAGTGGGACCTTCCGTCTCCGCCGACGTGTCCGCCGACAATCGATACGGACTCGATTTACGTGTCCTGCCAGAACGGGGAGACAAACGCACTGCAGGTCAATAGCGATCGATCCTCGGACGTTCTCTGGACTGCCGACACTGGGTGGGCTGAGCGCGGAATCGCGACCGCTGGAGGCCTCGTGTTCGTGGCAAACAGTCGGGCGCTCACGGCAGTCGATGCCGACTCCGGCGAGCGCCGCTGGGAACACGACATCGGCGACTGGCGACACACGGCACCGGCCTACGGCCGTGATACAGTCTTCGTGGGCGGGGACCGCTTGTACGCGTTCGATCCCGATCCCAGCAGCGGTCTGCAGTCAGGCCCGGCGCTGCGATTCGACCGGGAGTTCGCCGGCCGCGTCGGTCCCGGCCCGGTCCTCGACGACGGCGTACTTTACGCGGTCGCCGAAATTGAAGCCGATACGTATGCGCTCTTGGCGCTCGAGTAGCCCCGAATCGAGTGTCGGATAGCGGTGGTTCGACCGGCTACCATCACGCTTCTGACTGCCGGCCGGACCGTCACGCGAATCGCGTGAATGCGTTATCGTCGCTGACGTCGTAGCTAGTTCATGGCCACGAAAACAGACTCACCCGGAGAAGTGGCGCTGGCCACCCTCCCGGCCGACGCCGTTCGATCGTTCGACGCCGCGTTCGGCGGCGATATCGTCCGCCCGGACGACTCGGAATACGATCGGGCTCGAGCGGTCTGGAACGGGATGATCGACAGGTATCCGGCCCTCGTCGCTCGCTGTTCGGGCACCGCAGACGTGGTCGCGTCCGTGCGGTTCGCCCGGGAGCACGACCTCGAGCTCGCCGTCCGCGGGGGCGGTCACAACGTCGCCGGGACGGCCGTCTGCGACGGTGGGATCGTCGCGGATCTCTCCGAAATGAACGGCGTGTACGTCGACCGCGCGGCGCGGACGGTCCGCGCCGAAGGCGGGGCGACGCTGGGCGACGTGGATCGCGAAACCCAGCTGTTTGGTCTCGCCACCGCTCTCGGGGCCGTCTCCGAGACGGGGATCGCGGGGCTGACGCTCAACGGCGGGTACGGTCACCTGACCCGGCAGTACGGACTCTCGGTAGACAACCTGCGAAGCGTCGAAATCGTGACGGCCGACGGGCGCGTTCACACCGCGAGCGCCGACGAAAACGCGGATCTCTTCTGGGTGGTCCGCGGCGGCGGCGGGAACTTCGGTATCGTCACGTCGTTCGAATACGACCTCCACGACGTCGGTCCCGAGGTGTACGCGTTTTTCGTGTGGTTCGACGAGGGCGATATCGAGGCGGTGACGGAGCGATACCTCGAGTGGACCGCAACCGCCCCCGAAGACGCGGGGGTTCTCGTCTTCACCGCTCACGTGCCCGATATCGAGGAGTTCCCCGCGGACGCTCGAGGAGCCGCCGCCGTGGCGATGCTTGGGTCGTACCGCGGCGACCTCGAGGACGCCGAGGAGGTCTTCGATCCGCTCCGGACGAGCGCGACGCCGATCGCGGACTTCAGCGGGCCGACGGAGTACGTCGACTTACAGTCGATGCTCGACGAGGACTACCCAGACGGGCTCAGGTACTACTGGAAGTCGATCTTCCTCACCGACGTCACCGACGAGGTGGTCGATATCATGGATCGCTACCTCGAGTCGGCACCCTCGGACCTCTCGACGGTCGACCTCTGGCACCTCGGCGGGGCGGTCGAAGACGTGCCCCAAGCTGCGACCGCGTTCTGGCATCGGGACAAGCCCTACATGCTCACCTTCGAGGCGAACTGGGACGAGCCCGAAGACGACGACGCGAACGTCGCCTGGGGTCGGAACGGAATCGCCGAAGCGAGGGAACTGTCGGTCGGGACGGGCAACTACGGGAACTTCCCGGGTCTGAACGAGAACCCCGCGAAATCGCTCTACGGAGACAACTACGAGCGACTGGTCGACCTGAAGACGAAGTACGATCCCGAGAACGTGTTCCGGACGAACAGCAACCTCGTTCCACGACCCGAAGATAGCCGATGACTTGAACCAGCGAGCGAGCGTCCTTACCGGACGTATTCCGGAGTCACGCACTGGATCACCGGATGGGTTTGATGACGCGGAAGTAGAACGGATTGTGGACTTCTTGTCGAAAAAGGGGGGAGTTAGGCTTTTAGAGGAGTTACAGGACGGTTCAAAGCGGTTTGTTGTGTTCGAGAAACACTGGCAGTTAGTTCTGCGACGATCCAAGACCGGATTGAAGACGCTCAGGGATTAGGATTGATTTCAGAAGATCCGGATTATACGAGCGGTGGCGGGCATAAGCGCCATCCGCTGACTCAAAGGGTCAGATCGTCACAGATGAGTTGGAGCGTACTGACTTAGCTCGTATTCGGAAGGAGATTCGGAAACTGGAATCCGAGTTCGACGACCATATGGGTGAATTCGGGACTTCGCTCGAACAGAAGACAACGGAACTCAACGAGGAGTATTAACGCCGACTCAGTGACGAGTTCTAATACTTGTTGTTAGCGCGGTTTTTCATTCAGAAATTTTTTGAAACTGTAACGGCTGAATCGGTAAGTACAGGTGCGGACTTACCAGAAGCACTCTCTACATTTAGGCCATCTCATCAGCTGATTTGGAGTGAAACAGCTACTGTGTAGGTGTATGAGCAGCCCGTGCCCCTCTATTCTAAGTTGAACTACTGTGAATCCACAGAACGTTCGAGAATTTTGAGAGCAAAATAGACGACTACACCCACGAAAAGACCCTCTATCGCTGCGTTCGCCACAGTAGATTCGATGAAAGTTAGTTCTATTAATTGAGTGATTGCTACACTAACAGCCGCAAAAAAGGCGGCGGCGAGCGCGATTTTCAGCCTAACCATATCGTAAATAGAAAACATCCACCAATGACTGTTTCGGTGGTAGATATGACTCATGACATTTCTTCCAATTGTTTCCCCGTGCTATCTACACCACCTGTACTGACCGCGACTGGGTCATAATATATCACTTGCTGAGGGTTTTAACAGAGCCAACTTGCCACATTCACACGACCCACGAACCGGGCTAATCGAGTGCGAGTACGGGTTCACGACGACTCACGTGCTCGTGTATTCACCTACAGTCAATCATATGATATATACTGCATCGATTCCACCTGACAGGAATTGTCACTCTAGTTTAGTATATACAAACTAGTGGTTTGTAGGTTTCTACATGCCGAACTTGTGCTGGATAGGGTTATCGCGAGATCGTGTCGTCGGACCCACTCACGTTGTTAAAGGGACGTCTGGGCTCTGTTGAGACCCTATTCTTCAGATGTGTTTTACCGTGAACACACGCACAATATAGATCATATCTGCCAGTCAACAACCCGGCCTCAAGGGTCGGGGTACCCGCCTCGAGCGCCGATGAAGAGCGTTGTCAGTAGTGGCACGGAGAGGGCACAGGACGGTCATCCATCAGAATCGGCGTCAGCATCGGCACCGTCAGCGTCTGCGTCAGAGCCATCCGTATCAGTGTCTCCGTCGTCACTATCGGAATCGGTATCCCCATCGTCGCCATCCGAGTCAGTGTCGGAATCGGTATCTGAGTTTGTCCCAGAGTCTGCCTGTACAGGTGGCGCTGTCGACGAGTCTGACGGCCTCCCAATGTCAGAACTGATGCTATAGAGGATGACAGGCGGACAGATGTACGCGGCAATCGCCAGTACCACAAAGAGTCGATTGACGAATATGAGTAGTCCAAATGCGGTGAGCGCCGCCGCTGAAGCCGCATGGACTGCGGTGTGAGTATATTCCCGATAATATTCCCACAACCCATGTAACCACTGTGTTGCCGATACTGACACCGTCTCAGTCGCGGTTAGGGACATATACAGAAGTTCGAGATACACGGCTAAGAACCCTCAACTAACGTTCATTGATAGGTTTACTCCCTGTATTTACCAATATTTGGCCCTGTTGGAATCCTATTGCTTCGATGCTTCGCTCTCGCGTAGGAGATTGTTGATACTGCAGAGCACTAGCTGCGGATTCGAAGAGGACAATGACACCGCGTCAACGGTGCCCGACACGAATGATTCCACTAGATGTGTTTGGGTCGGAATCGGTCGCAGCGGACCTGTTGGAGCAGGTTCGCTGGCGTGACGGTGTTCCCTGTCCTCGCTGCCTTCTGACCGGACGGTCAGAAACGACAGCTACAGAGAGCTTCAACGGATCTCTGTAAGAATTGCGACCGAACGTTCAACGACAAGACCGGCACAATCTTTGCTCATTCGAAGATTGCTCTTCGTCGGTAGTTGTAATTTACGCGTTCCTCCGGTTTAACACGAGTCTCCGACAACTACAGTGCGAAATCGAGGTAACACACAAGACCATGCACCGGCGCATCGAGCGCCCTGGCGAAGCGCTCGATGCGCCTTCCCTCGATCTGGTCGGTCCGGTCGAAATCGACGAAGTGTACGTCTCTGCCGGGAAGAGGGTCCGCGAGCGCGACCAGGAGTCGCGCTCGCGTGGCTTGTCAACGCGTAGGGGTGGTTCGTATAGCGGCGATAAGCCACCGGTTTTCATCATCGCCGACTGTGGCAGCGGACAGCGGTACGTGATCCCGGCGAAAGCCGCGGACGAATCGACGATGACGAAGTGCACGCCAACACTTGCGAGAGCCACGCGTCGCAGGTGCGACGGTGGCTCTCGCCCCACCGAGGAATCTCCAAAGACAAGTTGACACAGTATCTCAGAGCGTTCCAGCTACGTCGGGAGTTGATTCGGAAACCCGGACGAGACGCTCTCAGACACGCTGTTCGAGCCACACTGTGAAATCAACAATGTGCTACGGGTGAGCGCCTATAGTTTAATTAATCTGCCACTATTCTAATCATCCGTTGGCCGTCTCTCTGTTAACCGATTGGGCAATCTACTCCGAACACTCGACATTATTCTGTCATTAATATCGTCTGTCCCTTCCAATAGAACTGGGGCGTGGCGTTCGAGTTGAATGATCATCCCAACTAAAGCAATCAGACATAACCCGGCAGCGGGGATCCCGGCAAGGACAGTAAATGAGCGGAGCACCGAAATGCCGCCAGCAAGACTGAGTGCGATCGTCAGGGCTGCCAGCACTATACCCCATGTGATCCGGTTGAGAGTTGAGGGCGACGGCTCGCCTTTGTTGGCGATCATAGAGAAGCTAAATGTCGCCGAATCGAGGGTAGTTATGAGGAAGCTCAACACGAGGAGCAATAGGATCGCAGAAAACAGGTTAGCAAATGGAAGCAACTGCTCGAACAGGGCAAAGCTCACACCAGCTAGGCCAACTTCGGAGTATACACCTAGCAGATCAGCCTGGCCAGTGGTTTGTAACCAGAGTGCCGACCCGCCGGTTGCGACGTACCACGGTACGGTGAGCCCGAACGAGCCAAGCATCCCGGCGAACACGAGTTGTCGAAGAGTTCGCCCACGGGAGATTCGCGCCATGAACACGCCGACCATGGGCGCGAACGTGAGCCACCACGCCCAGAAGAACACTGTCCACGATCCATACCAACTGGTGGCAGCCGGTGTGAAGTACAGACTCATGCCGACGAAATCAGTCATGTATCCTTTGATTGCCTGCGCTCCGAGGTTGAGAAGAAATGACAATGGACCGAACACCAGTGCTACTGTGATGAGCACCAAGAGGACGATCACGTTCAGATTTGCAAACCGCTTGATTCCTTCCTGTATTCCGGCGGTAACCGATAGCAGGAATACCACTGTTATGAGGAGGATAAACAGCACTTCGCCGAGTGTCCCAACTTGGACTCCCCAGTTGTACGACAGGCCAGCCAAGAACTGATTGACGCCGAGTCCGAACGAGATCGTGATTCCACTCACCGAAACGACCACGGCAAGCGTATCGACTGTTTTGCCGAGCCATCCATCGACATTGTCTGTGCCGACAAATGGGGCGAGGATGACTGCGGGCCGAAACGGCATGTCTTTACGATATGCAAAGTAGGAGACGGCAATGCCGAACACCAAATACACGGACCATGCTGAGGTCCCGTAGTGGAAGATCGCGTATTGGAGTGCATTCGTCATTCCAGCCCATGTACCGACACTGGATCCGAATAATGGAGGTGGAGATTGATAATGGACCAGTGGCTCCACTGGTCCCCAGTACTCAAGACCGCCAGAGGACAGGCCTGCAGTGAAGATCATCACGAGGTATCCGGTATATGAGAGACCGGGCTCTTCATCTGGACTGCCCAACTTGATGTTCCCCCACGGTCCAAGCAAGATATACATCAAGAAACAAAACGAAAGGAAGACGAGCCAGAGGAAGAGCCAACTAACATTCGATACGACGGCGGTATTAACGGTCGCTAGGTGCGAGGCCGTCGCTTTTGGCCATGCGATAATGACTGCTGCGATGACAAGGAGGATAGACAGTGATCCGAAAAATATCGCTGAATCTGTCCCCTCTAGAGCCTCGTGTACTAGACTCATGAGTTCAAGTGAACAATCTGTCCGCCGTGCTGTGCTGTTGCGACTCTGGGATCATTTCATCGGTACCTACTCCTAGCGAGTTTTCAACCTTGCGACTCCTATATTTCTGAGAGACATTGGGGCTACTGACCGCTGCGGGGGCAATGAAGCCCCGGGTGGCTGGGGATATCAACTTCAATTGCTCTCCGAATCCGGGGCATCTCGATACGTTCGTCGAGAAGCGTCCGGTACGCCGTATTCTTCCGAATTTTGAGACAGCGACGGACGATGTGTTGATGAAGTGTGTACCGCCGTTTCGAGAACTTCGAGGAGTAAGGAGCGACAGCTCACCGAGCCAAGTGCATCGCTTGCTCAACGAACCGGAGTAACCGTGGCTTCGGGAGCTTCCATCCGGTCAGACTACTAGGCGAACTTGTAACTCTCTGAGGATTTCAACAGAGCACAATATTTCAATCCCAGAACGCCTGCGTCCGAGCGTACTGGCGCTCCTTCGAGAGGATATCCCGATAGAACTCGTCTTCGTTCTCCCGGAGTTTGTTGATGATCTGGGCCGCGTTGTGGGGCCCGACGCCTCGAGCGGCCATCGCGATCACGGCCTGCTTCCCGTGGCTCTGGACGAGGCTCGCACTCCGGTAGGCTCGTTCGGTCATCGACTCCTGTTCGTCGTCTTTCTCGGCTGCTCGAACCGCGTCGACGACCTCCTCGGCCCACGGATTCAGCGCCGCGATGCGAGTGGAGCCACACTCGGGACACTCCGGTTGGTCTCGCACGCGTCCGACCTTCGTTTTGACCTTCCACTCCGTGCAGTGGGTACAGAGCAAGATGATGCGATCGTCCTGAATCCGTTCGCGGACCGTGTTGATGACGCTCGCGTCCGCGTTTTCGGGGGCGAGCAGTTCCTTGCCCGAGGAGCGACCGCCGAGGCCGACGGGCGTTCGACCGCGAGTCGTGACCACCTCGAGCGCGCCCGACTGGATCGCCTCGAGCACTCGGCTCGCCCGGCCCACGTCGAGGTCCTCGTGGAACACCTCCCGAATCGCCTCCTCGTACATCGGCGTGTCCTCGAGCGCGGAGAGCAGGCGGTCGTTCGAGATGCGGCCCGATCCCTGCCAGCGCTTGAGCGCGCCGAACTTCGCCGAGACCTGCGAGAGCCTGAACGCGAGCGCGTCCGAGCGCTTGAGTCCCAGTTCGAGTATCGACTCGACGTGGTCAGGATCGGTCTCCTCGAGAACGTCGATCACGTCGCTGGTCGCGACCGAGCCCGGGAGTTCGAGTTCGATTCGGTAAGGGTCGGTTTCGAGGCCGACGCTCGAGCCGCTCTGCTGGCCGAGCAGCGAGGAGAGCATCCGCCCGAGCGTTTCGTTGGTCGTGTGTCCGAAGGGGGCGTTCAACACCACCGTTCGACCCTGTCGCTCGAGCACGATCCGATCCCGCGTCGGCATGACCGACTCGGTTTCGACGTGATCCTCTAGCTGCGAGAGGGCTTCCGACAGCGTGTGGTGGTCGGCGGGGTAGCGACCACCCAGTTCGCGCGCGACGTTCCCGGCGTCGGCTCCCGCCTCGAGCTGCGGACCCGCGACGCCCCGGAGCTCGCCGACCTCCTGGGCGACGTCGTAGGGGACTGGGATCTCCTGACCGATCCAGGAGGGGATCTCGCCCGCCGGGTCCTCGATCGGGCTGACTTTCACCTCGTCTTCGTCTTCGTCGATCTCGGCGATCCGCCACATCTCGCCGCGTTGGACGAAGATCTCGCCCGGCGCGGCGAAGTTGACGACGAACCGCTCGTCGAGCGTCCCGATCTGTTTGCCCGAGGCGATGTCGTGGACTTCGTAGGTCGCCTCGTCGGGGATCATCGAGAGGTTCGCGTAGACGTACTGCCAGGTTCCGCCAGTCGTCTCGATGCGATCCTCGCTCTCGTCGAACCAGACGATCCGATTGCGGTGCAGTTCCGAGAGCACGTCTCGGAACGTCTCCTCGGTGAGGTCCCGGAACGGGTAGGCTCCGCGGATCGTCTCGTAGACGTCCTCGACGAACGTCGAGCCGCGACTCTGGACGAAGCCGGGGATCTGGTTGGCGACCACGTCGAGGCTCCCCTCGTGGATCGCCGCCGGTTCGACCTCCCCCTCGCGGGCGCGTCGGGCGATCGCGAGCGCTTCAAACGTATCGTCGGGCCGAGTCGTGACGACGGTTCCGCTCGAGACCTCGTCCCGCCGGTGGCCGGCTCGACCGACCCGCTGGAGGAGCCGCGCGACCTGGCGCGGGCTCTGGTACTGGACGACGTGATCGACCCGCCCCACGTCGATCCCGAGCTCCATCGACGAGGTACAAAGCAGCGCGTCGAGCTCCCCGCGTTTGAACCGATCCTCCACGTCGATCCTGGCTTCCTTCGAGAGCGAGCCGTGGTGGACGCCGATCGGCAACTCGAGTTCGGTGAACCTCGAGCCGAGCGCTTCGGCCGTCTGTCGGGTGTTGACGAAGATGAGCGTCGATTCGTGGTCCGCAACAATGTCCCGAATCAACCGGACGTGACTCGCCGTCTCAGCGCTTGTCATGAGCTTTCCGGAGAGTCGTTCGTCTTCGTCGGTTACCTCCGGTTCGCGGACGGAGACGTCGACGTTGCTCCCGACGTCGATCTCCTGTATCGTACAGGGCTTTCCGCCCGTCAGAAACTGGCCGACTTCCCCCGGGTCGCCCACCGTCGCCGAGAGGCCGATTCGCTGCATGTCGCCGGCGAGCGCTTCAAGGCGTTCCAACCCGATCGAAAGCTGTGCGCCTCGTTTCGACGCCGCCAGTTCGTGGACCTCGTCGATCACGACGTGGGAAACGTCCTCGAGGGCCTCCCGTAGTCGCTCTCCGGTCAACATCGCCTGCAGCGTTTCGGGCGTCGTGACGAGAACGTCGGGCGGGTTTTCGGCCTGCTTGCCACGCTGGTACTGGGTCGTATCGCCGTGGCGAACGTCGACTTCGAGGTCGAGGTAGTCGCCCCACCACTCGAGTCGGTCGCGCATATCGCGGTTCAGCGCGCGGAGAGGCGTGACGTAGAGAGCGCCGAACCCCTCCGGTGGGTCCGCGACGAGGTCGTCGAAGACGGGCAACATCGCGGTCTCGGTCTTGCCACTCCCCGTAGGTGCGATGACGAGCGTGTCCTCGCCGGACGAAAGCGGCGGAATCGCGAGTCGTTGCGGTGCCGTCGGCGTCGAAAACCCGCGTTCGGAGAGCGCGTCACGAACCGTCTCGCCGAGGTGGGTAAACGCCGCGACGTCCCCGTCGATCATCGAACACGTATAGGAGCGAACGGCGGATAAGCGCCACGCTTTGGCCCCACGCAGTCAGATACGATCCGCGTGCTATCACTGGATACTGGCCGTTCTCCACGAGCGACGGACACGTAGCGTCGTGACGCGAACCGGTCCCCACACGTCGGGCGGAACGGGCAACCGCTCGAGGAGTGCCTCTCCGCGCTCGTCTCCGCGTAGCCGATCGAAGTGATCGAGCAACTCTCACCCCGTCACGCGGCTGTAGTACGTAACGTCGCTCGGGAGGGAGCCGAGACGCGCCTTGACGGCGCGAACGTCGCCGTAATACTTCCTCAACGAGTCGAGTTCGAGTCGGCCGTGACGCGGCGCGTTCACGTGCGAGACGACTTTCTGTGGCCCCTATCCGTTCCATCCGGGTCGAAAATGCGCGGGCTTGCTCGAGAAGTTGATTCGAAGTGGCCTCGAGACGGTTAGGTGTCGTCGGAACTCGACGGGTCTTCGTCGGCGTCGTCGCCACGAATGAGGGTGACGGAAGTGGGCGAGCGCTTGGCGACGTACTGAGCGACGCTGCCGAGGAAGAATCGCGTCAGGCCCCGTCGGCCGTGACTGCCCAGAACGACGTGGTCGATATCGTGATCCTCAGCGTAGGAGACGATCGTTTCCGCGGTCCCGCCGATTTCTGTTTCCGCGACTATCTCTCGGTCGTACTCGCGGGCGATCTCGTTCGCCGCGGCGATCACGTCCGATGCGACATCCTGGGATCGCTCGAACGCGTCTTCCGCGAAGAAAAGATCGTTAATCCCGTCCGCGCCGGCCCACTCCCACGGATCGTTCACGTACAGCACGCGAATCGTCGCGTCGTCGTAGGTTTCGAGCGCGTGGCCTAACGCTGCGACCGACTGCGGCGATTCGTCGAACGCGACCAGAATCGCGGTCGTCATACGGTTTCAGTCGACGAGCAACGACAAATAGCTCGGTCCCGGAAGCGAGCGTCGCGGGTCCCAACGCTACCCGATCACCGATCGCCTAGGGAACGGTCGTTACCGGCACCGACGCCTGTCTCGTTACGAACTCGGCGACGCTGCCGATCAGTACCCGCACCACGCCGGACCGACCGTGACTACCCATGACGACGTGGTCGATGTGGTTCTCCGTAACGTACCGGACGATCGTTCGAGCGGGCGGCCCCGTTTCGACCGTCGTCCCCAAAACGGTGGTTCCGAGGACGTCGGCCTCCTCTGCTCGGGTGCGCGATCGCTCGAGGAACTTCTCGCCGCGTTCGACTGCCCGATTACCGTACAACCTGTGCGTCGTAGTAACCGCCGCCCTCGGAGTCGCCGTAGACGCCTGGCCATCGGATTGACGACGTGGAGCGTCGTGATCGTCCCCCGTGATGCGCCGAGATTGCGTGGTCGAACGCCGCCCACGATTGTGGGGACCCGTCGGGCGGGACGAGTACGGGTGGGACGAGTACGTGTGTTCCCATACCAGGAGAACGCGTTGAGAACGTAAGAGCTCACTTGAGTATCGTTCGGCGCCCAACGCGGCGTCCGACGCAGGACCCGTAGTGAGATACCCCACTACTAACGCGTTCTATCAACCCCGCCGCAGTCTACTCACTCTATTTTCAGGGTTCCCGTTTCTTCATCGGCGGTCTCGCCGTTCTCGTCCCACTCGAGTTCGAACTCGATGCTCAACTCACCAGGGCCGTCGGTCGGACCTTCGCGTTCGGCTTTGACTTCGAATGTCGGCCGTTGCGACGGCTCCATGGTAATGGACTCTGTCCCCGCTTTCAGAGTTATCTTCTCTCCCCGCTCGAGCTTTTCAGCGACGCTTCGGAGGTACGATGCGATTTCGTCTCGGCTCTGTGAACTCTCGGATTCAAACAGGACTTCTTCAGGCATACACACTATCTACGCACTCAACTCTGATAAGTAATACTTCAATCTATCGCATAGATCAGTCGTTCTCTGCCGGTTGGTACGCCCCTGCTAGTTCGTTGCGCTCATCGAATCCGACGTCTGCGACCGAGTGGCGGATTGTATTCGGTCCCCTTCCTCGAGAGACAACTGGTCTCCCGCCGCGGCTAGCTCGACCGATTTCGGTTCGGTCCCTCGCGTGTAATGCACCATTCTTCATCAGCCAGATTTCGACGGATTACACCGTCTAAATCGCCGAAAATGAAGGGCCCGAATATTCCTTGAAGAATCATATTTAGATGGTTCCAAGAGAAGCGGCGTCGACAAAGTCCGTGCTAGTCGCGTCACTAGCGAAATGGTTGGTGAGCCGGAACCGGCATAACCGTTCGTCACGTCTACAGCCTCGGATTGCGTTAGCTATCGGCCTTGTAAACTGCCTTGGGGTCACAACCGAGGCTTCTCGCGGATTTGTACCTGACCCACTGGGCACTGTACTCTGGGTTATTTTATCGCCACAGGTGCTGGGAGAAAGTAGAGAGGTAGTATCGAAGAACGAGTACCCAAACACGTCCGGGCGATGAGTCACAACGTGTTTCCCTTCCCAGTTACATATCCAACTGACGCGTCGATTGCTGTGAGGTGGGGCATTGGTTTGGTAATTGTTTGATTGTCGTTTTCGATCAGCTATGAGTGTCAGACATGCTATAAATGGTGTATCGATTCCCTCGATCTCGGAGTTCTTCGAACGGTATGGACTCGCACTCGTGATGGTCGCGAGCTATTTCGGGTCGGGGTCAGTATTCATTGCAAGTTCCGCCGGAGTCAGGTTCGGGTACACACTACTGTGGGCTGTTGTCGGTGCGGTGCTCCTCGGCTTCGTGGCACAGGACATGAGCGCCCGACTCGGTATTCACGGTGACTCATTGGGCGCATTCGCCCGAGAAAAGCTCGGATCAACGCTTGCGACCGTCGTGATGATCCTGCTCTCGGTCGGCTGTGTCGCCTGGACGCTCGAACTCACCGCCGCTGTCGGGAAGGGAATCGTCGTCCTCCTCGACCTACAGGCAATTGGGTGGATACCCTTCGCCTATCTAACGGGACTCCTCGCCATTGTGATCGGCGTCCTCAGTTACGACGCTGTCGAGAAGATCATGGTCGCGATGATGTTCGCCCTCCTTCTCACGTACGTCGTCGTCGCTGGGGCGAGTAGTCCGGACCTCACCGCCGTCGTCACCGGCTTCGCTCCGACAGGGCTATCGCCGAGCTCGATGGCCCTCACCGTGAGCATCCTCGGAACGACCGCACTCTGGCCGAACTTCTTCCTCGAGTCGCGACTCGTCGAGGAGAAGGGCTGGACCGACCGCTCGGACATCCCCACGATGCGTCGGGACCTCGCGATCGGCTACACCGTCGGTGGTATCACGACCATCGCGATCGTCATTGCCGCCGCCGCGGTCCTTCGGCCGGCGGGCTACGAACAGCTTGAGACGTTCCTTACGCCCGGAAAGGCACTCGCGTCCGTCCTCGGTGAGTGGGCAATGGTCGTCTTCCTCGCAGGCACGCTCGCAGCCGCGTTCAACAGCATCATCCCCATCATGTGGGCGCCCGCCTACATGATCCCCGAGGCCATCGGCGGTGAGGTTGCCGACAGCACCCGCGTGTTCAAGGCGATCTACGTTGGTGGCGTTGCACTCGGCAGCCTCTCGCCACTCGTCCATCAGTACCTCGGGCTGAGCGTCATCGACATGATTATCCTCTTCCCGGCTTATAACGGCGTCGTTGGCCTGCCCATCACCGCCGTCCTACTGTTCTGGGCGGTCAACGACAGCGACATGATGGGCGCGTACACGAACGGCTGGAAGCTGAACGTCATCAACAGCACGCTCATCCTCCTCGCCATCTATTCGGCGTGGAGCGCCGGCCAGTTCGTCATCAACGCCATCTTTACGGGCGGGATCTAAGCCGATGATCGCTGGCCTTCCCACGACGACGCTCGCCGTCCTCGTCGTCCTCTCGCTGTTCGCCGGCGTCGGCATCACCGCCGTCGGTCCGGGTGGAATCTTCATCACCATCGCGCTCGTCGCGCTGACAGACCTCCCACCGGCGGTCGTTGTCGGCACTGCCAGCGCCACGTTTGTCGCGACGGGCCTTGTCGGCGCCGAGAGCTATCGGCGCTCCGGCGAGCTCGACTCGCAGGGCGGCAAGTGGATGGGGGTCGTGTTGAGCCTCACTGGGCTCGCAGGCGCACTTGTCGGAGTCCGGCTGAACGCGCTCATCGATGAATCGACGTTCAGCGTCCTGCTCGGTGGGTTTGTCTCCCTGACCGGCATCCTCGTTTTCTACCGGACCCGCTACGGAACGTCCGGGAACGACTTTGACGTGATGACGCCCCGCGGCACACTCGCCGTCGCCGGTATCGGGGCGTTCGTCGGCATCTCGGGCGGGCTCCTCGGCGTCGGTGGCCCGGTCCTCGCCGTTCCGCTGTTGGTGGCTATCGGCGTCCCAATGCTAATCGCAGTCGGCGTCGCACAAGTCCAGTCAGTGTTTGTCGCCGCATTCGCGACGGTCGGCTACCTCGCCCAGGACGCGGTCTCGTGGCCACTCGCCATCGTGATCGGTATTCCCGAACTCGTCGGCGTCGTCGCCGGCTGGAAGATTGCTCAATCCATCGATGCCGAAACACTTACTCGGGTACTCGCGATCCTCTTGCTCGTCGTCGGACCATATATCGCACTTCGGTGACATCCGCTTGCTTGGACCTCGCTAAAAACTAGAGGTCAAGGCCGCGTCGAGTGACTCGACGAGTGCCCGGCAGACGGTCGCCGCCGACGCGTAGCACCCCTGCTCGCGGTACTCGTTCGCGAGATCGAACCACTGTGTGAAGTCGATCGGCTCGAAGACGACGGGGTACTCAGGGTTCGTCTCTTCGAACCGCCGATCGATCGAGGTGCGAAGCTCGTCTACCGACTGTCTCGTCGGCTCACCGACTCGAGCGAGAAACCGATGGCGGAGATTCACATCAGTCGCGAGTTCTTCATGCAGGAACGCGCGGAGTTCGTCGGCGTCGGCGCCGTCGAGTGCAGTGTCGAGTCGATCGTCTTCGTCTGGAGGTGGGTCGTCAACACACCGAAGCAACACGGCGACGACGTGCTTGCACGTTCCCGGCCCGTCGTACGGACAGTCGCACCACGGGGCAAACTCGTCAGTGGCGAGGTCAACACGAACATCGTACTGACGGGTGCCGCTCACGACGGCGGTGACGGTGCTGTCGACGGGGTGAATCTCGTAGATACGACCATCAGCGAGGTATCGTTCGCCGCGTTCGAAGACCGCGTCCGTGCAGATGTCCCGAACTGAGTCCTCGGTTACGTCCATCCTTACGGTGGGTTTGAGACACTATTCAGCCGACTCAGGTCATTCTCCCCGTAGGCTGTACGCCACATTGTATGGACTGCACGGGTCACGAGCGACACCTCCGTCATGTCGATACAGGACAGTTCGGCGTCAGTCGCCGTGGCGTCGGGCGGCGGGTGGAAATAGATCTCGGGGGAGTGTGTTCAGGTGGCGATCGAATCGCCAGTTGCCGTCGTCGCTATCGACATCATGGAACGAATACATCCCCAGTTCGCCCCACTGAATATCGAGCCGAGCGCCCTCAGCGTTGCCGAGCCCATCGCTGCGGCTGATCTGCAGTTCCGTGGGGGAGACAATGTCGTCGTACGCCATGGCGTCGACTAACGCCTCGAGTTCGAGCCAGAGATCACGAATCCGCTGGACCGCCGGCAGATCGATCGACCCGAACTCGCCGGCACGGTCGCGGTCGGTCATTGGCTCCGGTGGAGGTGTACCCGTAGGCGTGCGCTTGAACAGCGGGACGTTGAACGCGAACGGAGAGTATGAGCTTCCGGCCGACTGTGTCGGCCAGAGCGGGAGTCCACGCTGAAACCCACGGCTAAAGCCGTGGGCTAGCTTACCCAGATCTGGTCCTGTGGATTGACTGTCTCCGTCCGAAAGGAGGTAGCTGCAAGAATGACTGAAATCGTTCATCCAACGCTGACGGACCACGCGAAACTGGACCGAGTACTATGACAGACGCCGCCGGATGGCCGCCGTCGCATCGCCGACATACTCTTCGGCCGTCTCGATCGCGCGCTCCTCGAACGGCGGCGTCAGCACGCGGTGGGCACAGAGACGACCAGAGGCCGCGTTGTTCCCGGCGCCCGGCCACGTCGACGCCCCGCAGACGTAGAGGTCCTCGACGGGCGTGCCGTACCGCGACCAGCCCGGGAACGGCCGCCACAGAAAGTTCTGGCGGAGGTGGTGACTCCCGGCGACGCTGTCGCCGCCGACGAGGTTGGGGTTCGTCGCTTCGAGGTCCGCAGGCGAGTGCACGTCACGATCCCGGATTGAGTCCCGGATTCCGGGGGCATACGTCTCGAGTTTGTCGAGAACGCGCTCGGCCATCGGCTCGGCCGCCACCTCCCAGTCGGTCGTCTCGATCTCGTCGGCTGCATCGCCCTCGATCTCCGAGGGGAGCGCTCGCACCTGGACCCAGAGGATATGCCCGTTGTCGGGCGTTCGGGTCTCGTCGACGGCGGTTGTCTGGCCGACGACGAGCAGCGGCGATTCGGGGAGCTGGCCGTTCTGGGCAGCGGTGTACGTCTCCGCCAAGTCGTCGACGCTCGGGGCGATGTGGACGTACGCAAACTCCGACAGCTCCGCACCGGCCTCCCAATTCGGCAGGTCATCGAGTGCGAGATGGATCATCATCGTCCCCGGTCCGTACTCGTAGCGGTCGACTTTTTCGCGGAACGACCCAGGGAGGGCGTTGTCGTCTACGAGCCGGTCGTACAGCACCGTCGGCGTCAGATTCGCGACGACTGCTTCGCGAGCGCGGACTGTCGTGCCGTCGGCAAGCGTGACACCGGTCGCCCGGCCGTTCTGGGTGTCGACAGCGGTAACCTCGGCGTTCGTGCGAATCTCGCCGCCGCGGGCCTCGATGAGTGTCGTCAACGCCTCGGGGATCGCCGACGCGCCGCCGGTCGCGACTGAGATGCCCTCCGAGAGTGCAGTGAACGATTCGAGGAACGGGAACATCGCGCCGCCGGAGACGTCCGGGCCGAAGTCGATGTGGAGTCCCCAACAGGCCATCAGCGCTTTCGCCTCCGGCGTCTCGAAGTAGGCGTCGCCGAGCTCGCGCGTCGAACTCAGGGGGATCTGTGCGAGATCGACGAGTCCGCTGGGGCCTTCCCGGCGAGCGGCGTCGATGAGCGTCCGGCCGGCAGCGACGGAGGGGAGTGGCTGTCCCAGCAACGGTGCGAGGTTCTTGGCGAACCGGCCGAACTCTTCGTGGAGCGTCTCCCAGCCCTCGGCGTCGGCTGGGGAGTGCGCTTGGAACTCCTCACGGGTTCGGTCGGCGTCCTGATAGACCCGCAGAGCGTCACCGCCCGGGTAGACGTTCGCGAACGGTTTGTCGGTCTGTGAGAACGCGAGCCCCGCCTCACGGAGTTCGTCACCGAACTCCTCGAAGACCTGCGAACCGAGGAAGAGGTTCTGGTTCGTCGAGTGAGTGTCGTGGATATAGCTCTCGCGAGTGAGTTCGTCGCTGCGAACCGAGCCGCCGGGCTTGTCGTTGCGTTCGAGCACGCAGACGTCCCAGCCCTCGTCGGCGAGGTACAGCGCTGCTGTGAGGCCGTTGTGTCCCGCCCCGACGACGATGGCGTCGTACGTTTCGGCCATGCCCCAAGAGTTGTTTCGACAGAGACAGAAAGCTTTCGGCGAATGGAGGTCGTCGCTGGCCCTGTTGGCAGTAGCACGGCTCGCTCAGGAGGGACTGTCGCTCCTCAATTTGTCTCACGCCTTGGGACGATCGTCGACAAGAGAAGTCATTCGGACTTCCACATCTGCTCCACTGGTGAGCGCCGAGAGTGGCCACGGCAGACCGTGACTTTGCCCCCAGAGCGGGTCGCCGCCGCTTCTGCCCAGATATCTCGTTCCCCTTCGCGTCGGTGCCGCGACCGATTTCCGTCGACAGGCCGCGATCGTGGCAGGCCGCAGTGAGTGGGACGCCCGGTCGTTCACACTCCTCGTCGTACGCCCGCCACTCCGGCCCGTGATCGATGCGCTGTTCGTCGATGACCAGCCCACAGTCCTCGCAGACCGTTTCGACCGCGTTCGTGGTGATCCGGCCGTCACACTCGGGACACTGGTTCGCACTCGATTCCGTTCGGACGTCTTCGTCGAAGCCAGTTTCGTAGATGTCTCTGGCTGCCATGATACTCACGACGGGGATCACGAGGATCGCGTCTCTCGAACGCCCCTCACCCACTACGGGGCAAATAAACACCCAGCGGGCCGGCAACGAGCCGGTCTCCTAATGTGGCGAAAGCCCGGCACTGCAACGGCGCTTTATGCGCCGGGAGCAGCCCGAATCGTGGAGGTGATGAGAGGTGGCGGTGACCGCGTACACACCAGCAAAGAAAGGATGTCGTCCCGGCTATTCCCACCGGCGGCCGCGCTCTGGGAATGCAGCGACCTCTTCTCGTACGACCTCTATCAAACGCTTATCTGTGAGCCATGTCGCCGTACTGTTGGCCGCTACAACCCGAGCACGAGGAATATGCCGAGCAACAGTCCGACCACTCCAATGAGCAACCCACCGAGTGACGTTTTTGCCATACGGAAGACTGTCTCGGCCGGTGAGCGGTCAGAGACGACGAGCGGGTCGATACCCGACCCGCCATCTGTGACTCGACCGACGACAGTCAGTTTGTCGCCGACTGCGGCTCGCTGTTCACTGTAGCGACGCGTCCCGATCGAGAGGACGCTGAACAGCGGTCGAACCACCGATGGCGGGTCACGCCAGACTGTCGACGGGGGCACGTTGTCACTTTCCTGTTCGAACTGCTGGATCCGCTCAGGGGGGTCCGTCGCAGACCCGGTCGTTGGGACGACCTCGGTTGACAGTGCGACGGTCCGTGCTGGCTCGACGACCGGGATAGTTCCAGTCTCGGTCTGGACATCGAACGTTACAGCGCCCGTCGCTTCGTGAACGGTAACGTACCATGGGAAGAGGTAGAGCGCGCTGAACCGGCGTTCCTCGATTTGATATCTGAGCGCGACGCAGTCGGTGCCGCTGAATGGTGCCACGAGCGACTTACCGTTGTTCTGGGTTACGTCCCCAGAGATTCGAGTGAGTGTACCAGTGTCGCTGGTATCGAGATACTCACGATTAGTCGCTCGGATCACGGCGGTCGCTCGCCAGACTACCGCGCACTGGCGACAAGTACGAGACCGCCGACGAGGAGCATCGCACCGCCAAAGAGGTCGGCTATTGTGAGTCCACCTGGGAGGGCCATAGAGAGTCGTTTGACAAATAGAGTATGATATTCAAATATCCCTGTCGAAATCGAGAGATATCGGCGCTGTTGGCACTGTCTAGTTGAGTTAGTTTGAGAAGTGAGCAGGTTGTTGAGTTTCTTGTCCAAAGATACTCGCAAACCTGCTCAGCGAGTGTGACCATGGGTTTCTTCAAGGTCATCTTTCGTTTGGCGTGCGTCAAACGGTCCGACGAAGAGAGTCGACCGCGACATCGCTGCAAGTCGGAATACATACGAGATGAGTAATGCGAAAGGGACGAGGGCTATCGTTATCGCCCCGCTGACAAACAGAAGACGCAACTCAATACCCAGAAACTGGCCGGGGAATACGGTGGGGGAGTACAATTGGGCAGTCAGATACGTCACGACGACCGACGGAAATCCTGTGTACAGGAGCCCTTCTGACAACCTGATGTACTCGTCCCGGATATAGACCGTCTTTAGATACTCACGAGAGACTGCGTAAAGTTCGAGGAGTTCATCCAGTTCATCGAGCGACGACGTAATAGATTCAGGGCGCGACTCGTCATCGATCTGCTTTAACTCATCGAGCGTCCGTACCTTTTCTGAAATCGCAAATCGCAATGCCGCCGAGATCACCTCGAACTGTCCGAATCGACCGGACGATAGTATCGTCCTAACGCTGCTCGCTTCCGTGCTGACCGAGGTTGAAAACCGGTTGAATTTCTTCTGGAGCGCCTTCTCATCGACATCGGAGACTGCCTCGTCGAGCCGTGTGGCTTGATCGACCATCGCATCTAGGAGGGCCGTGAGAAATGCTGCAGGCGAGGTAGGGCTCACCCGAATCCCAGTATGGTCTTTGACCCGCTTTCGCAAGTCCAACGACTGCTCGTAGCGTTCCTGTTGATCCCCAACCGATCCTAATCCGGGTGAAAGGACGAGTTGGTTGATCGAGAGAACGATAACGACCACTGAGACGATCGCCTTCATGAGTTCCACCAAGGCTGTCCCTGGCGAGATTCCCTCAGCCAAGAACGCTTGGGCTGAAACCGGCCCCCAGACTCCTACGAGGACAATAAGACTAAACGTCGCACCGAGTAAGAGGCCAGCCACAATGTTCCGGTCGGCGTCTAGCAGTAACCATCGCTTCACCCGAAACAGGCGCCGCTGAAGCGGGTTCTTCGGCGGCGTTCCATATGCCGTATCGTCTATCTTCCGGATCGGTTGTGGCGCCTTATCGTCCGACATACCACGACGAACAGCGAGGAGACGGAAATGAGTTCACTGTGATCTGAGAGCACAGTAGCTACTGACTTCTCGCCTTTCGGGAGTCAAACTCTCGGCGAGCGGCGAAGTCAAACATTTCAAGGACAAAACGCCAGGCGGTGAGGCGATACCGATTACAGTAGAGACATCAGATAAGAAGCAGAAACCCCATTGACGGCAAAACGTAGGGTAACTCCGACTACACCGAATTGTTCGTCGACATCGACTCGTGTGGTTCTGATCCATTGATCGCGTATTCGAGAAACTCTTCACTGTCCTTGTCAATTTCATCACACCAGGATCAGCGGCTCGAGGCTCTGGACTCCCTCGAGGAGCTTGTCCCTGTCCCAGCGAACTTCCCACAGGAGAGTCAGGAGGTCATCTATGCGTTCATCTCCACGCGAAGAGAGCCCCAAGAGGATCCGAAGTACCCTCGGACGAAAGGTGCGTCACCGGACAGTAAGAGAGTTCTCGTACCTTCCAGAGCAACTCGGCGACGGCAAAGTGGTCGCCCTGCCCGGATCCTAAAACGCACAACGACCCAAGCAGCAAGCGATCTAGGTCCCTTCGAAACACCGTTTGGCTTAGTCCACAGACGGTCACCGGATCGGCAACGTCCGCGGAAGCTGAAACGAACGGCACATGCAGCCCGAACAACCAAGCCGCGCGTTACCGCGGAGTATAGACCGTGTTGATAGACAATGACACATGCGATTGACGCCCTCGAGACGGACCGCACGGAACGCCTCCACGGTAGCGAAACGGGATCGATGCTCCTCGGCGCTGTTCTCGTCGGAATCGGACTCAAGCGGCGGTCGATCGTTGGTACGGTTCTCGCGGCTGTCGGCGGATGGATTCTCTACGGCGGCATTCGACGGCGGTACGCGGGCGCGGCTACCCCGTCGAACACACGCGCTGGAGCGCTGGTCGTCGAGCGATCGGTGACGATCGACAGGCCAGCGGACGAGCTGTCTGACTCCCTAACGGACATCGACACGGTGTCGCGAGTTCTCGGACCGGCCACGGGGGTGACCGAACATCGACCCGGTCAATGGTCGTGGGCGATCCCAACACCACTCGGCCGGACCGCGATCTGGGAAACGGAGATCACGGAAGACGAGCCCGGCGAGGAGGTCCGCTGGGAGTCCCTCGAGGACGAACTGATTCACGCGGATGGAACGGTCCAGCTACGACAGGCGCCCGCCGACCGGGGAACCGAAGTGACTCTTCGACTGGCTCTCTCACCGCCCGGCGGCGCGCTCGGAGCAGCGGTCGCAAAGCGAGCATCCGCGGTTCCGGAGCGCTTCGTGAACACCGCCCTTCACCGATTCAAGAGTCTCGTTGAGACGGGCGAGATTCCGACGCTTGAGGCGAACCCTTCCGCCCGCGGATCGGGTGATCTGGTGTGAGGGCACTCTGCTGGGAGGGGGTTAACGATCTTCAGGTGCGATCGGTTCCAGACCCGGAGATCGTCAATCCGCGCGATGTCGTGCTCGAGGTGACGCTGACGACGACTTGCGGGTCCGACTTACACTTCATCGACGGCTATCTCCCGACGATGCGCGAAGGCGACGTGATCGGCCACGAGTTCATGGGCGAGGTGGTCGAAACCGGCCACAAGGTCGAGGATGTGGATCTGGGTGATCGCGTGGTCGTCCCCTCCTTTATTGGCTGTGGGAACTGTGCGTTCTGCGGGACCGATCAGTGGTCGCTCTGTGATAATACGAACCCGAATCCCGAACTACAGGAGCCGGTGCTCGGCTATTCGACTGCGGGAATCTACGGTTACACCCACGCCTTCGGCGGCTACGCCGGCTCTCACGCCGAATACGTGCGGGTACCACACGCCGATGAGAACTGCTTTCGGGTGCCCGACGAACTAGATGACGAGCAGGCACTGTTCGCCTCCGACGCGTGGGCGACCGGCTACATGGGTGCGGACTTCTGTGACATCGAGACGGGCGACACGGTCGCCGTCTGGGGCTGCGGTGGCGTCGGATTGATGGCTCAGCAGAGCGCCCTCCTCATGGGTGCCGAGCATGTGATCGGAATCGACCGGTTTCCCGGGCGCCTGCAGTTGGCCAGGGACGAGGCCGGCGCCGAAACGATCGACTACACCGCCGTGGACAGCGTCGTCGAGGAGTTGAAGCGCCGAACCGGCGGGCGCGGCCCCGACGCCTGCATCGACGCCGTCGGGATGGAGGCCCACGGAAGCGGCCCCATGCACGCCTACGACCGCGCGAAACAGCGGCTGAAATTGCACACGGACCGCGGCGAGGCGCTGCGGCAGGCGATTATCGCCTGCCGCAAGGGCGGCACGCTGTCGATTCTGGGGGTCTACGGCGTGATGGACAAGTTCCCACTCGGCGTCATCATGAACAAGGGGCTTACCGTCCGTACCGCTCAGCAACACGGCCAGCGCTACGTGCCGAAACTCCTCGAGCACGTCGAAGAGGGCGAAATGGACCCGTCGTACCTCGCGACTCACGAGTTCTCGCTCGAGGACGCCCCGCGCGGCTACGAAATGTTCAAACACAAGGAGGAAGGCTGCGTCCGGGCCGTATTCACACCCTGACCGACCACCCGACCCGTTCTTTCATCAATCGCACACTTTTTGCTCGAGAAATCCGGGAGAGCTGCTTGCAGAGGTTGTTGCGGTGTCCAATGAGCAGATCGTGCTTTACCAGATACTGCTGAAACACTCGATATCTACCTATTGAATCACGCCACGGCAGCGTGGGCAATAGACGCTATCACGCCAGCGAACCTGCGCCAGCAGGTTCGCAGCGCGGCCCTCCGAGACGAACATCTTGATTGAGAACATCGTTCATCGGGTGAGGCGGTCGCGTCGCGCTTGGTCTCTGCTACTTCAAGTGAATACTCAAAACTGACCAACAATCTGCGCCGCAAGAGCGTGTAGAGAAAAGAATGACCCTCCCCACGACGAGCAAGCGTCTCGTTGCTCCTACGGCAGGGCCGTCGCATACTGGCCCTTGCATTAACTCCCTCGAAACCCTATCGTTCACATGCCAAAAGAGAACGTGGCTCAATTTTCCATCCGGTCGGTTCAGGTACTCTCAGAGGACGAAACAGTTGACAATGAATTACTTCCAGAATTGACCGACAACGAACTACTGTCGATATATGAACAGATGAAACGATCTCGGCGCCTTGATGAACGCGCTATTGCACTACAACGCCGGGGCGAACTCGGAACGTACGCTCCCGCGATCGGCCAAGAGGCTGCACAGGTGGGCACCGCGTTCGCCCTTGGTGAGAACGACTGGCTCGTCCCATCGTTTCGAGAGCAGTCCGCCCTCCTAGTTCACGGTACACCGCCCCACAAGATCCTCAAATACGCAAAGGGAATGGAAGAGGGCGCGGAGATTCCACGGGAGAATGGCACTCTTCCACCAGCAATTCCCGTTGGCACACAACCATTGCACGCCGTTGGCATCGGTTGGGGAGAGGCGTTACAGGGACGGGAGAACATCGCAATTACATACTTCGGTGACGGTGCAACCAGCGAGGGAGATGTATATGAGGCGATGAATCTCGCTGGCGTCTACGACGCCCAGACCGTTTTCGTCTGTCAGAACAACAGGTACGCCATCTCGACAGGAACTGAAAAACAAACCGCAGCGGAGACGTTCGCCCAGAAGGCCGTTGCGGCAGGAATCGAGGGAATTCAGGTCGACGGTAACGACGTTCTCGGCGTTTACTGTGTTGCGAAAGAAGCCGTCGACAAGGCTCGGAGGGGAGAACCGGTCTTTATCGAGGCGTTGACCTACCGCCGATCAATGCATACGACTTCCGATGACCCTTCGGCGTACCGCGAAGTCGAAGAGGAATCGGAGTGGAGAGCGCGCGACCCAATCCTTCGATTCCAAGTATTCCTCGAGAATCGAGGGCTTCTTGACAATGAGACCGAGGACGCGATCGACGATCGAATCGAAGACGAACTCACATCGGCGATCGACGAAGCGAATGAAGCCCGCGAAGAACTCGATCCAGCAGATATGTTTCGGTATGTATACGAAGAGCTGCCGCCGGAACTTGAGCACCAGCTCATGGCATTCGAGGCCGCCGACGGGGGTGATATCGATGGCTGAGCGACTTCGGATGGTTGAGGCCATTCGAGACACACTCGATGCAGAGTTGACGCATAATGACGACATTGTTGTCTACGGCGAGGATATTGGCCGTGCTGGCGGCGTGTTTCGAGCAACTCAGGGCCTGATAGATGATCATCCTGATCGGGTGTTCGATGCGCCGGTCGCAGAAGCAGGGATTGTCGGCATGGGCGTCGGACTTGCAGCAACTGGCATGCGTCCAATTCCGGAGATTCAGTTTCAGAGTTTTCTCTATCAAGGATTCCACCAGTTGGCCCAACACGTTGCACGGGTTCGGAGCCGAACCAGGGGGACAATTACCTGTCCAATGACGATCAGAACCCCCTACGGTGGTGGTATCCATGCCTTAGAGCTTCATTCCGAGAGCTTTGAGGCAGGGTTCGCTCATGTTCCGGGTCTAAAGATTATTATCCCTTCATCACCTGCAGAGACGAAAGGATTACTCACGTCTGCGATTCGAGACCCGGATCCCGTCGTATTCATGGAACCAACACGACTGTATCGTGCGTTTCGAGAGGACGTACCTAACGAACACGAGCTCCCACTCGGTGAGGCTCGCATAGTCAAAACCGGCGAGGAGGTTACCGCCGTCGCTTGGGGGTCAATGCTCCGTGAGACGCTCAACGCAGTTGACGATGTCGGCGCAAGTATCGAAGTGATCGATCCACGGACACTCTACCCCCTTGATACGGAGACGATTGTCAGTTCCGTAAAGAAGACCGGACGTTGCGTTATCGTCCACGAGGCACCGAAAACTGGTGGAATTGCAGGAGAGATCATTGCTCGTATCAATGAGGATGCATTCCTGTACCTCAAGGTACCGATCGAGCGTGTAACTGGCTACGACGTTCCTGTGCCTTTGTTCGCCCGTGAAGATGACTACCTACCCGATGACAAGCGTATCAAGGAAGGGATTCAAAATGTGCTTGAATTCTAGTAGTTGGTAACAGATGCTAACCGAGCAACGAGGATTCAATCAGGCATAAGTGATATTCCAGAAGCGTACTGAATAGAACGCGCGAATGCCCCACGAAAGCGGGGTAATTTGTTCTTGATTCTACTTTCTGGATTCGAGGAACTCGCGAGAACATCGCACACGCAATCCACAACGGTCGAAATCAGGGTGATGAAAGAGGCCGACAGCGTCGTCGAACTCACTCTTCAGACCATGACGGCTGACACCCCACTCGTTCGCCTCGCACGGGAGTTGAACTGTGTGCTCGAGTTTGAGGGCCTGGTGTCGGGGGCAAAGGGTGAGACAACCGTTTCTTCACTGCGGGATACATCACTCCCTCGCGCTGCTCGAGCGCGTCGACCGCGTCCCGCCGGCGGTCCTTCGTGCGCTTGGAGACCACGACTACGGGATTATGTTCACCCAGCCCCAAGGCGACCATCTCGTTGTGGAGGTCAAATGAGCCGCGACGCCCTGGCGCCGGACACGGAGCATAATGTCGTTCGCAGCGAGACGTCCATCGACATCGACGGCTTTCGTAAGAGAGAGTTGACCGGCGAGATTCGATTTTGCTCGTGCGGCCGGCCAGCGATGAACATAGACGAGATTCCCCATCGCAAATACTGTGACCAACGCTGAGCGAAAGTAGACTACTGGCGTGAGCGGTTTCTGAGTAAGTAACAACCCTTCTAAACTCTCTTTCAATTACCTCTGGTGAATCACCGCTTCTTATCCGGACTCAGTCGCTGGTGAACTAGACGATTAGGCGCCCTTAATGAAGTGGGTTACCCCAATGGTTTCGGCGAGGATCCATGCGACGAATAGTCCATATCATAAGCTACTCCAGCAAAGGCTCGATCACTTTTTGCTAAAACTGGACCTGTCGTACTAAGACCAGTAGCACCAATGCTAACTACATAGCCTGTTTTTTAATCAGGCTTCTCCGATGTCTTTTTGACATGGAAATATCTATTGCTAACAATTAGTACAAATACCTTTCTACGAAGGAATTATAAACCAGTATATACTAATCACCACATTGTCTCGGATAGAATTCGATATTACCATCATTTAGTGCGATGTTTAGATTGTCATGTACGTCATCGGAATTAGTACAACTAGGATAGAATTGATATTCTTCGTTTCTACCATCGTCAACAGAGATATTGTAGACACAGACTTGGGATTCAAATAATTCTCTCTCTTCTCTTCTTGAACCCATGTCAACCATATATTCATCAGAGTATATACTATTACCGTTCTCCGATGTTATCTCTACTTCTACTCTATGATCTTCTGACTCTGTATTGATAATCATGAATCCTGCCATTGGTTCTGTGAAATTTATACAACCAGAGAGGAATAGCAAACCAACACTTTCTCCCTTTTCTATCATACTCCGTCTTGTAATCATATCCACTGATCTATAACTTATTGTCAATAGCAATAAAGCTAAGGTATCTTACCTTCCAGTATCCAAATTAGCGGTGACAACGCCGGCTTTCCGAGTACGTCAACGAATTTAAGGCAGGCTCAATGATTGGAACGCGGGACTCACGGTGATCGATACGCGCCAAGGGTTTCTATGCACAAACCCTGGACGGCTTCTACGCAGAGTGGTCGCCGAGGACGAACGCTTGGTCGAACGGGGGAGTGTCGACAATGGTATAACCGTCGTGTCGAGTTCGTACAGCGCAGAGACGCTCGCGGATGAGACGAACCGCTGTGCTATCGGAACAGAATCTCTGATACCTGAAATTTCAATGACTAAGTAATTAACTCTGTTTCGAATGCGAGGCGTTTCAGTTCTTGATCAGGTTTATTCTCAGGCCCACAGCAGATACAGTCAGTCGACAGTTCTGTGACCCCACCGTCGTTCACCGACAGGTCGAAGCTATTCTTGATGAGTATGACATTGTTGAGAAGGACAACGATATCGTACTGTTCGCCACCGACGATGAGGAAGTGGTTGAGCAGGATCATTTTTCCAGCCCCAATATACGTGTTTCCACTCCCAGAGAGAGGAACGGTTTCGGTATATACGTCAAATCCCGCTTAGATAATGGAGAAATCCACATCAACGGGTTCACTGGTTTTATTTTTAAGAGAGGTGGATCCACAAACGCTTCTGACTCGTCTAGCCAACAGAGACAGACAGAGAGGTCAGCAGTAACTCCTAGAGTGCCTATCAGCTGTCGACAGCGCATATCCATTCAATTGGCAAGTATCTATTCATCCTAAATGGTGTGTAGTTGCCCTGTACTTACCGCACAGGATAGCAAATCTAGAATATTCTAATAATTTAAACAGAGCAGTAACAGACTGTGATGCAAGCCTCGAGAGACTGGCGGGTATTGAATATATTCATCTCAATAGCGTTGTTTCGAGAACTTCGATGAGTAGCGAGCTATGGCACGTTGCGCTAACTGAAATGTTTCCTCGACAAATCGGAACAACCGAGACTCTGGGAGGGTCTGCATCTACTCAAACTATCGACTGAATTCATAACTCACTAAGGATTTCAACAGAGCCATCTCAATAGATGATATCGTGGCACCTAGGTCCACGAACGGTGCCAAGTAGTGCAGTACCGACAGAACAACGGCCAGAAGGAGCTAGTAGCATGGCTCTCTCAAAAATGATTAGGTACAGTTCCTGTACCCACGTCCGTATTCAACGCCCCTTGGTTTGCATCGGGCTTGCGAGCTATGGTCATACAGGCCCCACGCAGCACTTCTGCGCTCATACGTATATAAATTACTATATAAATACCCATTGCCTTAACGGACGATGACAATGTATCTTTAACCATGCGCCCCGCTATTGTATCTTGTATATGAGCACCATGCCGATCAACTGCTCCGAAGGTTCGAACAATGGCACGATCTGAATCAGGATCCGACTGGAACGAGGAACAAATAACCAATGCTGAACTCGAGGCGTTCGAGGACAGCGTTGGTGAGCTTGGCGACCGCGTGAGTGAGTTCCTTGCCAAGTCTGATCACACCCCTGCAGATATTGAGAAAGCCGTTCGTGAATACGATATGCCAGATCCGCTCGAGGATCGGCCGGCCGAGGAAGACAACTGAACGATTTTCTGTACTAGTTCGTCGGCGAATTCGAGTGGAATATTCACCAACATAACCAGCGCTATTCGAGTGTTGGTTAGGACTGAACGCTCTTATTACCCCATCTGCGGGTGGTCACCAGTCACAACCCCTTCACCATTGCAGTGCCGACACTACGTGACAACGCCGCATACCCGAGGCCGAGCAACTCTTCCATCAGTGGCTCCGCGACAATGGATTCCGGACGCTAATTTACACACTCCGAGAACACTACGACCAGACGTTTACCGAGTTCTGGAAAGGAGAACTTGAGTTCATTGAGGACAAAGACGACAGCTAGGACGGGGCGAGCGACAACTTCGATACCGTCGAGGCCCTGGAACCGTTCCTTAAGAAGCACGCCGAGCGCAAGGAGTCGATCCAGTCCGAAACGACCATCCAGATCTACCGCTACCGCCTCAACCGATACGTCCACGCCTACGTGAAGGCGAACGAGCACTGTGACATACTTTCATCTGTCGAGCGAGAGAGCGCCGTCCAGACACGAGGCGATTGATGAATGTCTCGTGGCATTCGACCGCTTGAACGAGGAACTTGACGGCGCGTACGAAGCACCGCATCCTCGAGATAGTTCGAGAATTCTACGCCTCGCTGCTTCGTCGCCGCCACGCTCGCCTCAATCTGGCAGATATCGCTGCCTGTTCGTTCACGTGTATTGACCCAGGTGCGACTGCTAAGACAGCGTTACGTACAAAGAAGCTACATATTGTTGATCAGTCCCTGTTAGATTGCATAAATTATCCTCTCCCTTATTTATATTCTAATATATAAATGTTTAATAGAATCTAAATTAAACACTTAACTCCTGATGGTAGATAGGACTGATGGCTTCTGGGCATTTAGCCGCTCTATTGTGTTCCTCATTGCTATTGTAAATTTACTCCCGCTATTGGTATTGTTTGCCTTCAATTGGGATATGACCGATCTATTGATGGTTTACTGGCTCGAAGGAGGTGTAGCCGTCGGTGTCGGATTCGTGAAAACTGGCCCGGCGAGGCTCGTCACTCTGCCGTTGCCAGACAGTCGACGTGAACTCACGATGCAGGTAAAGCGCGGCTCAATCACTGTCTGTGGGTTTCCCTTCTACGCTCGAAATGGTCCGCTACTCGGGTTTCTGCTGGTCGGTCTTGGAGTATGGCTCGTGACAGGCTTACTCGCGTTCTATCGCTCTGCATCTCCATTTTCATATTCACCGACAACGCTTCTGTCCGTAGTGACTGTCGCAAGTTTCCTTTGTCTTCTCCATCTGATAACGGCTCGACCGTACTTCGATGAACGGCGATATAGATGGACGACACCGACGGCAACTGTCGGTCCACCACTCGCGTATGTGTTTGGTATCGCCTCGCTCGTTATAATGATGGCAGATCTTACTGATCATCCCCTGAACCTGAGTTGGCTCACATCTTTCCCCGTCGCGATCGGCATCGGAAAGACGATTCTAGAATTACTCACCCGTTGTCGAAATCGTGCCCGGTTCGAGAAGATTGGTGCACATTCCGACACATTCTCTTTCGAGCGTAGCTTTCGTCAGCAGATGTCACCGAAACAATTGACCGCGGAGCTTCCGTCGGTTTCGCGACCAAAGACGTGGCCACAACTGACCGTCTGTCCCAGACGCTTGGGGAGTATCGTCGCAAGCACGTTCGTTGGACTTAGACAGCATGCCTTTGGAACCTGGTTTGGATTTCTTTTCGTCTGTGCTACCGCTACAGTGATACTAGGCGGGTCGTGGTCATTCGCACTAATCCTCGGAAGCATCGCGTTGGGTGGTCTCATAGTGTGCGGTCTTGCGATCTCGTACCCGCGAAACGCGACACTTGAGTATGAGTTCTACGATGGTCAGTTGGTTTGCTACGACCGCTGGCTCCAAGAACCGCAGTGGAAACTCCCCTATGCGGAGATCGAGCAGGTTTCGATCACGCGGAGTCGCATCGGTCACCGGCTCGGTTACAGTACTGTGTCTATCGAAACGAGCGACGATATGCCTGCAAAGTTACCATATCTTTCAGATGGGGAGGAAGTCGTTGCTCGTCTCGAGCGTACCGTTCCTATCGAAGTTCAATGATTTGCCAGCTCCGGCTCAGGGCACAAGTTTCAATCCTGCAGTTGGTTTTCTCTCTTCTAGCGATGTCTATCCGGTCATCGACGCTGGTGAGAAATCAAGGCAGTCATCCGCCGCTAAAAGAAGCTAGACGACCTGACGAAGTCCAATTACCAGAACTCGAAGGGCGGTCGGGAGCGCTGAAGTGGATTCTCATTGCCTGCTTCGTCTATCAGGGATTCAACAACGGATATTGCGGGTCGACTCCCCTTGAACCTGATTTGAAACACGCACTTCCGAACGCCAACCATCGGACCGCTGTCGCACTGATCCAGTTCTACCCCCGGAGTCTGATTCGCCTTCTCCATGCTGAAAACGCCTATAGAAGTCGAACCAGAGACGTCCGACTGACAGGAGCGGGTTAATGAGTACATCAACGAATCAAAGCGGCTGTTGACCGTTCGACGGAAGAACATTCTGTGCAACACCTGTACAGTTTCGGTGCGAGAACGCTTGAGCGAAAACACGCAGTAGAAATTGACTTGACTGCATACGAGCTGGATATGTACCCAAGCGAGGCAAAGATCGTCTACGCAGAGAAGCACGAAAAGCTTTGGATCGAGTTCGTTGAGGAGGGCGTCGAACGCGCAGGATATCCAGAGCTGAAAGAAATTCCGGGGCTATCGAAAGCAGAGTTCGCTGAAAAGGTTCGTAGCCTCGACTAAGGAGTGCCGTTAGTCTTGGAGCGTGGCGACTGTTCGGCCCGTTTCCTCGGCCTCTTCGCTGCGCGACATATTGTACGTCGCGAGCGCTTCGTCAACCGTCTGGTCAAGGCTCATTGGTCAACCTAGTCTTGACTCTTCCAGCGTATAAACGCTTGTATGGCTCCATACAAATATCAAACAGCCTCAGTCCACTCAATCGGTGCTGAACGCGCGGACGTTCTTTTCTCCGAAGAATCCGTTGCGATCGAACAGATTATCGGAAGTACCAGCAAAACAGTTGTTAGTCCAAGCACCAAAGTTTCGAGCCTCCCTATTCTCATCCGATGAAAGCGTACGAAGTGCAAGAAGCCACGACCGACTACGACGGGGTCGTCCAGATCGATCGCGAACGGCCCACACCAAGCGCCGACGAGGCGCTCGTCCGCATCCATGCGGCATCGCTCAACTATCGCGATCTGGCGATCGCAAACGACGATCTCGTCTATCCCGGCGCGGCGCTACCGGTCGTCCCCCTCTCCGACGGGGCCGGGGAGGTCGTCGCAGTCGGTGAGAATGTCGAGCGGCTTTCGGAAGGCGATCGAGTCGCGACGCCGTTCGCGCCCGACTGGATCGACGGCCCCGGAACGCGGGCGAAGATGGGACGGATGACCGGAGGGAACGTCGACGGAGCACTCGCCGAGTACACCACGTTCCCCGCCGAGAGCCTCGCGACACTCCCCGAGCACCTCTCCTATGAACAGGGCGCAACGCTTTCGTGTGCCGGTCTGACCGCGTGGCGGGCGCTCGTCGAAGACGGAACCATCGGTGCGGACGAACGCGTCTTGGCACTTGGAACGGGCGGCGTCTCGACGTTCGCGCTCCAGTTCGCCACGATGCACGGAGCGGAGGTGTTCGTCACCTCCTCGAGTGACGACAAACTCGAACGCGCCCGCGACCTCGGTGCCGCGTGGACACTAAACTACGAGGAGACTCCCGACTGGGGCGAGGCCATACAGGAACGGATGGGCGGGGTCGATCACGTCGTCGAGGTCGGCGGGCCAGGAACGCTCGAGCGGTCGCTCGAAGCGGCCGCCGTCGACGGGCACGTTCACCTCATCGGCGTGCTCTCCGGGCAGGACGGGCAGGTCCACCCGGGTCCGATCCTCCAGAAGGCGCTCACGGTCGAGGGCGTAATCGGCGTCGGCAGCCGCGCGATGTTCGACCGGATGAACCGAGCCATGGCTGCGACGGAGATGGAACCAGTAATCGACCGCACGTTCGACTTTGACGAGGTCCGCGAGGCGTACCGATACCTTGAGGCGGGCGACCATCAGGGGAAAGTCGTCGTAACGGTTGAATAGCCGTTGGTAGCAGCGGAAGCGGCGGTATCGAAATATCCGTTCTGAAGTGGCCGGCTTCGTTTGACACTGGCGGCTAAAGTTTCATGGACCTATAGACGAGGGAACCGTGGGAGGAGATATCTCTCACTCAGTAATTCAGGACTTTGGGTGTTCAGATGATCCCCTCGAGATGGATCTCTCCACGTCAGTTTGAGTCTCCATCGGGGAATATTCTTATGCGGGTTGATCGTGAAGTTGCTAGTACAGCGTTGAGATGACCGACCTCACTGATCCACGCCCACCACTTCCAGAGTGGATTACGGACGTGTACGAGATTTTGTCTACCTACAGTTCCAACGCAGCGGCGGAGCAAAGCGGGCAGTCGATTCCGCGAGAACACGCACTCGAGGTCCTTCGTGATTCCGAACAGGTGGATCTCGAAGCCGGGGATGCGACCCATGCGCTGTCCCGGCTGATTGATCGCGGGTATCTCTACGAGGTTAACGACGAACTCCGTATCACGGAGCCTGAAAACTAACGAGCAGGTGACTTTCGCCGAGTCAATGAGCGGTACCTCACTGTTGTTGTCGCTTGAGGAACTCAAGGGATGTCTTCGGCCAATGTCGCCGATTGGCCAAACACACTCTTAAAACAGTACTTCAGTTCACCATCATCGATGAACGGCTGTGCATCACTGAGCTGTTCTCGGAGAGCATCAGCATCTCCACGATGCAGATGTGACTCGATCATGTCTATGTCGATTGATGGAATTGCGGTAAGAACATCAGCGAGATCTGTTTTCCGGCCACTATGGAGCTTTGCGGCAACGAGCACTTCTCTATCAGCTGCTCGTGCAGTCGTAGAGCAAGTCCCGCCAGAGATCGTCGTCGGAGAAGTATGCTTGCGCAGGTGACATCCTCCGCGCCGTTTACTGATCTCCTCCGGTTCCAACGATCCCCCTGAAATTTGGATCGGCAACTACTGGAAAGAGCGGGGACTCCCTCGCTGCTTAAAGATAGCGACCGGATTAGCAATGCAACGCTTGGACTCGATCTTCGACCCACTCCAACACGGCAAAGAGGACATCCAAATGATGGGCAGACTCGAGTGTGGACTGCTCTACATCTGCGGACGCATCTGGTGGTGGATGATAGTGGTTCCGAGGCGTCTCTGGTTTCGGGTGGCGATCCCATCGGCATTGCCAGGTCTTCTCCTCACGAATCTCGATATAGTGAACTGTGTAGTCGCCTCCGACAAACCATCGAATATCCACTCGAGCTTCGCGTACTGCAGAAGGATACTGTGTGCTGTCTAACTGGATCTCGAGGACACGCGGAGAAATTGCATCAGGCCGAAACTCCCCGGTGGAAACAAGTGGATGGGTCGCTGCACGCTGTGCCAGTACCTCGAGCGTCGGAACATCAAGAGGACCGCTTGGCGTTTCGTCTCGTCCCGTCACGTCTTTGACTGGATTCGACCATCGTTTGATGACTCGGCCCGTTGAACAGCCCGTTTCAAGATTGTTATATCCTGTCGGATTGTCCGCCATTCTGTAAGGTCGTCCCACCGGTCGTGAAGCGCTTCGTGGTCTTCGACAGGATCATCAGAGACAACGACAGCATCCGGATCTGGGACCCCATACGTTTCCTGCAGGTCCTGGTCTCTTTCAACGAGTTCTGCCAAACGCGAACGAAGCTCACTGGGACTGTGTTCGCGCGCAAGCGTTTCAACACGCTTCCACTGGAAGTACGATGGATTCCGCTGATACTGAGCTGGTCGGGTTCCTGTTCGTTCTGCAATTCCCATCTCGACAAGTTGCTCAAGTGCCTGGCGAGCACCGGTCTCAGAACAGCGAGCCCACTCTGCGAACCGTTGTGCAGAAACGGGATCCGTAGTGCCAACGAGAATGTCGTAGACACGCTGGAACGTCGTCCGATCCGTATCCCACTGTTTTGACGGATCGTCTGCAGAGGTTGACCGTTTTGTCATACAACCTTCTTCGAGGCCAGACCACATATATCTTTCTTGGAGAACAGATATACAATTTCAATAGCCGAGTTCTCTTCAGTTTGTTTTGGCCATCTCCCTTTCAGCGGCATCAATAATTTCCCCCGCTGTCGAACTGATCCGCTCGAGGCGGTCGAGAATTGCTTCTGGCTCGTCGCCTTCCCACGCGGCTAGGTAGAAGGCTGAGCCGCTCGTATCCAGCCCGAAGTACCGCCCAACGATATAGCCCACAGCTTCCGCCTCGAGTTCGCGTTTCTACCGCTCAATCTCGTCGACGCCACCGTGTAAGAGTGCGTGGGCGTACTCGTGGACGAGCGGTACAGCTAAAGCTGCGCTATTCTCCCGATCTTGTACTTCGACGAGTGGCTGTTCTGTAGGAGATCGATACTGACAGATACCCTCAGCGTCGCCGTGTGTTTACGCTGGTTTGGAAATCACCTCGACATCGACATCAAGCGTTTTCGATCCCTCAAGCAGCACTGGTACCAGCTCGTCGGCATCCCCAGTTGCGTCGATCTCGAGTTCGGGGAGTGGCCCTCCTTCGGTCTGAGAAATATCGAGTACCGATGTAGGCCGAAAGCCCACTAAGCCTTTCGACCACGCTTCAGGTGGCGTCTCGTCGTACTCACAGTCACTCCGCTCGTGGTACGACGGCGAATTCTCACACCTGGGACACTGCTTGGCGATGATCAGCGCCCAGATCCCGACCGCTGTCTCGCCCTCTTTCACATACCGGTCGAACTCCGTCTGCCACATTCGGTAGCCCGCGACTCGAGTTGCCTCGGGACACTGGCGAGTAATGAGGAGCGCGTTGTGATAGAAGTAGTCGAGGAAATGACTCTGGATGTCGAACCACTCCTGAAACTGATCGCTCGAGGCCGCTTCGTCGATTTCTGCGACAATGTCTTCAGCCAATGTCCATCATGCGATGCATCTCGTCTCGTCTGGTATCCGACTCAGCGAAGGATACCACTGAGCTGTCGCTCGAAGTCATTGATTCGTTGAGGGACGCTACATTCTGTGAACGTCCCTCACCCCTCAGGAGATGACAAACATCTCCGTTCGGAGCGAATTAGCTGGGACTATTGACTGTCGATATCCGGTCTTTATCCATCCTATGACCGAAGTACCTCTCTAACGGCCTTATTGAAAATCTCAGAGAAAGAGCGGTTTGACGCCGCTGCGGAACGCACAGCTGTCTTACTTTTTTGGGCCTGCATCAATTTCGTGAGTGAACTGAGTAAAGAAGTTCTCCATAAAGTCCCATCGAGACTCTCCAAGGCGTCGGCCTGGGTCAGTCTGCAACGCATCAAGGCGCTCACGTGCCCACTCGCATACGAGATCGATATCCGGTACTTCGGCACGATCTCCACTAAGTGTCGTTTTGTCATCTATAACTGCATACTGATTACCAGTACGCCCTGAGCGCTCACCGATGATACAGGCGAGTCGAACGATTCCGACAGCGCCAGTCGCATCCAACTTATCAGCGTCGAAGAGCAATTTAGCCTCGATCGTCTCTGGGTCCGGAGAGCTCGCTCGGATACTGTGTGCCCGCAGACAGTGCTCGATAGCTGTGATCCGGTCATCCGTCACGTCTTCATTCTCAAGAAGGGTTGTGACTTCGTTGGCCGCCCATTTGTCGTGATCGTCAATGTCCCCGACGCGTTCGAGTGGCCGCCCGATATCGTGAAACCACGCTGCTGAAGCCAGCACTTCTCGGTCAACACTGTCAGGGTGCTCGTCCGCAAGCCTGAGTGAGACATCACGTACTCGTTTCGCATGGAAAATATCGTGTGCGGGGAAGGCGTCCTCATAGTACGGGAGCGACAACTCTCGGGCAAGAGAACCTAATCTGGAAGGCATTATGTCCAGAAAATCACAGCGGGGGCGCTTAGTAATTTTGAAGAACATACTTCTCAGTCGTCCCTATTTAACTCAGCAAATGACTCATTCCTGCATCAACAAACTGACTGATTACAATCTCGCGTTAGCTTGCCACCAGCAAGTCGGAGCGCAGGATAGACTTCCCCACACTGCGTGCATTGGATAGTCACTTCCTCTGTACAACGCTGATCAGTCATCGTGGATGAACCAAACAATATCAATCAAATGTATAGAAGTGCTGGCGATTCTTGATTTCTGATTCGGTCGGTGTACTCACAGAGTTACTGTTCAATATAGAAGACGGCGTGAGGGGCCAGCGACGTCCCATCGACGCACAGCAGGACTCGAATCATCGCTTCGTACGGCGCGCCGCCGTAGCCGACACAGTAGGCTGGACGGGGGATCGGCGAAACGGTCGCCATATATCTCAATCATTTATATATGGCAAAATGAATATACTAATATGCCCTTCACCCCGTTCCACCTTGGTCCCGTACTTCTGCTTGGAGTCCTCCTCTACCGATGGGTGGATCTCCCAACACTTCTCGTAAGCAGTATCATCATCGACATACGCGCCGCGCTCGTTGTATATGGGCCGCTCGGACCACCAGCCCACGGAATCCTAACCACATTTGTTGGCGGAACCTTAATCGCTATTCTACTCACAACTGTTGTCTCTTCACTACCCGACTCTATCAATCACTGGCTTGGATTTGGACGACTGACTGATAGTGTTTCCCGTCGTGCGATTTTCGCTGGAAGTGTACTTGGGATTTACTCACACGTGATTCTTGATTCGATACTGTATACTGACACCCGTCCACTCTTTCCACTTGCCTGGAATCCGTTTTTCGTAGATGGGGTGAAATTCATTCCCGTCTACGCCGGCTGCACCCTCACTGGTATTCTCGGGGTTATCACTTTTGCTGTGAAATATTGGTCCAAAAGATAACTCAAGAGCCGTTCAAAAATTGTTGAACTAGAACTAGTCTTCTAGAGTATGTGTTCTAACAGTGGTGCGAGTGCCACCACTCAACGTAGGTTCCCCAGTCAAGAGTTGGCCACACGTATCCGGCAATCTCTGGATTCGTTCAGGAGTCTGTGTTTTATATGATCTTTTCAATCGTAATGAGACAGCCACCATCTCGAATGAGGCTGAAACTACGGTAAATACGGCTACTCCGTCATGATTAATCTCATTGGTGGCTGAAAAGACCAATAGAAAGCTACAGTTCTCGAGGTTATATACTACTACTCAGTCAGACACCACCTGCTATCGCTGCGAATCGCGGAGGATCAGTGGCTCGATTGCCAAGGTTCGCTTCGCGATCGTGACGATTCGTAGTACGTATGAGGTAAACAGCAGGAACGGAACGAGCGTTATCGTGAATGTGGCCCCAATTAGCACTGTTATGTGTGCGATCCCGAACGTACTCCCAGGGAGCGTCGCCCCCTCGACGACGGTGAGCATAACACCGGCAACAACCAGTGCCGGAATCGCTGCGTACAGAATCATCTGCGAGAGGGTAACCAGTGCCCACTCGAAGTACAGCGTCTTCACATGCTCTCTGGCCGGACCGAACAGGGAGAGTGCCGTCTTCAATTCGTTGAGGAGGGTATTCTCCGGTTCCCCAAGGTCCTCCGCGTGGTCGTGTGCGATACGCTCGACTTGGTAAATTTTCCAGCCGTAGTTGTAGTTGAGTGCTGCAAAGAGTACATCAAAGCTACCGAAGTTTGCGCTGTCAAGTTGTTCGCGGACCTTCTCGGAGTTACCGATAAGGCTCTCGGTGAACTCGTCGACTTCCCACTGCAGTTGGTCGCTATCGATATCGCTCAGACCGTCCCGCACTGCCTCCGCGCGCTGCTCTGCCACGTCGACAAGATCACGGAGAAACGCTGATGGGTCGGCTGGACTCGGCGCCCCGATGAGTTCTTCGGTGTAGTCACGGAAGTCCATCGAGTTCTCCATTCGCTCGCGTTGCTCGCCAAGCGGACCGTTCTCTTGTGAGAGAACCAGCTGACCGATTGTTACAACGAGTGTGACGCCGGTAATGATAGCGCCGATCATGGTCGAGAACATTGTCTCGATGGTGTCACCCGTCTCAAGCTGTGGAACCAGTGCTGGTGGAAGAACCGTCACGAGTGCCACAAAGAGAACAAATACGCCGAATGCTAACACAACAGTAACGTACCAGCGGTTCGCAGCGAGCAGCAACCAGATCTTGATGTGGCTCTCTCCGGCGCGCTCTCGCATCGTATTAGCGGTGCTGACATCAATATCTGTGTCAACATTCGGATTTGAATCGCCATCGATAGAGCCAGAACTCATGACGAGTTCTCCGTATTGTCGACAGAAGACTGAGCTGACCGCTCGAATACGAGGTACTTGGTCCCACCGCCAGTGTAGTCGATTGTCTCGACGAGTCGCCATCCCTGAGCAGCGAGCTCATTCAACTCTGCCTTTGGATCCGTCGCCTCCTTTTTGGTTTCTCCGCGGGGTACTCGAAGTGTCTCATACTCCCAGCGATCGTTCATGGTCTGGTTCACCATTCAGCCTTCTCCGCGTAGTTGCATAATAACACTCGCCCAGGAGTCGTCGCAGTTAGTTCTTGACTTCGGACGCTGGCGGTATTTATTGAGGTCTCAGAATGCGGTTTTAGATACCCGCGGGGAAGTCCTGATGCACTCGCCTATTCAGCCTATAGAACTCACGGCTCGATATCGGGAAGAGATTAAAACGGCGACTGGTCTTGGTTATATGCTACAATAGATATCGATACGAAGCTGATCCTCGACGTTGCATTGTTTGGATCGCATGGCACCGATCCGGCGACTGCGTTCCTGGTTAGACTCTGCGAGAAACAGGCACTGTCTAGTTAGTGCGGTTTGAGAAGCGAGCAGGTCGGAGAGTTAGTTTAGAATGACACACGTAGACCTGTTCAGCGAGTGCTACGCGGCGGAATTTGATGAAGCTTGGGAGCGTGAGCAGACAGCGATTGCGTCAGGGTGTTCGCCGTCCGGCTCCACGCGACCGGGTGTTCGCTTCGAGAGACACAAGCGATTCTTCACTTGATCGGCGTAGAACGCTCTCATCATGCGATCTGGTACGGGGTACATCGACTGGCTGACAGCGTGCCAGACCCGCCGACGTCCACGAGAGTAAAGCTCTCGTGCGGCCCATCAGAACGCGATGGGTTCTGAGGACGGCTTCGCCGTCGCGGGTCGCCATTGATTTAACAGCTGTCAAGATCAACGGCAGTTGGCCTTGGTTATACAATACAATATACCTAGACTCACGACTGATTCTCGATGTCGCAGTGTACGGACGACGAGGCACCGATCCTACCGCTGTATTCCTGCATCGATTGGCCGAAAACCACGATCTCGATAACACTGTGTTTCTCGTCGATGGCTACGGCTATCTGACTGCCCTCTCTCGGTTAGTATGGAGCGATCAGCTCGACTACGTTAATCGAAACCTGCTCGGAAAATGGTTTCAGACGTTTAAGACGCGAGTTGACCGCTTCCATAACTCGTGGGTGGGCAGTCGGGCGAGCGTCAGAGACTAGCTTGAACAGTTCGTACACTATTATAACACACAACGACCGCATCAATCACTCAACAGACAAACGCCAGCCGAGGTACTAAACTAGACAGTGCCCGAATCAGTCAAATATACTTAATATCATATGCTGTCCGCTGATCATCGTGTTAGTCGACACGGGAGCCAGAAATCATATATGTGTTTTATAAGATAGTAGTCCAGTCTATTTGGCCCATTTCTGAGCTCCTTCCTCTTCCTTTCACTAAATAAATCCCATTATATTTATTATATATCAAAACCCGTCTATAGTGAGTTGATAACACATGAATGGTAGCGGGCCGTCAGTCGGAATCTATGTCCATCAACGCCGCAGAGATCAAGTTTCTCATCCCGCGTCGAAGCCGACCGCTCATCGCGGTCGAGGAGACGCCGACCTCGTCGGCAACTCCGCTGAGAGCTGTGTCTCGAGGTTCGTTGAAGTACCCGCACCTGTATGCTGCTTGCAGTGCTTCGATCTGTTCGTCCGTCAGTCCGAACGAGATGTCCTCTTTGGCTCCCGTACTCCCGTGTACTTCGATGAGTTCGAATTTCATCTCGCACCCCTCGGCGTACTCCCAGATCGTATTGAGCGCCTCTCGGTCCGGGAGCTGTAACTGGACGAACCATCCGCGACGCCTGGTTTCCGTACGTAACATGAATCCGTTCACTTCCGTGAGGATCCGACTCAGTAATATGGTCTCGTCCGGATGTTCGATATAGTAGATGAACATATCGTCGTTCGCGTCGACGAGTTCGTAACTATCAACTGTCGGATCGGAATTGAGGTGACGCTCTAACTTGTCGCGATCATCGTACTTGATGAGAAACGGAAAAACGTCCGAATCCGGATCGGTGTTCGCCTGCGTTATCACTTCGATCTCGATACCATCTACGCTCTGTAACGTCGGGACCAGAGCGAGTTTATCGTGTTCGGCGTAGGCTTTTACGGTGATAGGCATCTCTTCGACAGTGGCTTCGTCTTGGTTACTGAGCGGCCTCGATCGTCGGTTCGATATCGGCTCGTCGATCGTGTATCGTTCGTCTTCACTGTACTCTCTCGTTGCTTTGGGAACATCATAAGAGTATGCTCGAGTCAGTCGGGTCACGGTTAGCGGCGGCGACACAGCGGGAAAAATAAATGGTGGACCACACACTATGTATACGATGGCGAACAGATCCGGGGGCTGTAAGATCGATCGGATCGTCCGAGAGCGAGAACTCGACGACTTCGATCAGCGACTCCTCGAAGTTCAACGAATCGATGCAGCGTTCTCGACGTGTTGGACTATGAGAACGTCGAACGCGTCTGGGTCGAAAGGTTCATCGGAGTCGGCGACACACTGTCGACGACCGGCTTCGAGCTACACGTCGTTCGCTCGAGCGAGAGCGGCGTCCGCGTCCGAGGACACGGTCGACAGCCTGAGCGAGAGCGAGCGGGAGGTGAACGGTCTCGTCATTGATGCAGTCGAAATGCTCGAGGCGGACCGGATTCGCGGTCTGCTGGACTACTTCGAGGATCACACCGAGTACGTCGTCGCCGTCCTCCCCGAGGAGTCGAGGGAACTCGAGGAGACGTATCCAACGGTATCGACCGCTTCGTTCGCCGCCCGTTCGTGACCGTGGTCGCTTCGTTCTGGTTCCCGACGTAGGGGGTCAGTATCGTCTGTCCGCCGTGCGGACCGTCCGAACCGCAGCGGCGTTTTCCGGGACGTCGTGAACTCTGATGACGTCGGCGCCGCGTTCGGCCGCCATAGTCGTCACAGCGAGCGTCGGCGGTAATCGCTTCTCGGGTTCACAGCCGACGCGATTGAACATCGACTTCTGAGAATGGCCAATCATGACGGGACACCCCAACGCGCGCAACTCGTCGATCCTGGCAGCCAGTTCCAGGCTTTCGGCAGGGTCCTTTCCAAAGCCGAGCCCGGGGTCGACGACGATCTGCTCCCGATCGAGTCCCGCGCGTTCCGCGAGCAACACCGTCTCCGTGAGTTCGTGAAGGACGTCTTCGACGACGTCATCGTAGGTGGCGGTCCGATCGGGATCGACGGGCGTCTCGAGGCTGTGCATGACGACGAGCGACGCGTCGTGGTCGGCCGCGACGAAGCGCATCTCCGGGTCCTCGAGTCCGGAGACGTCGTTGACGATGTCGGCGCCCGCCTCGAGGGCGGCGTCGGCGACCGCCGCTTTCCGCGTGTCGACCGAGATCGGGACGTCTAGGCCCAGATCCGCGACGCGTTCGATGACCGGGATGACGCGGTCGATCTCCTCGGCAATCGAAACCGGCTCGGCGCCGGGACGTGTGCTCTCGCCGCCAACGTCGATGATATCCGCGCCGTTGCCGGCCATCTCGCGGGCTCGGCGGACCGCCTCCGGCACGCGATCGTACTCGCCCCCGTCGTGAAAACTGTCTGGCGTCACGTTCAGGATGCCCATGACCGCAGGGGTTCGATCCCACGGATACCGATCGCGATCAGCTCGGTCGTCGACGCGGTCGTCGTCTATCACTCGCCGGAGTTGGGCGGCGACGTGTGCGAGACCGTGGTCGGAGTCTGACAGTTTCGTGAGCAGCTCTCGGAACTGCGACGACGTCCCGGAGAGGACCGTCGCGACGCGGCGATCGGCTGTCTCGGCGTCCGAACGGACGCACGTTCCGCCGATCGCCTCGAATACCCGTTCGACTCGCTCGGCCTGCGGACCGCGCAGATAGGTCTTTATCGTTCGGTGGACGGTCTCGTCCGCGACGGACTCGGCGGTCTCCGCGCTGACGGCCGCGCTCGTGAGCACGTCCCGCGCCTGCTCCGCGGTGTCCGTCCGCTTCGGGATCTGGAGCCGCGTCCACCGGTCGCGCGCTTCGGCGACCGCGTACAGCGAGCCGGTGACGAGGACGCAATCGTCTTCGTCGGCCGCCGATAGCGCCCGCTCGGTCGCCTCGAGAACGGACTCGGCGCAGTCGATCGTCGCCGTGCGATCGTCGAACGCGGCCGCCAGGGCGGCCGCGTTCTCGGCTCGGGGCACGTCCGGCTCACAAAGATAGAGCCCGTCGGGGGACGGCAACGCCGTCGCCATTCCTCGGTGATCCTTCTCCCGCATCGCACCGAAGACGAGGTGAAGATCGTCGAACGAGTATCGGTCGACGAGCGAGGCGAGCGTCTCGCAGGCACCCGGATTGTGCGCGCCGTCGAGGATCGCGAGCGGCGCAGTCGACATGACTTCGAACCGACCCGGCCAGTGGGCGTCGCGAAGACCGCGTTCGATCGACCCCGGATCGACGCCGGCGACCTGATCGGCCAGCGTCGCCGCGACGCCGGCGTTGGTCGCCTGATGGGGGCCAACGAGCGGCAGCCTCGTCTCGAGCGACCACTTCGGTCCCGCGATCGAAATCTCGCTCTCGATCGGCGATGCCAGCCCGTGCTCGCGGGCGACCACGTCAGCGACGTCGCTTCCGACGGTAATCGCGTCCGTCTCCGAACGAATCGCCTCGAGGGCCGCTCCCGACGCGCCGGTCACCAGCGGCGCATCGGCTGGCGCGACCTGTGCCTTGTCGCGGGCGATTTCCTCGATCGTGTCGCCGAGGATGTCAGTGTGCTCCAGCGAGACGCTGGTCACGGCGCTCGCGACGGGATCGACGGCGCTCGTCGCGTCGTATCGGCCGCCGATGCCGACCTCAAGGACGGCGACGTCAACGTTCTCAGTTGCGAAGTGGTGGAGCGCAAGCGCCGTGAGAACCTCGAAGTAGGTCGGCGTATCGTCTGCCTCGCGGAGCCGTTCGACACGGTCGTCGATTTCGGCGACAAACTCGCGGACCCGCTGTTTCGGAATTTTCCGGCCGTTGATCTGGACTCGTTCGCGCAGATCGTTTAGATCAGGCGACGTATAGAGGCCGACGTCGAGTCCGGCGTCGCGAAGAATCCGTTCGAGCATACATGCGGTGCTCCCCTTCCCGTTCGACCCGGCGATCTGGACGCAGTCGAGGTCTGCTTGGGGCCGGTCGAGATGCGTGAGCAACGCGGCGGTCGTTTCCGTTCCGAGCTTGGGTCGACGCCGCTGTAGCGACTCGAGGTAGTCGACCGACTCGTGATACTCCATACCACAGGTGCCACCGGCGACTTCATTAATGTGTCGCCGAACCGGGACCTCCACATGGTTTATAACGGTGTGTGCTGTCAGTCAGCACGATGGCTTCCGAATCGAGAGACAATCGCGCACCGGGCGAGCCGTACGTGACGGAGTTCGAGGCGACGGTGCGGTCCGTCGACGAGACCGATGTTCGGCTTGAGGAGACGTACTTCTACGCCGAAGGTGGTGGCCAACCGGCCGATCGCGGGACGTTGGACGAGATCGACGTCGTCGACGTACAGACGCGCGACGGCGAGACCGTTCACACACTGGCGACGATGCCCGACTTCGAGGCGGGCGACGACGTGATCGGCTCGATCGACAACGAGTTCCGGACCTACTGTATGCGGGCGCACACCGCCAGTCACGTGCTGTATGGCGCCGCTCGCGAACTGTTCGACGACCACGGCTACGGCGGGTTCGACATCGACGCGGAGAAGGGCCGTATCGACTTCGAGATCGACCGCGACCCGGACGAGGTGAACGCGCTCACCCTCCAGCGGATGGTCAACGAGGTCGTCTGGGAGTCGAGAGACGTCTCTTGGCGGGAGATGGACGCGGCTCAGGCCCGAGATCGCGACAAAATCGTCTTCAACGAGACCGGCGCGGCCGAGACGACCGAGACCGTCCGCGTCGTCGAGATCGACGGCTGGGACGTTGCTGCCTGCGGCGGAACACACGTCGAAAACACCGTCGAGATTGGGGCCGTAGAGATCCTCGAGGTGTCGAATCCGGGATCGGGTCTCGTGCGCGTCGAGTACGCGGTCGGCCCGGCCGCCGTTCGCGCACGGCTCGAGGAGATGCGGGCCGCGACCCGAGCCGCCCGAACGCTGGAGACGAGCGTCGAGGGACTCCCGGAGCGAGCGGCCAGCATCGTCGAAGAGGACACAGCCCTCGAGGCGGAGGTCGACGCCCTGCGCGATCGCCTTCTCGAGAACCGCCTCGAGTCGCTGGGCGACGACACCGTCTCGAAGGGCGGCGAGGAGTGGGTGGTCGGCGAACTCGATATCGACGGTATCGGCCCCAACGACGTGTCGGAGCGCGTGCGCTCGCTCGCGGGCGATATCGGCGACGTGATCGCGCTGACTGGCGTGAACGGAAGCGCGTTCGTGGTCGTCGGCACGACCGGTGAGACGGATGCCAGCGAACTCGTCGACGACGTCACGGCGACGTTCGGCGGCGGTGGCGGTGGCGGACCGACGTTCGCACAGGGCGGCGGTCTCGAAGACGAGCCGACCGCCGTCGTCGATTACCTCCGAACGGAGGCCTGAGTTCTCTCGGCCCGATCGGAGACGATCGCCGACCGACCCGAACGCTGCTTTTCATAGTGTCGGTATTTCGAATGGAAGAGCCGGTCGGCAAACACGTCCTATCCTCCCGATATCAGGAGAGCCAAGCTTCTTTAACGGCGATCTGGAACAGGAGAATGAATGCCACTAGCACAGAATGCGCCGTTCGCCGCGGCGACAGACCGAGTAGACCGATCAGCACGCGCCACCGGATCGGCCGAGCGAAGCCGACCGCCGCGACCGAGGACGGGTCCCGGAGGTGGGAGCGATGACTCGTGAGCGGACCGAGATCACGATCGTCGGCGACGACAACTCGGAGATAATCGCCGACGTGACGTCGCTGCTGTTCGAACGCGACGTGGACATCGTCGACCTGGATCAGGCCGTTCGGGACGGCACGTTTCGGATGACCATGCAAGTCGACGCGTCCGAGATGCCAGTCTCGCAGGAACGACTCCGGACGGACCTCGACGCGCTCGGCGACGAGTTCGGCGTCGATGTCCAAGTTCGATTCCCGTCCAGTTGCGAGGATCAGTCCATCGCCGTGCTCGTCACCAAGGAGAGCCACTGCCTGGAGGCCCTCCTCGAGCGCTGGGCGAACGACGAACTCGGCGCCGACATCGGGGTCGTCATCGGAAATCACGGCACGCTCCGCCCACTCGCGGAGGAGTACGACGTCCCCTTCCACGACGTCGGTGACGAGAACGGAACGCCGGACGAGAACGAGCTCGTCGACCTCCTCGCGGAGTACGAGACCGATCTCATCGCGCTGGCCCGCTACATTCGGATCCTCTCACCGGAGGTCGTCTTCCGGTACGAAGACCGCATCATCAACGTCCACCCCTCGCTGCTGCCGGCGTTCCCCGGGGCAGCCGCCTACCGGCAGGCCCTCGAAGAGGGCGTCCGGATTGCCGGCGTCACTGCTCACTACGTGACCACGGACCTCGATCAGGGACCGATCATCGCCCAACGGGCGTTCAACGTCCCCGCTGACGCGACCGAAGCGGACCTCAAGGACCGCGGCCAGCCGCTCGAGGCGGACGCTCTCGTGGAGGCGATTCAGTTGCACCTCGAGGACGAGATCGCGGTCGAGGGCGGACAGACGAGAGTCGTCGATCCGAACGCGACCGACGCCCAGCTCGGTGCCCCGACGGAACTGGATCGGGTGAATCCCAGCGAGCCGGTCGACAGCCGCGAGGAACTCTCCGCTGAAGACGGTGACACAACGGCCGTCGCCGACGACTGATGGGTTTCCTCCCGCGATAGCGTTCTCTTCGATTCCCTCGAACTCGAGTGAGCGGCGCGACCCGATCGGTGTAACCGAGACGAACCGCCGTCGGATACTGTCTCGACGGCAACTGACCTCGGGCCTCGAGACGCGCTCGACGGACAACCGATACCACTGACAACGTTATGAAGTCTCGAACATGATGCGGCGTGTGCTTCGCGTAGCGGTTCGTTCTATCGAGGAATCGTACTGGCGTCCGTGAGGACTCGACAGTCGGCAGACGGGGAAGCCCCGGCGAACGATCCCACCGGCAACTGACATCTCGAGCGGTCGTATTCTTCGTTCTCGCTTCGCTGATCGTGATCGACGGAACGAAACGGAGGGACAGACGGATCGATTTCGGACCGGTGCTCGCCGCGGTCGCCTATTCGACAGCCGCGGTCGCTTCGATCTCGATCGCCGCACCCTTCGGGACGCGGCCGACTTCGACCGCGCTCCGAGCGGGCGGCTCCTCGCTGAAGAACTCGCTGTAGACCTCGTTGAACTCCTCGAAGTCGTCGATGTCGTCGAGGAAGACCGTCGTCTTGAGGACGTCGTCCATCGACAGGCCTTCCGCCTCGAGGATCGCCGCGACGTTTTCCAGGCACTGTCTCGTCTGGTCGCCGACCGATTCGTCGTCCAGCAGGTCGCCGTCCGCGGTCAGCGGGAGCTGGCCAGCGGTGATGAGGACGTCGTCGGTTCTGGTCGCCTGACTGTACGCGCCAACGGCTGCCGGTGCGTCGTCGGTGCTAACGGTTCGCATCACAATAGGGTACCAGTTCGGGTCTCTTAAATGTCGGTTCCGTTCCACGTCTAGTTAGCAGAATTATATTTTGTGAAGATCCGCGTGGGCACCCCCGTGCCCGCGACTCGCGACCTCAGGGAGGCCGAAATGGAAACCGTCACCGAGCGCATCGTCGACGTGCTCGACGCGCCGTCGTCCGGCGTGGTCGCCGAGGGCGTCTCATCGTGTGTTGACGACCCTGCCAGAAGTTTCCAATCTACGGTTCGACCGTTCCGCCGGTTCGGCTCGGACGGCTACTGACGTCTCGAGGCGGGTGCTCCGAACCGCATCCGGAGCCGACTACGCGGGCGACAGTGACCGAGACCGCGGAAACGGTCAGTCGTCGGATGGATCAGCGCCCTCCTGCTCGGTCGGCTTGAGTTCGGGGTTCGGGAGAGAGACATCGTCCTCCTCGCGGAGGAACAGCGGCCGGCGATCGCCGAAGGAGACGATCATCGCGACGACGGCCAGGATGGCGATGATCGAGAACGGACCGCCGGTGATGATCGCGGCCTGCTGGAGCGCGTCGACGCCGCCGGTGACCATCAGTAGCGACGCGAGCGCGCCGATGAGGAAACCCCAAATGACGCGGTTGATCGTCGACGGGCTCTCGGCGCCGCCGGTTGTCAACATGCCCAGCGCCAGCGTCGAGGAGTCGGCTGACGTGACGAGGAACGTCGTCACGAGGACGAGGAACAGCACCGTCAGCAGGCCCCCGAGCGGAAGCGCCTCGAACAGCGGGTAGCCGGACCCGGCCTCGCCGAGTTCATTGATGACGGAGAGAATGTCGGCTCGGCCGTTCTCCTGAAGGAAGATGGCGGTGCCGCCCATCGTCGCGAACCAGGGAATCGTGATGCCGGTCGAGGCGATCACGCCCGTGACAGCGACCTGTCTAACCGTCCGGCCGCGGGAGATGCGGGCGATGAACAGGCCGACGAACGGCGTCCAGGAGAACCACCATGCCCAGTAGAAGACGGTCCAGCTGCCGACCCACTCGGCGACGCCGCCGCCCATGGTAGTCTCGGCGCCGGTGTAGAAGCTCATCGTGACGAACTGGTTCGCGTACGCGCCGAGCGCTTCGGTCCCGACCGACATGATGTACGCCGTCGGGCCGAGGACGAACGTCGCGACGGTCACCACGCCGAATAGGACCATGTTGAAGTACGAAAGCCGACGGATGCCCTTCTTGATGCCGAGTGCGACCGAAATCGTGAACGCGACGGTTAGGCCGGTGATCACGATCACCGTTCCGAAGTCGCCGACGTTCACGCCGGTCATCCACTCGACGCCGACGAGGAACTGGCTCCCGACCAGCCCCAGCGTCGTTGCGACGCCGCCAATCGTCGCGAACACCGCGAGAATGTCGATGACTTTCGCGATCGGACTATCAAGGTTGTCGAACCCGACCCACGGAGCGATCACTGTCGAAATACGCATCGGTGCATCGTATCTGTACGCGAAGTACGCGATCGGCAGCGCCATAACGACGTAGGCGGTCCATGCGGAGAGTCCCCAGTGGAAGAACGTGTACTGGATCGCGCTGACGGCCGCTCCCGACGACTGGGCCTCCGCGCCGACGAACGGCGAGACGGCGTCGTAATGGAAGATCGCCTCAGCCGGTCCCCAGAACACGATCCCGGCGGCGATCCCGGCGGAATACAGCATCGCGAAGTACGCGGGGAACGAGAACTCCGGCTTCTCGTCCGGGGCGCCGAGCTTGATGTTCCCCCAGGGACCGAATATCAGGAACCCAACGAAAGCGACGAGCAGGAACATCGCGACCAGGTACCACCAGCCCGCCACAGTCCACAGGAAGTCGTTCACGCCGGTCATGTACCCCGTCGTGGTATCCGGACTGACGAGGAACGCGAGCACCGCGACTACCGCGGCGACGAAGCCGACCGCGAACACCGGCGTATCAAGCTCGTCAACGAACTGTCCGAACGGCCCCTTCTGATCTGATTGTGCCATTCTCGATCACCCCATTACAGACAGTCGGCACTGTTCGGCCACCCGTGTGGGCGTCTCCAGTCCGGAGCCGAGCGGATCGCTTCTCGGTTCCGGGCTCTCGGTACGTCTCGGATTCGTCCACTCCCTAGTTCCGGTCATCGTTTGTCACTGTCACGCATGAGTTGTCTCTATCGTTCGTTATAAGCCTGACCTTCTATCTGTTGTCGAACATATTGTGCGCGGTGAACTGCCTCTCCGGGCGTGATTGCGCACTATATATGTGATATTTGATTATTTGCGGTTGATGTCCTCGACGACGTACCCTTCCTCTTCGATTGCATCGATGATCGTCGCAGCGTGTTCGGCACCGCTGGTCTCGATCTGAAACACCAGGTACGCTTCGCCGACGGTGAGGTCCTCGACCGCGCGGTCGTGCCGAACCGTCTGGATGTTCGCTCCGTGGTCGGCGATGACTCCCGAGATGACGTCCATCTTTCCGGGCATGTCGTCGATTCGGACGCGAAGCCGCAGGATCTGTCCCCGCTCCGTGAGCGCGTGGATGAGGATCGTCTGCAGCATCGTCATGTCCAGGTTCCCGCCGCCGAGGACGGGCATGACGGTCTCACCGCTGACGTCCAATTGGTCGCTCAGGACGGCCGCGACCGACGCGGCGGCCGCGCCCTCGACGACCTGTTTCGCGCGCTCGAGCAACAGCAGGAGCGCGTTAGCGATCTCCGCGTCGGAGACGGTGACGACCACGTCGACGTGGTCCTCGATGAGTCCCAGTGTCAAGTCGGAGATCCCGCCGGTCGCGATCCCGTCGGCGATGGTATCGACTTCGTCGAGCGTGACCGGGATTCCCTTGTCGAGACTCTCGTGGACGGTCGCGGCCCCCTCGGCCTGGACGCCGACGACGCGCGTCTCGGGAGAGAGGCGTTCGAGAGCGGTGGCGACGCCGCTGATGAGTCCCCCGCCACCGATGGGGACGACGACGGTGTCGACATCGGGGCAGTCCTCGTGGATCTCGATACCGAGCGTCCCCTGTCCGGCAACGATGAGCGGATCGTCGTACGCGTGGACGAACTCGACGTCGTTGTCGGCGGCGTACTCCTGGGCGTACGTCATCGCCTCCTGGAAGTCCTGCCCGACCAATTCGACCGTCGCGCCGTAGCTCCGCGTCGCGTCGATCTTCGCCTGCGGGGCGTGGGTCGGCATCACGATCGTCGAGTCCGCGCCGCAGTTCGTCGCCGCGAGAGCGACGCCCTGTGCGTGGTTGCCCGCGCTCGCGGCGACGAACTCGTCGGCTCCGTCGTCGACCGCCCGGCTGATCTTGTTGTACGCCCCACGGGTCTTGAACGAGCCGGTCCACTGGAGGTGCTCCATCTTCAGATACACCTCCGCGTCGACCATCTCGCCGAGCGACGTGCTCCGCTCGACTGGTGTCCGCTTGACGACCGTCTCGTCGTCGAGGCGGTCGCGTGCTCGTTCAATGTCCGCGTACCGAACTAACGATTCTCCGTCGTGAAATTCGCTCATGATTGAATTTGTGGCTGTTGGTCGTCGAACGCTACCGGATGATCTTGTCGCGGCCGGGATCGAACAGCGGCTCGTCGCGGACCGTCGCGTCATAGGTCTCCCCTTCGCACTCGATCTGCACCGACGTCCCGGCGTCGGCGTACTCGCTGGGCAAGTAGGTGTAGGCGATCGATTCGCCGACGCTGTAGCCGTAGTCGCCGGCCTGAACGTAGCCGACGGCCTCGCCGTCAGCGAACACCGGCCGGCCGCTCAGCATCGCGTCCGTCGAATCGTCTAGTGTCAGGCAGGCGACCTCGGTGTCGATGCCCGCCTCTTTGGCCTCAACGAGCGCCTCTCTCCCGATGAACTCGGTGTCGAGGTCGACGGCGAAGGGAAGGCCGGCCTCGAGCGGGTTGACGTCCGTGTCGATGTCAGTCCCCCACAGGCGGAACCCTTTCTCGAGGCGCATCGACTCGAGGGCGCCACCGCCCATGGGCCTGACGTCTAAGTCCTGCCCGGCCTCCCAGAGTGTGGTCCAGAGCTTCCGTCCGTACTCGGAGGGGGCCCACAGCTCCCAGCCAAGTTCGCCGACGTACGAGACCCGTAGCGCGATCACGGGGATGTCACCGACGTAGAGCCGCTTGCAACTGAAGTACGGGAACTCGTCGTTAGAGACGTCGGTATCGGTGACTCGCTGGAGCAGCAGCCGAGACTTCGGCCCCCACAGTCCGACGGTGCACTTCGCGGATTCCTCGACCGTCACGGAGACGGTGTCGGGCGCGTGGTCCTCGATCCAGGAGCCGTGGATACCCGGCGAGTTGCCGCCGCCGGTAGTCACCATGTACTCGCCGTCGCCTATCCGGGCGACGGTGATGTCGGCGAGAATGGTTCCGCCCTCGTTCAGTATCGTCGAGTAGCGGACCCGACCTGTATCGATCTCCATGTCGTTGCTACAGATACGCTGGAGAAAGTCGCCGGCGTCCTCGCCTTCGACCATGATCGAACTGAACGTCGTCATATCGAACATCGAGACGTTCTCGCGGGTGTGGAGGTGCTCGGCTCCCTCGATGGGAGAGCGGTTGATCCCCTGCCAGCCGTCCCGTTCGGGGATCTGCTCCTCGTACTTCTCGACGAGGTCCGCGTTAGACTCGTACCACTGGGGCGTCTCCCAGCCGCCGCTCTGGTAGAACTCGGCCTCGAGGTCCCGCTGGTGGTCGTAGAACGGACTCACGCGCAGTCCGCGGCGGTCGTCGGGTTGCCACCGCGGTTCGACGATGCTGTACACCTGCTCGTAGCGCTTTCCACCGCGATCCGTGAAGTAGTCCTTGCTCCCGGCGTGGGGCTCGAACCGATTGACGTGGATGCCGCTCGTGTCGACGGGTCCGGACGGGAGTCGCGGGACGCCGTTCTCCATCCACTCGGCGAGGATCTTCCCGTAGCCGCCGGAGTGGGTCCACCAGATCGCCAACCCGGTCCAGAGCCCGTCGACCGCCGCCGTCTCGCCGAGAACCGGCATCCCGTCGGGCGTGTAGACGAAGATCCCGTTCTCCGTGATGCGGAAGTCTTTGTCCTCGGTCGCGGGCAGCAGTTCGTCGAACGCCTGCTGGGGCGACTTCTCGCGATTCGGGTGCGTCGCCTTCGTCCAGTGCTTCTCGGTGAAGGTGTGGACCGACGCCTGGCTGTCCTCGTCGTTTGTCCCCATCTCGTCCGGGTCGACGACCAGCGGCTCGTGGTTGTACGAGCCGAGACCGTAGCCGTCGCCGTGAGTGCGGAAGTACAACGAGTTGTCCTGGTCCCGACCGACCGGCCGATCCGGCGGCTGGGCCATGGACTCCGTAATCTGGCTATCGCCGGGGACCTCGAGGCCGATGGTGGCGTCGCCGATCACGTCGCTGGAACCGTCGTCGAGTTCCGCGAGCGGCTCCGTGACCACGTACTGGTGCTCGACGGGAGCGATCGGCAGGTCGAGGCCCGCCATCTGACCGGTCTGGTACGCCCAGTTGTTCGTCGCGAGGACGCACCGGTCGCACTCGATACGGCCGTTGTCGGTGACGACCGCCTGGATCTCGCCGCCGCTGGCCTCGATGTCCGTCACCTCGGTGTCGCCGAAGAACCGCGCCGACGACGTCTCGATGTACCACTGCAACGCGTCGGTTCCATCGACCCGACCGTCGGTCGGCGAGTAGTACCCGCCGAGGATCTCGTCCTCGTCGACGAGCGGGAGACGCTCCGTGACCTCCTCGGGCTCGAGGAGTTCCGGCTCCGGCAGCCCGTACGAGGTGGCCCACTCGACGCGTCGCTGGAGGAAGTCCATCCGTTCCTCGGAGCGGGCGAGTTCGATACCGCCGACCTCGGTGTAGACGCCCGCGTCCTTTAGCAGTCGGCTCGTGTAGTGGGCCGTCTTGGTCTGGATCTTCGACGGCGACGTCTGGAACATGATTCCCGGCGCGTGCGTCGACGAACCGCCGGTCACCGGAAGCGGTCCCTGATCGACAACGACCACGTCATCTGCACCGAGTTCCGTCAGGTGGTAGGCGATACTACACCCGACGGCCCCGGCGCCGATGATCACCGTCTTCGCTCTCGATGGCAAGCTATCTGTACTCATGTGATACCCACACATGACACAGTCCCTCTCATAAATATACCGTTGCCTTAAGTGAAACCGGCGAGCGAGGCCGTTTTGCGGAGCAATTCGCGAATTCCACAAAAGAAAATATTGTTGATACGTTTTTGCGAACGCGGCATCGTCACCGGTTCGATCGGGCCACCGCGTCTGCGACGACGGTCACGGGAGCGATACGTCGACGTCAGCTCGCAGACTCGCCGCCTTGATCGTATTGTAGAGGAGCATCGTGATCGTGAGCGGCCCGACGCCGCCAGGGACCGGCGTGATCGCGTCGGCCTTCTCCTTCGCGCTCTCGAACTCGACATCACCGACGAGTTCGTACCCCTTCTCCGTATCCGACTGGTCAGACTCCGTCTGACTGTCCTCCGAACGTCGTTCGGAGACGTCGACGCGGTTGACGCCGACGTCAACCACGGTCGTTCCCGGCGAGAGCATCGAGCCATCGATCAGTTCCGGAACGCCGGCGGCCGCGACGACGATGTCCGCGTCTCGCGTCTTCGCCACGAGATCGTCCGTGCGCGAGTGACAGACCGTCACCGTCGCGTTCCCGGTATCGGACTTCTGGACGAGGAGATTCGCCATCGGTTTCCCGACGATGTTCGACCGGCCGACGACGACGACGTCCGCACCCTCGGTCTCGACGTCCTCCGCCTCGAGCAGTTTCTGGATGCCGTGGGGCGTACACGGCTTGAACCGCGGCGCCCCGGTGACCAATCGACCGACGTTCTCTGGGTGAAACCCGTCGACGTCCTTCCGCGGATCGATCCGCTCGAGGACGGCTTGTCGGTCGACGTGATTCGGGAGCGGTAACTGCACGAGGATCCCGTGGACCGCCGGATCGCCGTTCAGTTCGTCGATCCGATCGAACAGCGCGTCGGCGGGCGCGTCCGGATCGAGTTCGTGGTGGATGCTCTCGATCCCGAGGTCGTTGCAGGCCCGCCGCTTCATCGAGACGTAGGTCTCGCTCGCACCGTCGTCGCTCATCAGGACCGTCGCCAGTCCCGGCGTCACGCCGGCGTCCGCGAGTGTCTCGAGGCACGGTTCTAGGTCTGCAGTGATACGATCCGCAATCTCGTTTCCGTCGATAATCTGTGTCATAGCTGATCTCGTTTCGATCGCTACGGGCTGTCCGCTCGAGGAGGCGAGGCGCTAGGCCCGAACCTCGCTCGGGTGTCGGTGCCATCGCTCGTCGAAACGGACCGCATCGACCCGCAGTGATGCCGACTGAATGGATTTCAGGAAGGATAATTAATCCACGTGTTGATCGCCGCTCCGTTCCCAAACCGGATCGTCCGAGCAGACGCCCGTGTCTCTAATCGGTCGCTACGATCGGTCTCACGGTCAGGTTCGGCGAACTTATTTGTACACCAGTAGTATTTGCGGTGGAAACTTATCTGTCTCTCTGCGGTCTCCCCGAACGGCGCCAGACGGTGGTGCCGAAACCGGGACGGTGGAGTCCGCAACCGCGACCAGCGACACCGCCCCGTCTCCCGGGCCCTGCCCCGGTTCCCGGGTCCTCAGCCTTACTGGGTTCCGCCTTCCCTCGTACTTCGGCGAGTGGGTGCTGACGGTGTCACCTCGAGCTGTCAACAGTAGCGAACAATGAACGACGCCGAGCGGATCCAATCGCTACCGAGACCCGGTCGGCTACGCGAGTGAGAGGGAGTGAAAAGCGACAATGATCCGGAAGAACGCGTTCATGCGGTGTGGCGGACCCGTCAACCGACCGACGACGTTACGACAGCACGCGCTCGCGTTCAGGGTTGTACAGCGGTTGTGCTGCATTCGACGATGCCGATGCCGACGATAACCGTCTTTGCCGAACCCGGCAAACTAGATCGTGTATTTACAACCTCCATTGTACGATACCAAAGACAGACAACGAGAGCTGTCCAGACGGTCACCGATCGCCAACAGCGGGTCAGCGTGCTAACGGATGGAGTTTCGCGACCGATGCCGATGAGGTGCGATCGCTCGATCGAATAACAGCGATAACCATGTGAAAAGCGAACGCTCGAGGCGACGGTCTCGCGGCGACACCGACGGCGAGGACCGTCTCATCGAGAGTCGGGGATCGGCCACGCCGTCGCGGGATCCGGTCACCGGTGGGCGGGACGGTCGAGATCCCGGTCAGCGACGGTCTTCAGCAACGCTATCAGCGCGTCGGCCGCCGCGTCGAGCAGCTCTTCGCCCAGTTCTGCGCTCGCCTCGCGCGGATCGCCGACGACGCCGTTCTCGGTGAACTCGGCCGAGTCGAACGCGAGATTGACCCGTCCTTGCCAGTCGCCCCAGCGATCGCTTCCGTTCTCGGCGGCTTCCTCGAGGCGGTCCTCGCGGATGGCTCCTGGATTCGCGTGCTGTACCAGCGCCGTCTCGAGCGGCCCGCCGTGGCCCATACGGGAGCTGTGTTCGCCGACCTCGTCGAACCACGTGAACGGCGCGGCGTAGGCGTCGTCGGATCGAGTGATCTGACCGGCGACCTCCCGGAGGGCGCTCGTATTCCCGCCGTGTCCGTTGACGAGAACGATTCGATCGAATCCGTGGTGGGCGAGGCTCTCGACGATATCGCGGACATACGACTTGAACGTCGACTCCGAGGCCCAGAGCGTGCCGGTGAACTGCCGGTGTTCCGCAGCGATACCGACGGGGACCGCGGGCGCGACCGCGACCGACCCCTCGTACCGCTCCGCGGCCGCGTCCGCGACCACCTCGGCGTTGAGCGTGTCAGTTCCCAGCGGTGCGTGCGGACCGTGTTGCTCCGTGCTCCCGATCGGGAGCAGTGCGAGGTCCGTTTCGACCGCGTCTATCTCCGTCCACGTCGCTCGCTCGAGATGCATACGGTCGATCGCTGTACGCGTAGTCGCATAAAACATACTTCCTCGAGACACGTGCAAACTTACAAGTCCGAACGAGGGGTTGAACGAGTATGGAGTACGAGACTGTCACCCACGCGACCGCCGAGCGCCGTCTCGCTCGCTTGCCGTCCGGGACGGACGTCGCGGTAACCGTCCATCGGTACGACGGCGGAGCCGGACCGACCGCCTACGTGCAGGCCGCACAGCACGGCATCGAACTCAACGGAACGGCTGCGATGCGTCGGTTGCACCGTCACCTGCTGACCGCGGACCTCGCCGGCACGGTGATCGCCGTGCCGGTCGTCAATTCGCTCGCGTTCGATCACGGATCGTACGTCACGCCGCAGGCGGTCGACGCAGTTAACTCCAACTGTAATCGCGTCTGGCCGGGCGACGACGCGGGAACCCTCCAGGAGCGGATCGTCGCTCGACTGTGGGAGGTGATCGAACCGGCTGACGTCGTGATCGATCTGCACACCGGAACCCCGGACATGCTCGAGCACGTCAGATTCCAGCACGGGAATCGGAAATCCCGGACCCTCGCGGCAACGTTCGGGGCCGACTATCTCCTGACCGACGCCCCGTCCGACGGTGAACCGGAAGACGACACAGCGGACGACGGCGCGGCCGACGAGTCGTTTCAGGGCAAGCTCCGAACGGCCGCCGCGCGGGCCGGGATTCCAGCGATCGTTCCGGAGCTCTCGAACAGTCGCCAGATCGATCACGACGCGGCACACCGCGGGGTCTGCGGGCTCCGGAACGTCCTCGGGGAACTGGGGATGCTCCGCGAGGAACCGGGGCCGACGCCGTCGCAGACGATCCTCCGAAACGACGAGGGACGGATCGGTACCGACGCTTCGGGGCTCTTCGAACCGAACCCGGAGGTCACCGTCGGTGATCGCGTGTCCGCGGGAACCGAACTGGGGACGGTGTACTGCCCCTCGACGTTCGAGGAACGCCAGCGCGTGACGACGACCGACGCCGGCGTGATCTACTCGCTCACCCGCGAGTCCGTCGTGACCGCCGGCGAGAAGGTCGCCTGTATCGCGGAGCGAGCGTGATCGGCCGTCGACCACGGGACAGGCGGTCACTCGGAGTTCCGTTCCGCCGTCGTCATCACGCGGTTCGCTCCACGCGACGACCCGGTCGAAGACACCCAGTTGAAGCCGCGGCAACCCGCGTTCGGGGGTCGTCGTCGACGGTACCGACTCGAGTTCTCTGGCGACGTCGTAGGAGAGCCAGCCGAACGCACCGCAAGGATACGGCACCGAGCAGTCTCCGTGCACCAACTGCTCGCGCTCGAGGAGCGCGTCGATCGTTCGGATTGTTGGACTCTCGCCGTCTCGATCGAGCGCGTTCGCAGTTACTCGAATTCGTTCGACGGGATCAACACCGAAGTAGTCCCAGCCGGACTGACCGCCGGTCGTCTCGAAGTAGAAGCCGTCAGCCTCGTCGGTCCGGGCCCTGCAGTAAGCGTCGAACGGATCGCCGACGGAGATGCGTACCTCGACTGGGACGCGAGCGCCGTCCGGTGCGCACTCGGCAGTCTTTGCGAACGATTCACTGTCAGTTATAACCGTAATCGTGCTCATGACAGATACCCGCCACCGGGATCGGCCGCCAGCCGTCCCGGAAGCGTTCGTCTCAGGAGCGCAAGGGGAGAGTATGAAAATATTGTGTCACGAGTAGCCACACCACGATATAACGGGTGCCACGACGATTGGAGCGTATCACCGTTCTAGGACGGGTTTTCCGAGAGACATATGAATGGGTGAACTATTCCTCATGTACCCTTATCCCAAATAGGTGTGTGATTACGAGTATCATGGGAGTCTGTGACTCGATTGAGAAACTCTCTCGAACGATCGAACGATACGAGGCGGACGGAGGCGAGATCCATCGCGTCGACGCGACGGTTCGTGGGGACGGTGACGAACCAAGCATGACGATCGACGTCGTGGTTCCACTGTGTTCGGCCGCAGGAGTGTCGGCCAGCGAGACCGAAGCGACACCGCGAGCGGCGACGGTCGGGGAGAACGGCGGTTTCTGCCTCGAGTTTCCGCCATCAGCGGTGCCGGAGATAGACGAGTTCGTGCCCGCGGACGCGTCGTGTGTCACGGAGGGAGCAACCGTCACCTCGGAGGGGACCGTCGTCGTCACGTTCGACCTCAGTATCGGGGCGAACGCGGAGCCGAGCAGTGAGACCGCAAACGGGCATACCGAGTCCGACGAGAACGGAAGCGAATCGACCGACCCCATCGAGTGCGATCGCCCGGATCGCGAGGCACCGGTCGATTCGTTCGAGGGGACGGTAACGACCTGCGAGTCGAAGTCGGCGACCGAAAGCGAGGACGAACGCGTGCCCGATTCCCGCGATCGATCCCCCTCAGATCCGGCTCCGAACGCGGTGACGAGCGACGTCACGATCGACGACGAGACCGAGCGCGCAATCGCGGCCGCACGGAACGAAGACCTGCCACCGTACGACGACGTCGAGTACCTCGCGTGTCTGTACGACTCCTTCGATACGTTCACTGCGATGGCGGAGGTGCTTGAGATGGACGTCGCGTCAGAGACCGTTCGGCGATACATGATCGACGCTGGCATCCACGAGCCGACGTCCTACGAGACGAACGCATCGGACGAGGATGACGCGACGACCGACGGTTCGGAAACGACGACCGGCCAGCAGAACGGCACCGCCGCTGAAGACCGGAAGCCGGCGACCGACGGCGAACCCGATCGACCGGCGACGGCGGACGATTCGGCCGCGTCCGTCCCGGAGAAACAGCTCCTCGCCGACGGGATCGGTCTTCCCGAAGACGTCGAAATCAACGAACTGATGGACGCGCTCGAGTCGTCCATGACGTTACACGACGTCACCCGGAATCTCAGCCTCGAGCGCGGTCGAACTCGCGAACTGCTCGAGCAGCTGAACCTGCTCGATCTCGTCATGAAACGCGTCTACGACTCGGACGAACCCACGCGACACCCCTCGCGAAACGAGATCGCCGATCGGATCCGCGAGAGCGTCACCGACGGCCAGTAACATGAGCCGCCGTCGGAGGACTCCCGAAGCGCTAACAGCGCGCATCACCCCCTTTCCCACTGCTCCCGCTCTCAGACGCCCAGTAAACCATGGGCCACCGAGATGGACTTGGTGCCCGTGACAGGGACACGCTGCACAGGACACTGGCCGACTCGTCTCGACGTGCCGCAATCTCTCCTCGACCGCGACGCGATCGGTTTCGACGACCGTACGCGCGAAGTCACGACTCGAGGCGACCGAGCCCGTGGACGACGTGATCGAACGGACGGGAACCTCGTTCCGGCGCGTTCATCTACCGATGCTCGCGGACGCTGGAATCATCCGCGACGCCCCGAAACGGAACGGACCGCGTTATCGGAACGGAAAAACGGGTCCTCTCCCCAGGTCGGTTATCCACTTATATTCATGTTCAATATCACTGGTTAACCGTTTTTAGGTCCCATTGTGTTATTGGTATCGTATGACACAGTGGGACGACTCCCAGACGAAAGCAGTGAGCGAGGACATCACGGACGATGCAAACGCGCTGCCGGCCCGGTATTTCACCGATGGCGACGTCTTCGAGATGGAAAAAGAGAAGATTTTCGGCCAGTACTGGGTGTACGCCGGCCACGCCAACAGCATCAGCGATCCCGGCCAGTACTTCACGCGAACTATCGGCGAACGCCAACTGATCATCGTCCGCGGTCACGAGGGGGATATCAAGGCGTTCGACAACGTCTGCGCCCACCGCGGCTCGAAGATGGTCGAGGATACCCCGATGACCGATCCCAGCGAGGGGAAGCGAATTCGGTGCCCGTACCACCTCTGGACGTACGACCTGAACGGGAACCTTCAGAGTACGCCCAGAAGCTTCGAGGAAGCGGGCTTGAACCCCGATCTCGAGGACGACGAAATACAGGAGTTCGATTGCGAGTCAAACGGACTCAACGACGTCCACGTCGATAGCATCGGGCCGCTGCTCTTCGTCAACCTCAGCGAGGATCCGATGCCACTGGCCGAGCAGGCCGGCGTCATGAAGGATCGACTCGAGTCCCTTCCGCTGGGAGAGTACGAACACGCGACTCGGATTGTCTCGGAGGTCGAGTGCAACTGGAAGGTGTTCGCGAGCAACTACTCGGAGTGTGACCACTGCCAGGCCAACCACCAGGACTGGATCACGGGCATCTCGCTCAACGAGTCCGAACTCGAGGTCAACGACTACCACTGGGTCCTCCACTACACCCACGCCGAAGACGTCGAGGACGAGATGCGGATCCACGACGAGCACGAGGCGCAGTTTCACTACCTCTGGCCGAACTTCACGGTCAACATGTACGGCACTGCCGACGGCTACGGCACCTACATCGTCGATCCGATCGACACCGACCGGTTCCAGCTCATCGCGGACTACTACTTCCGCGACAGCGAACTCTCCGAAGAGGAACGCGAGTTCGTCCGCACGAGCCGCCAGCTCCAGGAGGAGGACTTCGAACTGGTCGAACGCCAGTGGCAAGGCCTCAAAACCGGTGCGCTCGCGCAGGCCCAACTTGGCCCCAACGAACACACCGTCCACCGCTTCCACCAACTCGCGCAGGAAGCCTACGACTCGTGATAGTATCGCCTCTGTATAACCGACCGACGTTGAAACACGACATTCAGAACCCATGAGTACCCAAGATCAGGCACCGTACGTCGCGTCCTGCCCGGAGTGCGACGTCGATCTACGAACCGAGACGCCGAACGAAATCATCGAGTTTTACCGCCGTCACTACCGCGTGACGGGCCACGACGTGGAGTTCGAACGCGCACAGATTGATCTCGCCGCCGACGTCGCTACCGACGATCTCAAGGACGTCATCTGGCAACTGCAAGAGCAGTACGAGAACGGCGTCCCGATCGGCGTCGTCGCGGGGGTGATGTCCGACCGAGGGGTCTCGATCGGCGAGACGTTAGACGAGATCCACGAGGTGCGGATGACCGGCGGCCTGTACGAACCGCAGGACGATCACCTCGGTGCGTTCTGACCGACCATTTTCGTTCGTCTCCCGGCTCACTGACTCGCGTTCGATTCGAAACGCCAGACGACTCTCGTTCACCACCGTCGCTCGTCACGGCGGTCACTCCTCGCAATCGGTCGTGTCCGTCTCGGGCCACTTCTCGTCGGGATCGATCGGTTCCACCGCTCGAACGAGTTCGTCTTCGGTGTAGTCGCGGTCCTCGAGCCGCATGCTCCGGATCCGCCACTGACGGCTCAGTTGCGGTTCGCCCTCGGGCCCGACTCGCCCGCCGTGAGTCCTGAAGAAGGCGCCGTCGCGGCCGAGCCGCTTCCCCTCGTAGGTGTGCTGGTCGAAGACGGCGTCGTACGTCTCGCCGGGCTCGAGTTCGTCGACGGGGTGGTCGTAGCGGGGCTCGCGGTCCTCCTCGCGTGCGGCGGCGCGTTCTTCGGAGAGTTCGCCGAAGTAATCGTCGGCGTGTGCGGCCTCACGAGACGACGGCGCTCGAGCGGCCGCTAGGGCCGCGTGGACCGCACAGAGCCGCCCGCGCCAGGAGTCCGGCGTCCACCGTTCGCGGGCCAGTTCCTCGTACCGGGCCACCGTGAGCGCGACCTCGTCTCCGGCGCGCAAGTCCTCGACGACGTAGAGGTTGATCCGGTCCCAGAAGTTCCAGGCGTAGCCCGAACGGACCAGTTCCCACGCAGCCCACGCCGCGACCTCCTCGTCGGACCGCCGAACCGCCTTCTGAAGGAGGCTCGAGACGACGTAGCGGTTCGCTCCGGACTTGGTCTCGTTCTCACCGAGTTCGTCGCCGAAGTCGTCGTGCTCGGGCCCGGCATCGGAGCCGGCGTCGGTCGTGTCCGTCTCGTCGGTTCGAAGTTCCCCTTCCGTGCCGAACGTGGCCTGTTTTCCGTCGTCCATACTCGGTTCTCTCGCCCGTCGACCGAAATAGTTGACTGCTTCGACCGACAGGCGGGCGACTCACGCCGACTGACCGTGCCCGACGGTCAGGGTAATCATTCCGCTCTGAGAGGTGGGAGGTACCCGCACCACCTGCAGAGCCGTCCGGTTCGATCCTGGGGAACCATCGCGGTTCGCCCACGAACTTGTCTGCTGGCACCAGGCGGGATCGCTATCGCGTTGATCGTGAACTGACCGAGATCGCGGACGAGTCGAGCGGATCGAGTGCGTTCGTGAAACACATCGTGACAGATTCGATACTATGCGAGTTCGCGAACGTCACGGAACGGTCACCGATCTCCGGTCGCGGTCTCGATATCATAGAATCGAACAGCGAACGGCTTCGTACGGACGATTCCGGTCAGCGATCTCGAGCCGATAAGGAATTACATGCGTATACTTGTAATAGGTCGCGTTTACGACCGACGTTCTAGTGTCGAGTCCGAACACGTACGGATGACAGAAATCCGATCGATAGCTCGACGTTCGAACGACTCAACCGTTCTCGTCGGCCAGCGGACCTGTCGCCCACATCGGCGCGTGGGGGCATTATCTGCCGCTGACCCCCATCGCGTGCCGAATTGCAGCGTCCGAAAGAGGGCGTCCAAGGTCGTGGTAGCCGATAGACCGTGGCGAACTGGGACACCGAAACTGCGATCCTGCCTCCCACGTTTACGCAGTCGAAAAGTATAGGCGATATCCCGTCGTCCATCCGTGATCGGACGGATCCGGCAGCAGTTCTATTTCCGTCTCTTCCGCACCGAACTCGGAGTTCCATTCGAAAACGCAGCCAGAGCTATCGCGCTCCATCAACAAAAGGTTCGACATCTAAGGTTTTGTGTTTCACGATCTGTTTCCCGAGAATCCCTGCGTAAATACGGCGGTATCGGAGCGATTCAAGCGCATGAAGCGGCTCGACACTAGAACGTCGGTCGTAAGAGTCGCCGGCTCGAGACGGTCAAATCGATATCGCGGAGCTATCTGATATCCGAAGACGGAAACCGACCATATAATGGGATTCCATATAACTGGTGAACGCTTTTTCGGAACGCCCCCAAATGTGCTACCGCATGACGCAATGGAACCAAAGCCAGACCGAGGCGGTGAGCGCGGACATCACGGACGAGACAAACGCGCTGCCGGCCCGGTATTTCACCGATGGCGACGTCTTCGAGATGGAAAAAGAGAAGATTTTCGGCCAGTACTGGGTGTACGCCGGCCACGCCAACAGCATCAGCGATCCCGGCCAGTACTTCACGCGAACCCTCGGTGGCCGGAATCTGATCGTCGCTCGAGACGACGACGGTGACGTCCGCGCCGTGGCCAACTTCTCCGCTCGCGACGGCGACGTGCTCCTCGAGGACGCGCCGATGACCGATCCCCGTCGCGTCGATCCGGACGAGCTCGCCGATGCGGAGTCGATGCACGTCGACAGCATCGGGCCGCTGCTCTTCGTCAACCTCAGCGAGGATCCGATGCCGCTGGCCGAACAGGCCGGCGTCATGAAGGATCGACTCGAGGCGCTGCCCCTCGAGGAGTACGAACTTGCCACCCGGATCAGTTCGGAGGTCGAGTGCAACTGGAAGGTGTTCGCGAGCAACTACTCGGAGTGTGACCACTGCCAGGCCAACCACCAGGACTGGATCAAAGGCATCTCGCTCAACGAGTCCGAACTCGAGGTCAACGACTACCACTGGGTCCTCCACTACACGCACGCTGAGGATGTCGAGGACGAGATGCGGATCCACGACGAGCACGAGGCGCAGTTCCATTACCTCTGGCCGAACTTCACGGTCAACATGTACGGCACCGCCGACGGCTACGGCACCTACATCGTCGATCCGATCGACACCGACCGGTTCCAACTCATCGCGGACTACTACTTCCGCGACAGCGAACTCACCGACGAGGAACGCGAGTTCGTCCGCACGAGCCGCCAGCTCCAAGAGGAGGACTTCGAGCTGGTCGAGCGCCAGTGGCAAGGCCTCAAAACCGGCGCGCTCGCCCAGGCCCAACTCGGCCCCAACGAACACACCGTCCACCGCTTCCATCAGCTCGCTCAAGAGGCCTATAACTCGTAACTGATTCGAAACGTCGGAGCGGGAGACTCAGTCGATCGAATATGGAGTTCCGTTTTTCGGAGCACCGCGGTTCATTATCCGGGGTTGCTGTCGAGACATCACGTGCGAAGGGACTTATTCAGACGCAGAACAACCGTTAGCAGCGAGTATTTAAGCACCGGTCATATCGAACATTGTTTTTCATTAAATACCGGCGCGAAGACCGTACGGATGGAGTTCACTGAAATGGATTCGGGAATTTTGTTCGGCTTGATTACGATGACGTCATGGGGGATTTGGATAATCCTAGGCAACGCCGCGTCGGAGGCCATCGATCCGAGGACTGCCGCTGCGATCTCGTATCTCGTAGCGGGTTTCCTCGCGCTTGGATTCATCGTCGTTTCAGACGCATCGCTCGCCGTTACTGCGAGAGGAGGGATGCTTGCTGGCGCGGCAGGACTGTTCACCGGAATCGGCCTTATTTCGATGTACATCGGATTCACCCAGGGGTCAACGACGATGGTCTCTACTCTCGGTGCCATGTACTTCGTCGTAGCGGCCATCCTTGGTATCGTTGTTCTCGGAGACGATGCGACGATAACGAAATTTATTGGAATCGCATTCGCGGCTCTCAGTATCGCCCTGATCACTCGATAGACTGAATTTGTTCGATGGTCGTATGTGGGTCGGTGCTACCGAATACAGGCGAATCAAATCACACCTCCACCACGGAAGAGCAAGACAGGCCTTCCACGGGTTATCGACTGAGGGGGGTTCCGTATTTTGATAGACGAAACGGCACGCTTTCCCGTTCTCCGCAACACACCAAGTGAATTATGTGTTGTGGACGGTGCGAGCGAGTCTATACCGGACGTGTCCCTGTTCCGCCGCGATGCCAGCCACAGACACGGAACTTCGATAACGGGACCACTTCCGATAAAGGGGCAAACGACGAACCATCACTCCCGACGGTGACGGGAGATTCATTATCCGTCGGCACGAGATGTGATACGGAATGGTTACGTCTCTATCGGAGATTCCGATCACCGTTATCAGTGGACCGCTGGGTGCGGGTAAAACGACGCTTGTCAACCGACTGCTGAACGATCCCGGCGAAAGGCGAATCGCCGTCATCGTCAACGACATGGGCGAGGTCAACGTCGACGCGGAGTTGATCGCTGACGAGACGGAGGAGGGCGTCGTCGATCTCTCGAACGGGTGTATCTGCTGTCGGCTCCAGGGCGACCTCGTCGATCAAGCGACGCGGTTGGCCGAGGAGCGCTCGTTCGACTACCTCGCCGTCGAGGCGTCGGGAATCAGCGAACCGATTCCCATCGCTCGCGCGCTCACGGATGGGACAGAAGCGGACAGCCTTCCGGACCGGTTCCGCCTCGATACGACAGTCTCGGTCGTCGACGCCTACGGGTTCTGGAAAGCGTTCGATTCCGAGGAATCCCTTCCGGATGCCGCCCCGGACCCTGAGCGCCCGCTGACCGAGGTGTTAGTCGATCAGATCGAGTTCTGCGACGTGTTGTTGCTGAACAAGTGCGATATGGTACCCGACGATGCCCGGGAGTCTATCGAGGCCGCCATCCGCGAACTCCAGCCGCGTGCGACGCTTCATCGAACGACGTACAGCGATGTCGACCCGAGCGCCGTTCTCGACACCGGATCGTTCGACTTCGAAGCGGCACGGCGACAGCAAGGCTGGAAGCGAGCCTTGGCCGGAGACACAGCGAACGAGCATCCGGATCACGACCACAGTGACGACGCCGTTTCGGCGGCCGAGGCACACGGCGTCGAGTCGTTCGTCTATCGGCGAGACCGCCCCTTCCACCCCGAGCGGTTCGACGCGTGGCTCGACGACTGGGACGGCGAGATTATCCGCGCGAAAGGGTTCGCGTGGGTGGCGAGCCGCCCGGAGACGGTTCTCGGGGTAAGTCAGGCCGGTCCGTCCGTCCAGGCTGGCCCGATCGGCGAGTGGGGCGACGACGATCCGGTGACGCGGTTAGTGTTCATCGGCAGCGACCTCGACGAAGCGGCCGTGACCACCGAACTCGACGACTGTCTGGCGTCGTTTGACGAACGGACCGACGAGTACTCTACTGATCCCTTCCCCCGCAAATCCAATTGATCTCCTCCCGGGCCCGATCTATCTCGTTGCCGGGCGTTCCGACGCCCATCGAATCCCCGCAGTCGCCGTTGACCACCGCGGTGGCTATCGGTTGCGTCGTCCGTATCCGCGTCTCGTCCTAGCTCTCCTGTATCTAGGGTACGAAGGCTGTGAAGTGATTCGTTGCTCTCTCACGGAAGGTACCGTGGTGATGCGAAAAAACGGAAGTGGCTGATCGTGCGAGGGCTACGGTTCCAGCAGGACCTTCGTGACGCCTTCCTCGCGGTTGTCGAACTTCTCGTACATCTTTGGTGCGTCCTCCAGGTCGACGCGGTGGGAGACGACCCAGCTGGGGTCGGCGCGCCCCTCGACGATCATGTCGCGGAGCTCGCGGTTGTACTCCTTGACGTTGCACTGGCCGGTACCGAGCGCCTGTCCCTTCTCGAAGAGGAGGCCGAAGTCGATGCCGAGACGGCCCTGTGCGGCCATCTCGTCCGGTGCGCCGGGATCGTCGGGGACGTACAATCCCGGAATCCCGAGTTCGCCGGTCGGTCGGACCGTCCGGATGAGATTGTTGATGACGACAGCCGGGTTCTCGCGAGCGGGATCGTACGCGTCGTCGCCTTGCTTCTCCGGATCGATCGCCTGATATCCGACGGCGTCGACGCCCTTGTCCACGCCGCCGCCGTGGATATCCTTGATCTGTTCGACCGGGTCGCCCTCCTCGAAATTAATCGGCGTCGCGTCGCAGTGTTCCTCGGCCAGTTCGAGGCGGCTGGGAACGCGGTCGACGACGTAAATCTCGGCGGCACCTTTGAGCTTGGCGCTGTAGGCCGCCATCAGGCCCACCGGGCCGGCGCCGTAGATCGCGACGGAGTCACCGGACTCGAGATTTGCGAGTTCGGTGCCGTGCCAGCCGGTCGGGAAGATGTCCGCGAGCAGTGCGAACGAGTCCTCGTGTTCGTCTCCGTCGGGCAGTTTGAGTGCGTTGAAGTCCGCGTACGGAATGCGGAGTTCCTCGGCCTGACCGCCCTTGTACGGCCCCATCGCAACGTACCCGTACGCGCCCCCGGCGAATCCGGGATTGACGTTCGTACAGAAGCCGGTATAGCCGTTCTCGCAGTTCTCACAGAAGCCACAGGCGACGTTGAACGGCGCGACGACCCGGTCGCCCTCCTCGAGGGAGGTCACCGCATCGCCGACTTCGGTCACGATCCCCATGTTCTCGTGCCCGAACACGATCCCTGACTCTGCGGCCGTCCGTCCCTCGTACATGTGGAGGTCGGATCCGCAGATACACGTCGTCGTGATGTCGATTACGACGTCGTTTGGGTGCTCGATCTGTGGTTGTTCGACTTCTTCGACTGCTACCTCGCGTTCACCTTTGTAAACGACGGCATTCATGGACATTGATCGGTATCTCCACTGGAGTCTACGAGCGGCTCCTATTTATATTCATGACACTCTTCGGTAGTGAAAGCTCAATATATAAAAATATCAATCTGTAGTGCCGAGGGGTTCGCCCCACATGTCTGTACACCACCATTTCGTGGATTCTCCGTCGAGTTCGCTGGCCACTGGCGGTCGCGGCGTCGGCGCTAAAACAACGTATCGTGTCCCTGGTTGCAGCAGTCTCGAGCGACAGCGACGTCTCCAGCAGCGGTGATGGCCGTTTCCGCTACTGGAACGGAGAGATCGGCGTTGAGAGAGGGATTCGTTTGACTCGTCCGAGTATCGTCGTCGGGTATTTCATCCGGTGTTTTTCGTCCAGCGGCTACCGGATTATCCCGTTCCAATGAAGGACTTCGCCGGTGACGCGTTTGACATCACCCGTGATACTGAACCTCGATACAAACCGGTAAGAATTGCGCTTCAGTTGAGACACAGAAGCGCGACTGAGAGACGTCGGGAGTTCAGTTGCTTCCCGAACGGGTGTCTCCGAGTCTCCCGGCGATCAGTCGTTCGCCGTGACCGCTTCCTCTTTGAGCAGTTCGTTCCACCGTTCGACACCAGCTTCGGCGACCTCGCGGTCCTGGCTCACGGCACCACCGGAGACGCCGATCGAGCCGACGACCTCGCCGTCTCGCTCGAGCGGATAGCCGCCACCGAAGATGACGATCTGGCCGTCGTCGGTCGTCTGGAGGCCGTACAGGGAGTTGCCCGGTTCGGATGCCTCCGCCAGTTCGTGTGTCGGCATCTCCAGGGCGGCCGCCGTGTACGCCTTGTTACGCGAAATGCTCACGGAGGCCAACCAACCGCCGTCCATGCGGTGCTGGGCGATGAGATTCCCCTCGCTGTTTGCGACCGTGATCACCATCGGATTGTCGATCTCGTCCGCTTTCTCTTCTGTCGCTTCTATCAGCTTTTTCGCTGTCTCCAGCGGAATGGACTCTACCATGCAAGAGGAAGATGAAGACTTTCCATGAAATAACTTGCTATTATTTTCCCGACATGATGTATGATTTCTGTATATCCGTGGTGAATTATGGGCAATTGGTGCAACTATGTACGTATCTTCGGGTTTTGATTGCTTGGTTCAGATAGCTTCAAAGGGATCCCGTCACTCCGTGATTCACCCTCACTATCGCCAAACGTACTCTGCAATGTCACTTTGTGCTTTTCCGTAGCCTGGCCACTGTCTCGACTGATCTGTCCATGCACGGGATAGAGCGCCGTCGCTCGGCGATGGTGGCGTGAAATACAGTGATATCACCGTTATCTGCAGCCCCCTCCCCGAAACTCTACGTATAATTCTGCGACCACGTTTTGGGGAAATCCGAGTTGGCGATAATTATATTTGTACTCGACTGGCACCACGAAGTGTACGATTATGAACGCAGACGATAGCTTACCGGACCAAGCGGACACTGTTATTGTCGGTGCCGGTATCGTCGGGTGTAACTTGGCGTACCAGCTCACCGAACTCGGCCGAGACGACGTCGTCGTCGTCGATCAGGGCCCGATGCCAACCACTGGTGGATCTTCCAGCCACGCACCGGGAATCATGTTCCAGACCTCCGAGTCGAAGATCCTCTCGAAGTTCGCCAAGTACAGCCGGAACGTGTACTCGGAACTCGAGGACGACAACGGGGTCCAGGCCTACAAGGAAGTCGGCGGTATCGAGGTCGCTCGCAGCGACGAGCGGATGGACTTCCTCCAGCGACGCGTCGAGTGGGCCGAATCCTGGGGCCTCCCGAACTCGGAGATCCTTTCGCCCGAGGAAGTAGAAGAGAAGCTGCCGCTCGTCGACAGCGACGCGATTCAGGGAGGGTACTACTCGCCGACTGACGGCCAGGTGTCCGGCGTCGTCGCCTGCGCTGCCCTCGCCAGAGGAGCCATGGACCGGGGAGCGACGTTCGTTCCGCATACCCGCACCGAAGACGTCGAGACCGAGAACGGCTCGGTCAGCTCTGTTATCACCGAAAACGGGACTATAGAGTGTAACGAAGTCGTCATCGCGACGAACATCTGGGCGCGTCAGCTGGGTGAGAAACTCGACGTTCACCTCCCGGTGACGCCGGTCGAGCATCAGTACACGATGACCGAGCCGCTCGAGGAGCTCGCCGACAACCAGATCGACGTCAGCGACCACCCGCTGTACGAGGGTTACAAGGACGTCTCCGGCGAGAAGACCGATCGCCTGCTCGCGGGCCCCGACCGGCCGATCCTCCGCGATCAGGACAACGCGATGTACTTCCGTACCCACGGGGATTCGTACGGGATCGGGTCGTACAACCACGAACCCGTCGTTCCGGACCCGCGGGAGCTCGGCGGCAACGAGGAGGGCGGTGAACAGGGCTCGGTCCACAAATTCACCGAGTACCATATGAACAACGCGACCCACCCGGATCGACCGGACAAGGCCCCCCGACAGGCCAGCAACGAACTGCTACCGGCCACGGAGGGGAAGGAACTCGAACACAAGTACAACGGCATGTTCGCGGAATCCCCTAACGGCCTACCGGTAATGGGACCAGTCCAAAAGTACGACGGGCTCTGGACCGCGGCCGCAATCTGGGTCACTCACGCCGGCGGCGCCGGCAAAGCGCTCGCCGAGTGGATGGAAAACGGCGTCCCCCGTCTCTCCGACGGACCGATCGACCTCCGGCACTGCGATGTCAATCGGTTCGACGACCACGAAGGTAGCTGGGACTTCGCACGGGACATCGGCGGCGAGGAGTACCGCATCGTCTACAACATCATGCACCCGAAGTGGGTCTGGACGGATCATCAGCGCGACATCCGCCGCACGCCGATGTACCACAGCCACAAGGAACTCGACGCCGAGCTGTGGGCCGAAGCCGGGTGGGAGGAACCGCAGTGGTTCGAATCCAACGCCGACCTGCTCGCCGAGTACGGCGACCAGATTCCGGACCGTGAGGGCTGGGAAGGCAAGTACTGGTCGCCCATCGAGGGCGCGGAGGCGCTACACGTCCGCAACAAGGTCGGCCTCCACGACATGACCTCGTTCAATAAGATGGAGGTCGTCGGCAGCGACGCCGGAGACTTCGTTCAGCGCCTCTGTACGAACGACATGAGCCTCGACATTGGCGATGTCCGGTACACCTTGATGTGTAACGAGGAGGGTGGCATCCGTGCGGACATCACCGTCACGCGCGTCGACGACGACCGCTATCTCGTTCTGACGACCGGTCGCGAGGTCGGAAACAACCACGTCGCGTGGGTCCGCGAGCAGTCCCCCGAGGACGTGGTCGTCAACGACGTTACCTCGAGCCTGGCGGCGATGGTCTGTACCGGTCCGAACGCGCGGAAGGTGCTCTCGGAGGTGACGGACGTGGATCTCTCCGACGAGGCGTTCCCGTTCTTCACGAGTCAGCAGTTCTTCGTCAAGAACGTGCCCGTCACCGCGCTCCGAGTGTCCTACGCCGGCGAACTCGGCTGGGAGCTGTACACGCCCTCCGAGTACGGCGAGCAACTCTGGGAACATCTCATGGAGGCCGGCGAAGAGTACGACATTCGCCCGTACGGCAACGGCGCGCTAAACGCGCTGCGCATCGAGAAAGGGTTCCGGCTCTGGGGAGAGGACCTCCACACTGAGCACAACCCCTACGAAGCGGGCCTCGGGTGGGCTACCGACCTGGAGACCGACTTCATCGGCAAGGAAGCGGTCGTTGCAGCAGCCGAGGGTGACAACATCACCCACAAGGTCGCGTGCCTGACCCTCGACGACGAAGCGGCGACGATCCTTCCTCACCGTCCAATCTTCGACGGTGATGAATCGATCGGCTACGCACACAGCGCCGAGTACGGCTACACGGTCGGCGCCTGCGTCGTCTACACATACCTCCCACCGGAGTACGCCGAGCCCGGGACCGAACTCGAGATTCTGTACGAGGGCGAACGGTACGACGCCACCGTTCGCGAGGAACCGCTGCTCGACTAGAAAAAGCGCACTCGGCGTCGCCGACGGCGAGTACATCCGGGTCGAGTCTCGCCGCGGAGCCATCGTCGTCGAGGCCACCGTGACCGACCGCATCAGTAACGGGACGCTATTCATCCCGATGCAGTTTTCGCTGCCGGCGCGGTCGACAAGCTCACCCAGGAGAACTTCGACCTCACACACCGGAATTCCCGAGTACAAGGTGTCCAGCGTCCGCGTCGACTCGCTCGGATCGGACGCTGATCCGGACACGTTGCGGGCGCCCGACGCGGGAGCCGATAGCAACGGCAGAACCACAGCCAGCGACGACTGATCGTCGCGGGCGTCTCGCTCGTCAACGCTTCTATCCGAGTAACATTCTTGTATCGGAGCGGTCAGCCGAGTTGACCGTCAGGCTGCGCCGTAGCCGACTTCCTCTCGAAGTTCGTCCCACGATTCGTGGAACCCGTACGTCGCCTCCGACTCCGTGCTGATCGTATTCTGATACACGTCGTCGTACTGTAATAACTGCGTCCAGCCGTCGTGGTACCGGTAGCTACAGTATTGACACATGGTCGACCATACCACGCCGAATGGAAAAGGCGTATCGGTCATCCCGGGCAATCCGACTGAGACTACTCGATTACAGGAAGAGCCGCGATCTCCACTACGGCGCCTTTGGGAACGCGGCGACCTCGACGGCGCTTCTGGCTGGCGGCGCTTCATCGAAGAACTCGCTGTGTGACTGGTTGAACTCGTCGAAAGTTCACTATCGTCGAGGAATAGGGTCACCTGAAGACGTCGTCCAACGGTCCCCCTTCGGGCCGGAGAATCGCGCTGACGTTTTCGAGATATTGTTGAATCTGTTCGTCGACCGGCGCATCGTCGAGGAGTTCGCCGTCGGTCGTAAGCGGGAACTGACTCCCGGTGGAAAGCAGCCCACCGTTCGTCGTCACCTGACCTCCCACGGCTGCCGGAGGTCACCCGCACATCATATAAGACATATTATCTTTTGAGGTTGGATACCCGCTGCACGCAAGATACTTACCGTCCATTATCGACATTTATCTATGGCGTTCAACCAATCGCTTGAGCAGATAGATCCGAACACCGCCGAAGCCATTGACCTCGAGCGCGAGCGGCAGGAATCGACACTGGGGATGATCGCCTCCGAGAATCACGTCTCGAAAGCTGTGCTCGAAGCGCAGGGGAGCGTCCTCACGAACAAGTACGCCGAGGGATACCCCGGCGGCCGGTACTACGGCGGCTGCCAGCATGTCGACACGGTGGAGGAACTCGCGATCGAACGCGCGAAGGAACTGTTCGAGGTCGACCACGCCAACGTGCAACCCCACAGCGGCACGCAGGCCAATATGGGCGTCTACTTCTCCACGCTCGAACCGGGCGATAAGATACTGTCGCTGTCGCTGTCCCACGGCGGCCACCTCTCTCACGGTCACAGCGTCAACTTCTCGGGAGAGCTCTACGACGTCGAACAGTACGAGGTCGACCCCGAGACGGGGTACATCGATTACGACGAACTCGAGAGTCACGCGCGCGAATTCGACCCGGACATGATCGTCAGCGGCTCGTCGGCGTATCCCCGCGAATTCGAATACGAACGCATCGGCGATATCGCGGACGACGTCGACGCCTACCACCTCGCGGACATCGCTCACGTGACTGGCCTCATCGCGGCTGGCGTTCACTCGTCGCCGACCGAGCACGCGGACTTCGTCACCGGGAGTACCCACAAAACGATCCGCGCCGGCCGCGGCGGCATCATCATGTGCGACCAGGAGTTCGCGGACGACGTCGACTCCGCAGTGTTTCCCGGCGCGCAGGGCGGGCCGCTGATGCACAGCGTGGCCGGCAAGGCCGCAGGGTTCGCAGAAGCGGGCACCGATGAGTTCCAGTCCTACGCCATACAGACAATAGCTAACGCGAATACGCTCGCCGATACGTTCAACGACCGAGGACTCTCGCTGGTGAGTGGTGGAACGGACAAGCACCTACTGCTCGTCGACCTCCGTGACTCCCACCCCGATATCACGGGAAAGGAGGCCGAAGAGCTGCTGTCCGACGTCGATATCGTCGTTAACAAGAACACTGTCCCCGGCGAGACGCGGTCGCCGATGGTGACCAGCGGGATTCGCGTCGGTACGCCGGCGCTCACGACCCGTGGATTCGGAGAAAAAGAGATGAAAACCGTCGCCGACCTTATCGTTAACGTGCTCGACAATCCCGAAGACGACGACGTTCACGAACGGGTCGCTTCGACAGTCGAGCACCTTTGCCAGGAGTTTCCCATCTACGGGTAGCGGGTAGGCTATCGCTCCTCGAGGTCCGCGTCGGGCTGTGGCCCGTCTCGAATGTCGGCCGGCCGATCATCGGCAACGTTCCGGAGAAACTGGGGCGTTTGTCGCCACCGGTTACGGCTCGGCAGGATTACTCGCCATCGATCGGTTTCTTAGCTTCGATTTCACGTGCTGCCTCGAGAGTGAGGTTCAGTACCCTTGCCATTCAGATAAAACCTAGTCCAAAGCGTTTAGTGACCACACTGACCTTAGCTCTGTTTCGTATACCCGCTAACCACTATCGGATACCTCGATGGATTCGCACACCCATCCAACGGCTGTTTCAGTAGGGAAAGTGTTGGACCAATAGGATTTCAACAGGGCCAGTATGGAAGAATTTCGCACTGAGTACACCGAGGACGAACTCGAGAAGCTCGTCATCACTGCCTGAAACAGAAGCCGTTCCTCGGTAAGTAATTTATTTGTAAACCTTCTCAGATATTTCCTTGGACGATTTCTGCAATGCGTTCACGGTCGAATAGCGTAACGTCCTCGAACGAATCTGGATAGATATCTTTCGCCGCCCGGTCGGTATGGTAGAAATTGATAATTGGTCCCTGGTCGAGGTAGCCAGCGTTGTAGATGGCATCGTTCTGAACTGCTTGTATACTGTCAGATACGGTCTCCTCTTGTATTGGCTTGACAACTTTTTCTTGAAACTCAGATTCGGACGTTCCTCCGTAGTTTCGCACTAATAGTACCTCGGGATCGATTTCGATCAAGGCTTCTAGATCAAGTGTCCCTCTGTCAGAGAAACTATAGTGTCCTACATCCGTCTCCGCAAGTGCATCGGTCAAACCGAGTTCGCGCCACTGCTTGGTGCTGACTCCGCCATCATCAATCCGAAACGGATAGAATTGGGATCCTGATCCGTCGGCTGGAAAGACAAGTAAGGCAGTCGGTCGCTGGTCGGCCGGCGGCAAGTGCTCATCGATCAACTTGAGCATTCTCTCATGGAGCTCAACAAATGCTTGATATCGCTCTTGTGCCTGAAAGACCTCGGCCATTAATCCAAAGGCTTCATACAAGGTGTAGTAGCGATAATCGTGCCAGTCGTCACTATGTCGACGGATAAAATTGCCAAAGAAAGGACCGAGGCTTCTCTTAACTTCATCAACGTCAGCTTGATCCCAGCCGTACCAGAGTCGTAGCAGATGTGGGTCTATGAAGTGGGCATCCGCGTCCATTTTATAGAACAGCTCCCTACTCACGCCGTCTGCAACCAGTTCTACGATCTCATCCACGTTAAATTCTACACCTGGAAGGTCTTCGAAGGCTTCGTTCGCAAATCGATCGTGATTCTGAATGCCAAGCGTCTGTCCACCGCCTAGTGCGAACGCCATATCCGCGAAAGTTGGTAGTAATGCGGTCCATCGCTCGGGTGGGCCGTCGAACTCGACTGCACCCATTGGTTCGATTTCAACAGTGTATGAATCATCTAACTCACCCCCGGCGTTCTCTGACTGGGAAGCATCCAAACAGCCTGCAAATAAACCAGTACCCACAATTGCCCCGCCGTACTTCATGTAGTCACGCCGTGTTGGTGCCTCGTCACCGCTGGAATCATCCACCATATGATTTAGGCTGGCCTAATAGTTGATAGTGGTTCCGGTTTTGGCGAGCCAAAAAATTCCTCAGCGAGTAGTTTTCACATCTAGTTTGAGGGTACTGTCTAGTTTAGCACCTCGACTGGAGTCTGTCCGGTGAGTGATTGGTACTGTCATTGTGTGTGATAGTAGTGTACGAACTAATCAAGCCATTCTCTGACGCTCGCCCGACTGCCCACCCACGAATGATGGAAGCGGTCAACCCGCATCTTGAACGTCTAAAACCACTTTTCGATCAGGTTTCGCTCGTCGTAGTGGAGGTGACCGCGCAAGCCTAATCGAGAGAGGACAGTCAGATAGCCGTAGCCATCGACAAGAAGCACCGCTTCGGAGAGATCGTGTTGCTCGGTCAATCGATGCAGGAACGCAACGACTGGATCAGTGCCTCGCCGTCAGAACACTGCGACATCAAATATTAGGTGTGAGTCTAGATTAATTGCATCGTATACCCAAGACCAGCTGCCGTTGATCTTGACAGATTTTTATTAATTGCAACCCGCGGCGGCTGCGCAGTCGCGGGTCTGGAACGCTGTTAGCCAGCCGATGTACCTAGTGCCAGATTGCTTGATGAGACCGTTCGACGCCGATCAAGTGAAGAATTGCTTGTGTCTCTCGAAGTGAACAACCAGTCGCGTGGAACCGGACGGCGAACACCCTGACGCAATCGCCGTCCGCTCACGCTCCAAGCTTCATCAAATTCCGCCGCGTAGGACTCATTGAGCAGGTCTGCGAGTGACATAGCCAAATTAGCTCTCTGAGCTGCTCGCTTCTCAAACTGGGCTAACTAGACACTGCCTCCTACAACTATATGGAAAATTCCGATACTATTTCGGACGAATTCGCCGGTGAGGTCTACGCCTATCCTCGAAGGGATACGGTCGTTCTCGGGGGAGGTCGAATTCCCGTTTCTCCTAGTGCTTTCTTGGTCGGCGGCAAAAGCGAGCAAACTCGTGGGCGAAGCTATCGCCAGATCCATCCCCACTTACTGTGTCACGGGAATTTGCCGTCGCGGAGCGATCGGCTACACGAATACGTTCCAACTACTAACCACCTATTAAACATTTATCACTTTCAGAACCATCTTTCACACATACCCGTGGCCATCGATTTGACTGGAATCAAACGCCTCTAAAACCGTATCGCCTGGTTGTTGTGACAGAGCTACTAGGAGTTTGATTCGGGCCTTGTGGGCGGGAAGGTTCGATGCGAACAGTACACCCTCTTCTTCGAGAGCTGCACCACCCCCTTTGGAACCGTACACGGGCGAGACGACTCCGTTGTGACACCGCGTCGTAATAACGACGACAATATCATCGTCAACAGCGTCTCCGATGGAATCTGCAACGTCCGCGGGAACATTTCCGAGTCCGAGCGCGTCGACGACGATTCCATCGACACCGCGATCAATGGCGTGGTCGATCTGTCTTCCGTTGGTGTCCGTCGATGTCGGCACGACCTCGACGGTCGCCGTGATCTCTCGTGTGGGGATCGTCACCGATAGACTCACGGGACGGCGGTAAAACCAGAGGCCGTTCGGTGTCCTATCGGCGACTGGGCCGTAGTTGCCCGAATCGTACGCGTCGAGATTGCTGCTGTGGTCTTTCGTCACTGGTCGCGCTGCGTGAAGACGGTCGTTGAAGAAGACGTAGGCACCCGTCCGAACGTGATCGTGACTCGCTACCGCGAGGGCCCCACGAAGGTTTGCCGGTCCGTCGGGACTACGGCTATCGTACGGCCGTTGTGCTCCAGTGAGGACGACCGGTACGTCAACGTCGAGCACGATATCGAGGTAGTATGCGGTCTCTTCGATCGTATCGGTCCCGTGGAGGACGACGACGCCGTCCATCTCGTCGGCGACGGCTCGCACACGATCACTCAGTCTCACGAGATCGTTGATCGTCAGCTCTGAACTCGGGGTTTGCGTGAGTTGTTCCAATTCGATATCAACGTGTTCAAAGCTCTCGGGATAGGTCTGTACTAACTCCTGTACCGACTCGGTCGGGACCGTCCCGGTGTCGCTCGAGGTACTCACGATCGTGCCGCCGGTGGCAATGACGTACACAGTCGACATACATCGTACTGTCCGAACAAAACGTATATCGGTTATGATTGACATCGACCACGCCAACCCCCTGTCAGCGGGGACCCTCGCCGTTTACGGCGCGGAGAATACTGTGTCGGATAGCTCGTGTTGTATCTGTAACCAGATATCTATTTGAGCCACATCTCTACTTCTCTCTTCGTCAAAAACGATGAAACAGAAGTAAACCCTCCCGCTAGAAGCCGAGGGTCATGAACCCGAATACCAGACAGAGATACGCGATAACGATCCCGACTGCGGTCATCGGGATTGATTCGACGAAATTGTACCGGCCATTGATCTGTGTTGTGTCGGTTTTGGTTCCGTTTTCGATCGCATCGACATCAATTTCACCGTTGTCGATGGCCTCGGTAGTCGGCATGACTTCGGGCAAGTTCTTGCGGCGAGCATCGAACTTGTTCAGCGCGATAACGGCGCCCACGGTGATGACGACTGAGAGCGGGAGCAACACCAGTGGCGATGTCACACCGACCGCGTACAGGAGCAACATCAGTACCGTCACACCTGCTGCGGTCATCGCGAACGGAATCTGCGTGCGCACGTGATCGATGTGATCCGAACCGGCGAAAATCGAGGACATGACAGTCGTATCACTGATGGGTGAGACGTGATCGCCCCAGATCGCGCCACCGAACAGGACGCCCATGAGTACCGGCAGGATCGACAGTCCAGACAGTTCGTAGCCGAGCGGAATCGCGAGCGGCGTCAGAATAGCCATCGTTCCCCACGACGTTCCCGTCGTAAACGCGATGAACATCGCGGCGAGGAAGATCAGTAGCGGCAGGAACGAACCTGGGACGCCGCTGTTGACCATCACGTCGACGATGTACTGGGCTGTCCCAACCTGTTCAGCCGCGTGGCCGATACTCCAGGCCAGCACGATGATCGCCGCCGCGATCATCATCGTCTTGAACCCGCTAATTACGGTATCGCTCGCTTCCTCGAGGTCCATCGTTCCGAATCCGATGGAACCGAGCATGCCGACGGCCATGAACGCGAATGAACCGTATAGGAGGCCGAGTGCGACATCGGTTTCCTGGAACGCAGTCGCGATATCGACGCCGGACTGATGGCCTCCACCGAGCCACCACATCGAGACGAGTCCGACCACCAGAAGAGAAAGGATCGGCGCGAAGAAATTGATCAGCGTCGGGTTCTTCTCGCTTGGCTCACCAACGTCGGTCTCGATATCCGAGAGGGGCGTCGCGTCGTCCCGGCGAGTCTTTTTTTCTTTGCGCGAACGCCACTCAGCGTTCAGCATCGGACCATAGAACCGCTGGGTGATCGAAATGAACCCAACCATGAAGAACGCTAGGAAACAGTAGATGTTCCACGGAATGCTCTGCAAGAAGAGCCCGAATGCGGTGAGACCGACTTCTTCAGCGGTGAACTGGGCGGCTTCGAACCCAACGATGATCATCGATACTTGATATCCAATCCAGTTTGATACGGGTCCGAAGGTCGTAACCGGCGAGGTCGTCGAGTCCAGCACGTAGGCGTGCATCTCTCGGGAGGTGTTGTTTTCCTGAGATAGCTCGCGAGTCGCGTTCCCGGTCACGATGGTGCTCGTATACGAGTCGAAGAAAATGAAAATCCCAATGAGCCACGTTAGGATTTGCGAGTCACGTGCCGTATTTACCCGATGACCGATCCAGTTCTGGAGCGCAATGATACCACCTGATTTGTAAATGAACGCGGCACCAGCGCCCATGAACATGATCAACAGTAAGAATTTGGTATCGAACGGCGATCTGACGACTTCGACGAGCCAGTCCATCGATAGCGCCGTCGCCGCGATCGGATTCCAGTCGGCGATCATCAACGCACCAATCCAGACCCCGGCGAACAACGACACGAGCACCTGCCGCGTATACATCGCGAGTACGATCGCGAGAACCGGCGGTGCCAGTGCGAGTGCTGCAACCGGAAGCGATTCGTATGACATACACACTCAATGAGAGAATTACACTATTTTAATCTTTTGAATGAGGATAAGGAAGCGATCAGATGGACACACAGTGGCGTCCCCTATAGGATATCCAACATATATAGCTGGAGAATAGATGTATACAGCATTTCGATTTGTGAGTATCGCGGCCACAATCGGTCGGTTATCGGTTCTTTTGTCGATCTCGAAAACGACTACAGGAGCCCCTGTGAGACTAGTTCCGTCTCGAAATCCGGCACAACTCGCTGCAGAATGTCGGGAAATTCCTGGTGGAGGTCGGCATCCTCGATTCGGTACGCCGGACCGGAGATGGTGAACCCGCCGATGACGGCCCCATTGGGACCCTCGGCGACAACACCGGCGACGCGTTTGCCCGGAATTGATTCCTGATCGTTGATGGCATAGCCCCGTTCCCGAGTGCGCTCAAGTTCGGCATCGAGCTCCGCCCGCGATGTGATCGTCTCCTCGGTGAGTTCCGGGAGACCCCACCGGCTGGTGATTTCGTCGACGCGTGACTCCGGCAATCGAGCGAGGATCGCTTTCCCGATGGCCGTCGTATGCATATACTCGTAGTTGTTGAGCCGAGAACTTGGCTTGGCTGAACTACCGACCGAATCAAACAGCGTCACGATGCGACCGTTTTCCTCGATCCCGAAATCGGATTCCTCGTTCGACTGCTCAGCGAGTTCGATGACGTACTTGCCCGCCAGCTCGAATACTTTGCTGCGGTTCCGGACGTACATTCCGATGTGATAGAACCGCGCCCCGAGTCGGTATTCGTCCCCATCCGAAGCGACGTAGCCGTGTTTCGCGAGGGTATAAAGGTGTTTGTAGATGGTGCTTTCGGATAGCTCGAGCATCGCCGCGAGTTCGGCCGGCGTCGCCCCGTCGAGTTCCTGAATCGCCTCGATCACCACCAACGATGTTTCAGTCGTCGTCAAAAGTTGACTTTCGTTCATACTGTCTCTTTCTCTCCAGGCCTTATAAATCCATGTATCATAGAATTTTCGTTATTCACCGTAGCAACCATCTATTGGTGATATTAATAGCAGGACACTCCTCCCTTGCTCAGTACGGGTCCTGGCACCCGTGCCTTTTGATTTTATCTCCTTTGGGAAGACTGACCGCCTTCCTCACCGCATCCGAGTCGCTGAATTGGAACACGGCTAATTTGCCCGCCTCGTACCACCACCCATAATACACTCATATGAATGTAAATAACGCTTTCCTCGCCAGCCCAACAAAGAACTGCGTCAGGAATCGTTCTATGTATTATAGAATTGAATTCGCCATCAAATTGGACGTAGCGCAAATCAACGATTGGTCTATAATAGGAATTTATATATGGCCCCTCAATAAATACTTACATGGACGGAAAATGACAGAGATAGCTAACGTAACCGCAGTTGTAACGACAGGTGGGTACTACTTCGACGATAAGGAAGCTATCGTGTCGAATGCAGAACGAGACGGATTTCTGTACAAAGGAAAAGCAATTACCCCGGGATTTACCGATGTCCGTCAGCCGGCCGAAGCAGCGAGTGTAATAATCGAACTCGAAGACGGTCGAACCGCTCTCGGTGATTGTACAGCGGTCCAATACTCCGGGTTCGGTGGTCGCGATGCGTTTTTCACTGCAGAGGACCACCTTGACGAAATCGAGACGACGATTTCGGAGGCCCTCGTTGGTCGAGATGCCAGTGCGTTTACGACCAATGTCGAGATTCTGAGCGACATAGCTGACACGGAAGAGTTACACACGGCAGTCCGATACGGGGTCTCCCAAGCGTTACTGGATGCCGCAGCGACGGCTTCTGCACAGACGATGACGGAGGTAATCACTGACGAATACAGTATCGACCGTTCGCCCCAACCGGTTCCAATCTTCTGTCAAAGCGGCAGTGACCGCCGTCGAAACGCCGAAAAAATGATTCTCAAAGAGGTTCCCGTTCTTCCCCACGGGCTGTTTAATTCGGTAGACGAGATCGGCCAAGAGGGAGAACGGCTCCTTGGATATCTGGATTGGCTTAGCGATCGAGTGACCGAACTCGGTTCTCCAGAGTACGACCCAACGTTTCACGTAGATATCTACGGGACGGTTGGCGAAATCTTTGCACCTCCGTACGATCGTGACGAGGTTATAGACTACTTCGCAGCGCTCGACGATGCTGCATCGCCGTATTCACTTCAAATAGAAAGCCCGATCGAAGCAGGATCACGCGACGAGCAGATCCACGTGCTCGGAGCACTCCGAGACGCCCTAACCGAGTGTTCGGTGCCCGTAGATATCATCGCCGACGAGTTTTGTAATACCTACGATGACGTCACTGCATTTGTCGATTCCGGCGCCGTCGATGTTGCCCAGATCAAGACGCCCGATCTCGGTGAAATCACTGCAAGTATCGATGCTGTCCAATACTGCGAAAACACCGATACGCGTGCATACTTAGGCGGAAGCTGTGCGGAAACAGATGTCTCTGCTCGGGTCTGTGCACAAATGGCGCTCGCAACGCAACCGGAACAGATACTGGCCAAGCCCGGAATGGGGGTCGATGAAGGATATCAGATCATTGCCAACGAGATGGCTCGGACGTCCTATCGAATAAGCAATTGACGACCTTCAAGTAGCGATCAAATTATTTTGAGTTTTGTAGAGTTAGGGTGGACACCGCCTAGCTAATGGAGTTGAATATTCGATACCATCTTTCTGAGATATCATATTTATATACTAATAAATGACTCGAGAGTCCTCTTTTAGCTGAATTGAGGCGTTAAGCCCCCTTCCTCAGCGAGCGCCGAAGGCACAAGCAGAAGGGGGATACAACGCCGACCGTCTTTCTTGCATACACGTAGTTTAGAGTTCGAGTGAGACGGCCCGTCCATAGGGGAACGGCTGTGTACTGGTGGACCGCGGGTCGTGAAGTTTGGAGCGGATACTCTTTGAGAACCAACCACTCTTGTATTTGTCAATAAACTCAATACATAGAATTGTTATTATACTGCAATTCAGTTTAGTTTGGCTCGGTCCCTCTGTTTGCAGTTACCGGCTACCTCACGTCGTCTTGCTGCTGTACTCATCGCTCGAGATACGCGGTATTCCTAAGTGAGGTCTCTCGTCGATAGTGACGGCAGGTGATCGATTGCTTTCCAGAAGTATTGATCCATCAATCATGGTATTCAGCTCGAAACCTCTATAGAAGTGCTTTATCTAGTAAAAATCGAGCTAACTAGTCAGCATAGTCATTTATACAGCACCAATCACGCCCGTCCACTATTTTGAAGGATCTAAACAATTCTCTATGTCTGATTATTGTAACAGCCAAATTATTTAGCATTCCGGTGAGGGTAAGACCGAGAACAGATTCAGTACCGTCTCTCGACTTTCGACGGGGTCGAAACGCCACGGAAGAACTTCGAGCGAAAAGGCGAAAGCGTGAATAAACCTGGTCAGCGCCTGGCCCGTGACGGAGACAGGAAACTGTACGGTCCAGACCAGTTCGGTGGGGCCGACGTGGTAGGATACAGGCTCGCTCAGTAGTAAAGTTATAAAAGCGAAATTGTGACGAAAGGATACTCGATCGACGAAACGACGAGATTACGGTGGTACAAACTGTCTGATCGGTTTGAACCGATATCAATCGGCGGTGGCCGGATCCGACTCATCGACGACGGTTGTGCGCGTGGTTCACTCGAGTTCGATTTCGAACCGAGCACCACCTCGCTGTTCGTTCGTCGCTGTAATATCCCACCCGTGGCGCTCGGCGACCTCCTTGACGATATTGAGGCCAAACCCCGTACCATCGGCGGCGGTCGTGTAGCCTGCGTTAAATATCTCCGCGCCGTCCGTCTCTGGAAGCCCGGGGCCGTCGTCGGCGATAAAGAATCCGGTTTCTGTGTCCCCAACCGTGATCGTCACGTCGGGGCCACCGTGTTCAATGGCGTTCTGTACGAGATTCGAAAGGAGTTGGTAGAGTTGATCGTGGTCTGCCCTGAGTGTCCGTTCGGTTTCGACCCTGAGGGTCGCGTTCTCCGTTGAGATCGTCTCCCAACACGACCGAAGGATTGCGGGTAACCGTACCGGTTCGATGTCCATCGTCTCTTCGCCCGCTTGCGCGAACAGCAGTAAGTCCTCGATCAGCGTCTCCATCTGACCCAACGCGTCGCTGATCTCGTCTATGTGGTCGCTATGACAATCTTCGCGCAGCAATTCAAGGTGTCCACCCGCGACCTGTAATGGATTCCGTAGATCGTGGCTTACGACGCTCGCGAACCGATCCAACCGCTCGTTTTGCTGGACGAGTTCGCGTTCGCGCCCCACTTGCTCGCTGATGTCGCGGTCAATTGCAAAGAACCGATCGTCGCCGTCCAGGTCGAGACGGATGATGTGGATCTCGATCGGAAACGTCGATCCGTCTTTCCGCTCGAGTTTCCCTTCGAACCGTTGTGGCGTGTTCGGTGGTAGCGATTCCCAGAACGCTCGCGATCGGTCGGGATCCGCCGTCGGATCGAGGTCCCAGACGTCTCGGTCGAGGAGTTCCTCCCGCGTGTATCCGAGTTCTTCGCACAGTCGTTGGTTGACGCCGCGGATACCGCCGTCGATATCGTGGACGGCGATCATATCCGGCGAGTGCTCGAAGATCGCTTCAAGGCGGGACGCCTGTGACTGTAATCGTTCCTCGTACAGTTTCTGGTCCGTAATATCGTCCTGAAACCCGACGAAGAGATCGAGGTCACCGTCGTCGTCGAACAACGGTGCGATGCGGACACGGTTCCAAAACTCCGTGCCGTCTTTCCGGTAGTTCCGTAACTCGACAGTAGCCGGTTCCCGATCGTCGATCGCGGTTCGAAGCTTCGCGATCGGATCGTCCTCGGTTGCCCGACCCTGGAGGAATCGGCAGTTCCGCCCAATCACCTCTGGTTTCTCGTAGCCGGTGAGTTCGGTGAACTCGTCGTTCGCGTAGATGATCGGATTGTCCGTTTGATGAGGGTCTGTCAGGAGAATTCCGATCGGTGCCTCGTCCATCGCTTGCTCCTTCGCGGATAGGTTGGTCGTCGTTCCGTCAGCACGCGTCGGTGGTGTGAACGTACAGATGAGCGAGTCGTCGTCAGTATACGAGAGCGTGTGCTCGACCTCGAGTTCCGTTCCATCCTTCCGAACGAACGATGTGGTGCCGTGCCAGCGCCCATCGCGGGCGTCCGGAATGAGAACGTCGTAGACGCGGTCGATATCGTCCTCGTGGTAGAGGGCCTCCCAGTGGAGCCCGACGAGTTCCTCACGCTCGTAGCCGAGGAGGTCAGCGTAGGCGGCGTTCGCGTACTCGATGTACCCCTCGTTGCTGAGAATTCCGATACCGTCTTGTGCGGTTTCAATGGCTTCGAGGCCTCTATTTAGGTATCGTTCGGCCCAGTATCGTTCGATGGCGTTCTGGACCCTGTTGGCGAGGACGCGGTACTGTTCGGTTCCGCCGGCTTTCTGCAAGTAGTCGGTAACACCTGCAGTGATTGCCTCACTGGCGATCTCTTCGCTGCCTTTGCCCGTAAAGAGAATAAACGGAAGATCGGGATGGGTCTCACGGACACGCGCTAAAAGCTCGAGTCCGTCGAGACCGGGCATTTCGTAATCACTGATGACACAGTCGAAAGCCGACTCGCGCATCTCGAGTCTCTCGAGGGCGGCTTCGGGATCGGTCTCGGTGTGGACACTGAAGCTGTCGCGTTCGCGCTCGAGAAACGTTGCGACCAGATCCGCGAAGCTGGAATCGTCGTCGATATGGAGGATTTCGATCGTCTTCGAATCAGGAAGCAGTGTTGAATCCATGTCTACTCTGTCCTCGCCGTACATAGTGTCGTATACTGGTCGACAATAATCGTCTTATCGGTTGTGTCACATACCACAGTTGGTTTTCGTCCAGCAGTGTTCGAGCTCGTTTGTGACCTCATCGGTCAGCAGCCCGGTTCGACGTTGTAAAGTTAAATCGAGCACCTCCATCAGACCCGTCTCGAATCTCCGTATCCCATCCGTGCGCGAGAGCTATCTGTTGAATGCTAACGAGTCCTGTTCCGGTTCCACCTTTTTTCGTCGTATATCCTGGCTCGAAGACGTTTTCACGCTCGTCCTTCGGGATTCCCGGCCCATCATCTTCGACGTAGAAACCATCTGCGAGTGAGCCCACTCGAACTGTTGCCGTATTATCCCCGTGTTCAAACGCATTGCGGACCAGATTTTCGAACATCCGCTGTAATGCCATTTCGTTCGCTTCGATCCGAATGCCTTCCTCTACTTCCCTCGTTGCGTCCGCTGTTGCCTGAGATTGCCATGCTCGATCGAATACGTCATCCACCGCAACCGTGGCAACCTCCTCTACGATACTGCCGGCCTGCATTGCCGTTGTCAGTTCGTCTAACATCCCTTCGGCTCGGTCTATCGACTCCTCGACAGCCTCGAAGTGTTCTTGCTCGCCCGTATCGCGTGCCAGTTCGAGACGGCCGTGTGCAATTTGGTGGATATTTCCGAGGTCATGAGAGAGGACATTTCCGAATCCCTCGAGTTGTATGATAGTCGCGTTCAGGGACTGATTTTTCCGTTTTCTCGATGTTATATCGGACACGACCGTGACCACGTATTGAATTTCGTCGTGTTCGTCCCACAGCGGGGCGGCGTTTATCGAGACCCATACGACGTCTCCATCGGCCCGTCTGATACCGTGTTGGATTTCGTATACCGATTCGCCGCTCTCACGTACACGCCCGAACGGCAACGCGTCCTTCGAAATCGAACACCCGTCTTCATCCACGACGTCCCATTCGGCGTCATCGAAAGAGCGACTCGTTATCTCTGATTCGGGGAGGTCGAGAATCGTTTCGGCGCGTTCGTTTGCTCGAACAATTTCTCCGCACTCATCTAGCACGATGATGGCCGACGGATTGAGATTGAGAACGCGCGTGAGAAATTCCCGATTCCGGCGGAGCTCGCGCTCGGTTCGGTGCCGGTCGACGCTGTTTCGAATGCGGTTTGCAAGCACCTCGTACTGCTCGGTCCCCCCTGCCTTCTGTAAGTAATCGGTGACGCCGCGACTGATCGCCGTGCTTGCGATTTCTTCGCTCCCCTTACCGGTAAAGAGGATGAACGGCATCTCCGGGTGTGATTCTCGAACCGCCTCGAAAAAATCTAACCCATTCGTTTCCGGCATATCGTAATCGCTAACGACACAATCAACGCTGCCCTTCTGGAGTTGGCTGAGTCCATCCTCTACGGACGTCTCGGTAACGACCTCGAGCGCCTCATCTTCCGATTCGAGAAATGACGTAACAACGTCACTGAAATTAGGGTCGTCATCGACGTGTAAGACTCGTGTGATTTCAGCCGACATAGTAAGTACGACCATTGAATTGGCTCTGTTTTTCAGATATCGACTATCGTTGGGAAAGACAGATAAAACTAGTGGACACCTATCAGAAGCTACGCTCCGTTCAGTGAACCACATACATCCTCGAGTTGGAATCTCAATCGACACTCAACTGTTCGTGTACCGATCAATAGCGCGTTCGGATGGAGGTACAACGCTTCCTCGGGAAATTGACGCGACTGTGAATTCGACCGAGTCCGCCTTCTATCACACGACTGCCCGAACACCTAACTCTGCCATCGATACCGACGGAGTCGATGGTATCACGACACAGGCGAATTGTGGAGTCAAAAGCCCCATCGAAGGCCAGACATCGTCGCTACGATCGCGATCATCAAGACGAGTTCGACCAGACTCAGCATTCCATACTTCTTGTTTAACGCGGCAAGCCGTTCGTGATTGGTCTCTTCGGCGGCAATCTCGTCGAACATACCGACCGTGAATTTGTGAAGCGGACCGAATCCAAGGACGAGTAATGCGATAGCAAGAACGAGTGCCGCCCATAGGGACGGTGACGGAGAGGCCCAGAGTCCCATCATACTCGCGAGACCGATTCCAGAACCGATGACGCCAACGGAAACCGGTTCCATAAGGAGGGTCATTCTGGGAACGAAACCTTTGGCGAACTCGACGTTTGCTTCCGCAGAAAGACCCCCCATTACCGGTCCGAGAACGACCGCACCGAGGACCGCCGTTCCGAACCAGAACGCGCCGAGAAAGAGATGAATGGTGAACATGATCCGAATATCGCTCGAGAGATAGCCCAAGACGGGAAGTGCAAGTGGCAAGAGAGTGGCTCCAATCGCGAATGGGCGGGTCGCGGCAGTGGCCATATATCGATACCGTTCACGCCGAGTAGCTGGTCTTTGCAGGTCTGCTAGTGACATAGTGCGTTCCCCACGAGGTGTTCTTATACTAATCGGACAAAAAAGTGGGTGCCACAGCTGGTGTCGGACAAGCTTCATCCACCATTACTAGTTGGGAAGAGGCGTTTGAAGCAAGTGTCGACGATTCCGAACCTATCACTGCAGTACAAAAATCGATTCTGGAAATCGTCAATGTTCCATACCATACAGAATAAACAGTCTATGCATCGAAACCTAAAATAAGCCGACGAGACTACGACAGCCAGCTGGTTTCCTACATCTCGACGCGCCCGAGGGCTACAGCCTCGCCGGAGGTATCGACCTAGCCGAGCGCTCGAGTCTGTACGAAATCACGTCGCTTAGCCGAACAGAATTGGTCTGCCGAGATCAGTACAACGAAGTCGACGGTTTCATTCCCCGTATCGACGAATCGTCTGCCGTAGGTCAACGGTTCCAGCGCTGTGACGGGTTTCGTATGCGGCGGTGGCGAAACCGACGAGGGGTGAGATGGGTCAGATTCCCACACACCGTTATCGATCAGTTGCGTCAACGAACTCCATCCCTGTGATTTCGAAGCGAGCGCCACCTGCATCGCTTTCAGTCACGGCGATTTCCCACCCATGTTCGTTTACGATCTGTTGGACGATCGAAAGTCCGTACCCCGTCCCATTATCATTCGTCGTGTACCCGTATTCGAAGATATCACCACGTATTGATTCTGGAATTCCGGAACCAGTATCTTCGACGTACATCCCCTTCCGATCCGGTAATAGTCCGATCTGGATGGCGACATCGGTTCCCGCGTGTTCAACCGCATTGCGAAACAGGTTCTCGAAAAACCCGTGCAGTTGACTTTCGTCTGCGTTGGCCCTCCCGAGCGCTCCTTCGACGCATAACTCCGCACTTGCAGTACTCACGTTCCGCCATGCTTCGGTGGCGCAAGTCTCGATAGCAACCGGTTCCACGTCGACGATCGTATCGCCATTCTGCGTGAGTGCATTTACATCTTCGATGAGCGAATCGATACGCTCGAGCGATTCGATGATTTGCTCTGCTTCTGGAATATCGTGCTCCTCTTGGGCTAATTCTGCATGCCCTTGGGCTATCGAGAGGGGATTTCGAATGTCGTGAGTGAGAATCTCCGAGAACTCATTGAGACGATCTTTCTGGTCGCGTAGCTGGTTCTCGCGATGTCTCCGCTCGGTTATATCCCGGATAATGCCGGTGAAGTACTGTTTCCCATCGTGATCGTGTTCACGGAGACTGATTAGTGTCGGTACTTCGTGGCCGTCTTTATGAAGTGCTGGTAGTTCGAAGCCGTTCCAGTCGATGTTCCGTTCTCCCGTTTCAACGTAGGATGCTAATGCATTCGCGTGTGCAGACTGGAGGCGCTCGGGGATGATCTTCATCTTCGAAGAACCGATCAATTCCTCGGGAGAATATCCGAGAATATCCTCAATGGCCGGGTTCGCGTACACGATGTCACTATTCTTATCGATTGTTAACATCCCTTCCGCAGCGTTTCGGACGAGCGTTCGGTAAAACTCAGCAGAGCGAACTTCATCGGTCTCTTTGGCCATCTATTGCTAAGTATAATTATCGCCCCATCCATAAAACTCTACCGCCGACTATCAATGGTTGTTATAGCTCAATAAATTAATATCTACTCGAATATTCTGAGACAAACGTTGAACTACGAAGCACGATCCGTCTTATAGGGACTTTCTCTTTGTCATCGCACGTTCGATGGGGAAAAGATGTATCGCTCGACTCCCTCGCTTATCCCCCTATCGGGCCGTTCTGGGGTACTCCGTCCGCAACATCTGTTGTAATGTGACTATCCACGACGACGCCATCTCCGTCAAATACGAGGAGTGCCAATTTATACGGAGTATTTGCACCGTAGTTTGTCGAAACGGAGATGCTATCGCCGCTTCGGTGATCGCGGGTTCGATCAGCGACCCCGCCGGTTCCACTGGTGTTGAGCGTGTATAAGCCGACTTCGGAGAAACTTCCGGAGGGCGTGACGGCGTAGCTAAAGTCGAAGTGTACGGCGTCTCGGGTGGGACTCGAACTGTCCGCGATAGACGCCGTTTTGAGGCTAGCACTCTCCGCCAGTCCGAGATCGTCGTTGCCACTCGGGTTCTGCGTATCTGCAATGGTAACGAGCGTTCGGTCCTCGGTTACCGTCCCGTCATCCACAGCTTCGATCGTGATGTCAAACGTCGCGCCAGCGTTCCAGCCGGGTTGGAGCAACGTCCCCCCTCGCTCACCGATGACGGTTTCCGTATCACTCGCTCCGTGCGTATTCTGGTCCGAGGCAGTGATTCGTACGCTGCCTGCGCTACCGTGTGTGTCGTATGAAACATAAAAGACCGGATCATCCGTATCTATCGACGTGAGGTCATCGACACGGGCGCTCACTCCCGAGTTGGACTCCGACTCATATGAAATCGTTAGGTCTCGTCTTGCCACAACCGACTCACCATCACCAGACGCACGGATGATTATACCCACCGTTTCGGTGACGCTCGACCCAGCCGAAATACTCGCACGTATCGCTCCCGACTCACCAGGCTCGAGCGGCTCCGGTGTAGTAAACGCATGGAAGTCCAGTTCGACGGCGTTCGGGTTTTCGACTTCGACAGAGATGTCGTCGAGTGCTCCCGCAAAGTTGTTCGTCAATTGGAACAGTTTCGTTCTGTCACCGCCCCCTACAACGGGATCCTGTGGCTCGATAGCCAGTAGCGACCGGCTGTCGTCGCTCACCCCGATCCCTAACGATCTGCGGGCGGTTGAACCCGAAAACGCTTCGCTCCCGTACACGCTTCCGATCCCGAGAGCACTCGCGGCGAGAGCTAACACAGAGCGGCGGCTACGCAACCCGCTTGAGCGTCCGCGTTTCCGACGCCGCCGTGTCATAGCCGTGTCATAGTCGAGTCGTAACTTACCCTGTTCTAGGGATCTCAATGCAGATGAGTCTTATCCCCGTATAGTTTACACTAACTGGTTCGTCTACTCGCTCGATTCGCTCCTCCGCTCGCTATCGAGGATACCCGGGAAGACAACGAATTGTAGCCGGCGACGACGTTCTACCGGTAGTAGACGAATGTCCTCACGATATCCCCCGTCTATCCTCGGTCAGCGATCGTTTATGAGAAATACGATTTATCGTCGAGATCGGAGAAGGAAATCTGATCCGAGATCGATTCGACCCTGGTATCGGCTCGATTCTTCGCCTCAGCGTGTTTCTCGAGGAGTTTTTCGTACTCCTCGCTCGAATTGAGTTCGGCCTGCGATTTGTTCGCCTCGAGGGCGGCCTTCTTCGTTGAAAGCTGAAAGTACTGCTGGACGGCGTCCGTGTATGACGGCAGCGTAATCAGGCTGTCGACGAGATCGAGAAGCGTCTCTCGCGACACTGGTTTGACGAGATAGTCGTCGAACCTCATTTCGACGATATCGAAGTCCGGGTCGACCGCCGTTACCATCGCGACCGGGAAGTCGTACCCCCGATTACGTATTTCGTCGAGTACCGCATCCCCTGAGAGTCCAGGCATCCGCCGATCGAGAAGCGCCATACTGACTTCGTCGTCGAGCATCTCGAGTGCCTGCTCCCCATCGTTTGCGACGCGGACGGTGTAGGCTGATTCCAGCCACGTCTCGAACAGCTCGCCCAGAAGACGTTCGTCTTCGACGATTAGGACCGTCGGTGATGTCGCCATTCGTATCTACCCCTTCAGCGTCATCCGTGAAAATTGTATTGGCAATTTTGGTTGGTTGGAATATCTTTCGAATCCGCCGAAAGTCATTCGAGTTCCGATTCGACCACGACCCCCTCAGAGCGTAGTTCGATAACGTTGTCAAAAATCGGTTTCAGAGAGTTGACATCCTGTGGGTCTTCGGCCCCGTGATCGATGTGAAAATGAGACGTCACCTGAGACGATTGCAGTTTCGCGAGGAACACGTGCAAGAACTGAAACACCTGCCTGACCGATTTATACCGAAGCAAAACGTTTACCCCGTCGAAACAAAGCACCGTTTCCGCCCGGTCCGTCTCCCAGTTTTGAACGATGCCAGTCGTTACGATTCCGAGTCGAGTGAGGTCCGTCGGACTGGTAATCTCGATCACCTCGAGTTCGTCTTCGATGTGGTCGGGAACTGACTGCGAGTACCCAATAGCTATCAGTGTGGTCTGCTCACATTGGGTGACGATCCGCGACAGCTCCTGTTCCCCGAGTTGTGTATACCGGATCACGACACTTCGCTTTGGGCCGTTTGTCTCGGCCACGCTCGAACACGAAAACTGGGTTTCGACGTTCGATTTCGATTGGACCAGCGTACTCGTCCCCGCTTGCGGGGTGTATTCGAGTGGTGGCGATCCCGATTGCTCATCCTGCGAGGCCGAGTCGGACGGTAAATCGGACTCGGCATCAGTTTCCGACTCGCTCGGTGCAACCACGTCGATCCGTGTTGATGTGCGCGAACTCGTGTTCGATTCGGCTTGATCGGGTTCAGTCGATTCATGTAGTATCTGGGAGAATCTTCCGTCTGACGAGTTCGCAGTTGCTTTCGGAACGTAATCAGTTGCACCGGCTTCGATCGCGTTGTTAATCGTCTTGTCTGCTTCGTCCTCGGTAACGAGTAATAATCGTGGCTCCGGATTGCGGTCAGCGACCGTCCGAATGAACTCGAGATTCAACTGTGGCGTCGATAGATCGACCAGCACACAGTCGATATCCGCCTCTGTTATTACCGAAAGACCCTCGGAAACCCCCTGTGCCGATCGAACTTCTATGTCCTCGTACTCCTCGAGTACCTCGGTCCAGTGTCGTAACGATGACCGATCATTGGCGACGGCCAAGACTCGAGTTTGACGTGACATAGATCCTGTTTACATTACAGCGGTAACCCACTTGAACCCTCATATCTCGTGTGGCCTTGGGTTATGTTACCATCACATAGTAATAAGGGCAGTCGGTTCAGCGATTCTTTCACGAGTCGGAGTCATTGACAAGCACTTGTCGGAGTATCCAAAGATACATATGACAAAGTTAGAAATTGAGAGACAGCCAATGTCATTTGGGACCGTATATGGATACAACAGAAAATCACCTCTTTGCGGCATCTAACGCCCACTCTGTAGATTTCGATCGGGTTTGTCAGAGCTCTAACGTCGTGACCGCATTCGATACTGCTAATCTCGCGGTGTTGTTCGATAACCGTGAACAACGACTGGCTGCCGCGATGCCGTTCGTCAAATCCGGACTCGAGCGAAACCAACGCTGTTTGTATTTAGCATCCGAAAGTTCGAGCGACGAACTCCGTTCGGCACTCGCTCGATTCGGCGTCGATCACGAATCGATCCCCGATGAGCAATTCGTCGTCGAAACGCTTACCGAGAAAGGGAGAAAGTCATCGCTGGACTGCGATGGGATCCTCGATTTCGTCTTCGAGATGGTCGAGGAAAGTCTAAACCGTGGGTTCGATGGACTCTTGATCACCGCTGAGATGAGTTGGATTCACACGTCGAATCGCTCGATCCGCGAACTCTTGAAAGCGATATCGCGTTTTAATGACTCCGCTGCGGATCTTCCGTGCGTTGCACTCGCCCAGTACGATATGACGAAATTCGATGCCAGCGATTTGATCGATATCGTTCATGCGTACTCGGATATCGTCTACCGTGGAAAACTCCGCCCAAATTCATACTATACCGGACCGGAACCCCTTCTCAAGGCAGAGAAACCAGAAGCCAAATTCGAACGGATGTTACAGACCCTCACAGACCTCTCTGCGGCGTACGATGAGACCCATCGACGTCAACAGCGCCTCGACGTACTGAGTCGTGTCATGCGTCATAACATCCGAAACGATTTAACCCTCATTCTCGGCCAAAGCACCACTCTCAAGGAGTCACTCGAGACAGAAGAACTGGCCGACCGGGCCGATCAGATACGGACGACCGCACAGAACCTCCTGACTATCGCCGATTCTGTGAATCAGCTTCAGACGTCGCTGAATCACGAGTCCGATCCCATCTATCCGATTCCCCTCTCCCGGACTGTCAGTCGCGTCGTTGAGGATGTACGACGAGAGAACCCTGAGAGTTCGATTTCGATGCGTGTTGGCCCAGACTTGTGGGTCCGGGCGAACGAGGACCTCGAGTTTGCCGTTCGAACCCTGCTACAGACGGTGGTCGAATACAGTGATTCGATCACACTCACAGCAGAGAGCCCGCGATCTGACTCCGACCCGTCAATATCACTCGAACTCAAAGCTGGCGGAAACCAGTTCCCACAGGCGGAGTTCTCAGCGATCGTCGAGGGTGAAGAAACACCACTCAATCATGGGGACGGAGTCGGGTTGTGGATCGTTCACTGGATTGTAGACCAATCGGGTGGAAACCTCTCGATCCAGTCGAGCCAAGACGAGACGCTGTTTACAATATCGTTGCCAACCGTTTTCGATGCCGATTCAACTGACACCGATACGCCGTAATCGAAATGACATCTCTCGTGGCGCCATCCCATGTCTGTAATTGGCTGTCACTCAGACTGTATTTGAGAACATATATAAACGAACCGTGGTAGTATACATTACTGGTTACGCCCATCACACCGAGAGCGGAGTAACCTTCGATGACGATGAATACGGATGATCTCTCTCCGCGAGTTCGCGCCGGTTTGACGGAGTGGTTTATCCCCGTAATCGTCCTGGTACTCATCCTGACTACCCTCTCTGGTATCTGGGCGTATCAGATCAACGTCACACCCGCGTACGAGACGGACCAGCGAACCGTCAACCAGTGGGAAGAAACGACGACATACGATCACAGCACGGTTATAACGCAAAACACGAGCGTTTGGGAGGCCGGCCAGCGACTCGAGAACCGGCCGCTGTATTATTCGAACGTCTCCTCCGGGCTGGCTGGCGTGTATTCGTATAACTATACCGCAGATAGCGGCAATCTCACCGTCACCACGGAGATCTCGCTTCGAATTCAGAGTCAGGGAGAGAACGACCAAGCGGTGTATTGGGAGACGACCGAGACACTGGAAACGGAGCGAACGACTTCGATGTCGCCTCAGGATACCCACGCCGTGGAGTTCCAGGTGGATATCGAACCGATTCGAGAACGCATTGTCGAGATCGAAAACGAACTCGGCGCGAGCGATGGGTCGGTGAATGTTCGCGTCCTCTCGACGAGTGAACTCACGGGGGAAGTCGACGGCCAGCGAGTGAACCATTCGTACGAGAGCGCTCTCCCGCTCGATATCGGTCCTTCGACGTTCAGCGTCACCGAAGTCGGCGGTATCGACGAAACGCACCCGACGACCGAGCGGGTCAGAACCCAAGTCCCGCCGTCACCGCTCCAATCGGTTGGATCGGTCGTGGTATTTGCTACCAGTTTGGTCGGTCTCATTGGGCTTTTCGTCGCACGCAACACGGGCGCACTCGAGATCACTGACGCGGAACGAGAACAGTTGGAGTTCGAACGCGATCGCGAGCGGTTCGACGAGTGGATCACGACGGGAACGTTCCCATCCGAACGTGAGTACGAATCGACGATACTCGTCGACAATCTCACGGGATTGATCGACGTCGCTATCGATACGAACAAACGAGTGATCGAAGATCAGCAACTCGGTGTCAGCACGGTCCTCGACGAAGAGTACAGCTACATCTACGTCCATCCGGGTTCACCCGCTCGAGATTGGCTGCTCAACTACGCCGACGAGACCATCGACGAGTTCGAACAGTATGAGTTCTAATCGGTTCCGGTTCGAGGGGAACACGCCGACGGACGACGCTCGCCAGATTCGATCTCGTCCCACTGGAGGGAGTCGACACCACACATGAGTTCGATACAGCGGCGGGTTCAGTCTGGCCTGTTTCTCTTGCTCCTCGTTCTCATCGCACTGTTACTTCTCGGGCAGTTGTTGGGGCAACCGATGCTCGTATTCGTCGAAACGGGAAGTATGGAACCGACGTTAGAACCGGGGGACGGCTACGTTGCGGTCCCGTCCCAGTTCGCCGGTGAAATCGAGGAGGGCGACGTAATCCTGTTCGAGGCCGAAGAACTCGGTGACGGGGGTGGCCTGACGACCCACCGCGTCGACGATATCACCGAGGAGGGATATATCACGAAAGGGGATGCGAATCCCTTCACTGATCAAGAAAGCGACGAGCCTCCAGTTCAGGAGGGGCAAATCAAATCTGTCGGGCTCACGATCGGCGGTGAACTCGTTACGATACCCGAGTTAGGGACCGCGAAAGAGATGGTTTCAGGAGCGACTGAGACACTTCAAAACAGGCTATTTTCGACGGTTGGACTCGAATCCCCCGGAAACCAGACGTTCGTGACCGGTCTGTTGGGTGTGAGTCTACTCTTTTTGGTTCTCACGTCAGTTGGAACCACAGCGACCGACCATCGGGGAGCGCGTTCACAGCGGAAAATAACTCGAGACGGGACTCTCGTCGTTCTCGTCGTGATACTGGTCGTCATCGTGCCACTCAACCTGTCGATGTTGTTGCCATCAGGGGTGTATCAGTACGAGATCGTTAGCTCTGCGAACCCGGACGACACCGACGAACAGATAATCGAAGCAGGAACGTCCGACGACGTGACATACTCGATCGAAAACGGCGGACAGATCCCAGTGTTCGCAATCTTAGAACCGGCAGGGGACGGCGTTCATATCTCTCAGCCGGAGCAGTACGTCTCGAGACAGTCGACGGCGAACGTTTCGGTTACGATGGACGCTCCTGCGGAAACTGGAACGCACTATCGGTACGTCAAAGAAAGTCGGTACGTCGTCTTGCTCCCACCGTCCCTGATCGCGACACTCCACGGTGTCCACCCGGTCGTTGCACTGGTGGCGATAAATCTCCCGGTCGCTCTCGTCGTGTCGATCACCGGAATGCTAGCGATCGGAACGGGACGGCTCCGTCTCCGTTCCCGGTCCCGTGGGCTCTCGATACGACAGCAGTTCAAACGGCGACTCCCGTGGACCGTGCGTAGTCGATCGAAACGGACGGTTCCGAGTCCCAGATGGGAACGCGAGGAGCCGACTCCGACCGTCACAGCGCCACCACCAGTACGGGACGAGTCAACTCCGCCGGTCGAGTCTACCCTCGATCAGCCCTCAATTCGCCGATATGAATGGCTCGATGGAGTTCTCGAGACAGCTCCGAGCGAGGTCGGGTTGGACGGGGAGACCTGGACGAGCGGACTCCTTCGGACGTTTCTCGAGCGTTCGTCCGAGGATCACTACACGCGAGTCGAATGTCAACGGGTGCTTGGGGAACACGCGCCACCGGTACTTCGAGTGGATCAGATAAATCGTGATCGGCGGGCGAACGCCAGAAACCACGAAACGGTTTCGGACGACGAAATCGGCGGTGATCACTAGCATGAGTCAGCAGAAACACGACAAAGAAGAAACGCCGAGTTACGAACGACAGAACGTTCTGTTCGACGCTCTCGGAAGCCACCGAGGACGGTATGCCCTCCAAATCTGTTTACAATCGGAGGGGAAGGTTTCCATTTCGGATCTCGCTTCGCAGGTTGCCGCCTGGGAATACGACAAGCCGCTCTCGGCGGTCACACAGACGGAACGGAAACGCGTTTACACATCGCTCAGTCAACATCACCTTCCAAAACTCGAGCGAGCGGGATTGCTCGAGATCGACGACAAATCCATCGACGCCACGGAGAAAGCGCGAAACCTCGATCTCCACATCGAATTGATAGCTGACTCCGATATCTCGTGGAGCATCTATTATCTCGGTATATCGGTAATTAGCAGCGGGCTGGTACTGCTAAAGTCGGTTGGCGTCCTTCCAGAGCAGGTTTCATACCCCGCTCTGATCGGTGGTATACTTCTCGTATTCATCTGCTCGTCGCTGATTCAGCATCGAACTTCGAAGCAAGTACAGTTCGGTCACTCGGATCGGTCGCTCGAGCTCGACGACGGGGAGTAAGACAGACGACAGTCAAAACCCCGCTCCAAATAACAGGTTTGGCGCAGTTCGTTCGAGGAATGGTGTTGCTGCAGTCATACTGATTACAGTTGTACCAGTGTCAAGCGCAAATGCCGTGTTTGATTGGTCTTCGATACGGTACAGGCCCAGCCAGATAGCCGTTCAGCCTGCACCTGCGGCGCTTCAGGCAGCGCCCGCGAACATTTACAATGAAAGTGATTAAAGTGCTCGCACGGACATCTCTCATTCGTCATATGAGAGTTACCCGCCGTAAAACGCTATTTGGACTTGGAACGCTCGCAGGTGGAGTCGGACTGATCGGTGCCTCGGGTGCGTTTGACACGGTCCAAGCAGAACGTGATTTCGACGTCGAAGTCGCCGACGATAGTCAGGCGCTCCTCGAGTTCACTGTTCCCGAGGATAGCCAGTACGTAGAGATGAGCGGTGAGGAAGACGAAGCCCAGGTCGTGCAGATTTCGATCGGAGCCGGCGACGATACCGAAAGCGCTGGACTCAACGAGAACGCGACCACGACGTTCGATGCTCTCTTCACGATCGGAAATAACGGAACTGAGGACGTGTCAGTGCACTTTTCACATGACATCGCTGGTGTTACTTTTTACCAGGGAACAGACGATGACGCCCCATTGGACCAGGAGAACGCGGCCACCGTCGAAGTCGGTGAGTCAGATCTCGATGTCGGTCTGAAAGTCGACACTGGTGACGGTGGGTACGAGGAGCCTGACGACGACGAGGTTTACAGTATCACGGTCCACGCGAACTCAGAGGACTAAACGACCCGAAAAGCCCCATGAAGCGCCGCAATTTTTTCCTTGGCCTGTCGACACTTCTCTTCGGCAGCAGTGGTTTGCTAGCTAGCGGCGCGTTCACGAGTGTGAACGAACAAGAGACCGGCAACTGGGTTCGAACATCCACTGTCGGTCGGCAGATGTCCGACCAGGTCAGCGTCCGCACCATCGTCGATCCCGATAACCCCGCTCATCGGCTCGGCGATCTCGAGAACAACGATATCGGCGTCGTCGAGTCGAACGTAGTCGAAGGAGACGACAACGGCCTGCTCGAGACTATCAGTGTCGATTCTCTCAACGACGATTCGGTGACCCGCATCGGCGGGCTGGATAGTCGCGGCCGACTCCGTACCGAACGGGCAGCGTTCGTCATCGCAAATCTCGGCGGGGTCGGGGATCCCACGACAGACGGAGCGACGGTCGAGATACTGCTGAACCTCTATACTGACTCGGCGGGGACCGAGGGCGCGAGAATGGGACAGACCGATGCGATTCGGTTTCCGTACACGATTCCCTTGCGGAACGAGAGCGGATGGGATCTCCTGGATGCTGAACCGATACGGCTCGGGCCCCGCGAGGCTATCTGTGTCGGTATCGAACTCGATTCGCACCAGTCAGGCACGCTCGAAACGATCGAAACGTTCGGGCTGACAGTCCAACTACCATCTACCGAATAGTTGCGCGGAGATCACGACGATCGGCTCGCGGCGAAGTCGTTCGTGATGTTCGGACGTCGCTTCCGTTCGAAGGTCAGATTCAGCCATCTTCACGTCGATAACCGGTATACAATACTCACTTCGGGAGATCGGTCTCTCGTGCAATCAATACGAAAGCGACGTACAGACTCGATGCCGTGGCACCCGAACGACACACCGACGAGAAGCAACTTGTCACGGTGTCTGCTGTGACGCCGGTCGTGTTCGGACAAGCTGATTCCGCGCGAAGACGAACGAGGTGAGCCAATCGCAGTTTCTGCGTTGGCATTGCTGAAGCATTTGAAAACAAAGAAGTTTGTCGTTATGTTCTAATAAATATATGTTTGACAGTATTCCGGGGCCCGCGGCGTTCATACTGGGATCGGGGCCCGTGCCGTTGACAGGTCTTTCGGCGGTACCGTGGTATCAACGAGAAACGCAGCATCGTCGATGTCGTGTTTTTCGCGGAACTCCGCGAAAAACGAGCGAAATAACGTATGTTCGAGTAGTTCGAACATCGGATGAAGTGATTCGTTTGTTTCGGAATCGGCAGTAGCGTGTTGCCAGTATAGCTCGTCATCGAGTCGAATCGCAGTTTCAGCAACTCCAATGTGATTCGGACTTAGACCGGCGTCGGGCTGTGGGTCGGATTGTCAACCCGGTCGTGAATGGCGGATCGTACTCGTTCTACATCAAACATACCAATAATAGAAATAGTATATAAAGATGGTAATACAGGAAGATGCAACTGGTTAGCGAGCTTCATCAGCGATCACGGGGTCGCTTCTCACGAAATTTATTCTCAGTTGATCTGTTCGATACTACGACTAATACTGCTATTGAGGCGTGTGTTTTCTGGCACAGAATACGTCGAATACGTACTGCCTCACTATCCATCCGCATCTGAACACCGCCCATCACCGGAGTCAATCTTTTTATTAGTGGTTACCTGATTGTCACGCATGAACATCAGCAAGGGTTTTCTCCTCGCTCTCATCACGTCCCTCCTCGTGCTGTCGGGATTACTGATTCAGCCGTTTCTCCAATACGTTCTCGGTGCCGTCCTCCTCGCGTTCGTCCTCTATCCGGTACAGATCCGCCTCGAAGCGTACGTTTCGCCGATGGTAGCCGCGATCTCCCTCGTCGTCCTGGCAGTTGCGGGATTCCTCACGCCGTTCGTCGTCGTTCTCATGACTGTTGCCGATAACGTCGAGCGAATCCGTGAGGATCTCGACGCTGACGCGCTGGAGATCGAACTGATCGAATCCCGACTCGAGAACGTTACCGGTCAGGAAATCGATATCGCTTCCGAACTCGTCGGCCTCGGACAGAGAATCGGAACGACGGTGATAGAACGGTCGACCGAAACGGTGGGTGCGATCACATTTCACCTCATCGGGATCGCACTGGCGGTCTTTCTCGTCTACTATCTCCTCAAAGACGGCACCGAACTGCTCGAGTGGTTTCACCGAACGGTTCCGCTTCCGATGGACATCCAGCGCGACCTTCGTAGCGAAATCGACGACGTGATGTGGGGCGTTCTCTTCGGGCACGTCTTCGTCGCCGTCGTCCAGGGGACCGTCGCCGGAATCGGGCTCGCTGCAACCGGCGTCCCGAATGCGGCGTTCTGGACCGCGGTTATGATCGTTTTCGCTATGGTTCCGCTCGTCGGCGCGATTCCGATCTGGGGCGGGGCGGTAGTGTATCTGTTCCTCACCAACGAACCGCTGCTCGCCGTCGGGCTGTTCGTCTACAGCGTTATCGTCGTCGGGGTTACCGACGACTATCTCCGCCCGTTTGCCGTCGAGAGGTACGCGAACCTCAATCCCGCCGTCATCCTCCTCGGTATCCTGGGTGGGGCCTACGCGTTCGGGGTCATGGGGCTTTTCTTCGGCCCCGTCGTCCTCGGCGCGCTCAAAGCCACCCTCCGAGTCGGCCTGGATAACTGGACCCGGCTCGAAGAGACCGACGTTGCTAACTAACTAGTTCAGAGTGTCGCTTCCGAGCGTTTCCGTCTCGTTCCAGCGCCGTCGAGAAGACGACCCATCGAAGTCATCGAACAGAAACTGCGACATCAGAAGGCGGGTATAGTTGTCGGCTCGTTACTCGAGGTCGAATCGATCGAGGGACATCACTTTGTGCCACGCGTCGACGAAGTCCTCGACGAACTGCTCCTCGGCGTCGTCGGCGAAATAAGCGTCTGCGGTGGCTCGAAGACGGGCGTTCGAGCCGAAGATCAGGTCGAGGCGCGTGGCTTCCCACTCGAGGTCGCCCGTCTCGCGGTCGCAGACTTCGAATATTTCACGATCCTCGTCGACGGGCTCCCACTCGTAGCCCATATCGAGGAGGTTCACGAAGAAGTCGTTCGTTAGCGTGCCCGGCTCGTCCGTGAAGACGCCGCGAGAGGTGTCCCGGTAGGTCGCACCGAGCGTGCGCATCCCGCCGACGAGCACCGTCAGTTCCGGAACGGACAGGTTGAGTAACTCCGCCTTGTCGATCATCCGCTCTTCGGGATAGTCGTAGAGGTCGTCGGACTCGCCGCCGAGGTAGTTCCGGAACGCGTCGACCTTCGGTTCGAGCACCTCGAACGACTCGACGTCGGTCTGCTCCTGGGTCGCGTCCGTCCGGCCGGGTTCGAACGGCACTGTCACGTCGTAGCCGGCGGCGGCCGCGGCCTCCTCGACGGCCGCATTCCCGCCGAGCACGATGAGGTCCGCAAGCGAGATCCGCACGTCGTCGGCTCGAGAGCCGTTGAAGTCCTCCTTGATTGCCTGGAGGGTCTCGAGCACCGTCTCGAGTTCGTCGGGCTCGTTTACGTCCCAGCTTCGCTGTGGTTCGAGCCGGATGCGCGCACCGTTCGCGCCGCCGCGCTTGTCGCTGTCGCGGTACGTCGACGCCGCCGCCCACGCGGTTTTGACCAGCTGGGAGCGCGTGAGCTCCGAGGAGAGGAGTTCCTCTTTGAGTTCCGCGATCTCTTCGTCGCCGACGAGCTCGTACTCGGCGTCCGGAACGGGGTCTTGCCAGGTGAACGTCTCGTTGGGGACTTCCGGGCCGAGGTACCGCTCGGGTGGGCCCATGTCGCGGTGGAGGAGCTTGTACCACGCCCGCGAAAACGCTTCCTGGAACTCGTCGGGGTTCTCCTGGAACCGCTCTAGGATCTCTCGATAGTCGTCGTCGTGCTTCAGGGCGACGTCCGTCGTCAGCATCATCGGCTCTTCGGTCTCCGAGGAGTCTTGCGCACCGGGCGCGTAGTCGACGTCGTCGCCGACCGGCCGCCACTGCCAGGCACCGCCGGGTCCCTTGACGGACGTCCAGTCGTGCTCTAACAGGTTGTCGATGTACCCCATGTCCCACTGGGTCGGCGTGTCGTTCCAGGGGCCTTCGATGCCGCTGGTGATCATCCCCGGTTTCTCCTCGAAGTCGTGATCCCAGCCGAGGCCCTGTTCTTCGATCGGTGCGGCCTCGGGTTCCGGTCCGAGGTGCTCTTCGGGCTCGTCCGCGCCGTGGACCTTTCCGAACGTGTGACCGCCGGCGATGAGCGCGACGGTCTCGTCGTCGTCCATCGCCATTCGGCTGAACTCCTCGCGGATGTTCTTCGCGGATCCCTCGACGTCCGGTTCGCCGTAGGGACCCTCAGGGTTGACGTAGATGAGCCCCATCACGGTGTTCGCCAGCGGGTTCTTGAGCGCACCGACCTCCGCGTCACCCTCGAAGCGCTCGGGAGAGGTCGTCTCCCACTCGGTCTCGGGCCCCCACTCGACGGCCTCGTTTGACTTGAACGCGTCCTCGCGCCCGCCGGCGAAGCCGTACGTCTCGAAGCCCATCGACTCGAGTGCGACGTTCCCCGCGAGCACGATCAGGTCGCCCCACGAGAGCTTCTTGCCGTACTTCTTTTTGACCGGCTGGAGCAGCCGGCGCGCCTTGTCGAGGTTCACGTTGTCCGGCCAACTGCTCTCCGGCGGGAGGCGCTGGAGGCCGCCCGAGGCCCCGGCGCGACCGTCGGCGGTCCGGTACGTCCCGGCGCTGTGCCAGGCCATCCGGATGAAAAACGGCCCGTAGTGGCCGTAGTCGGCCGGCCACCAGTCCTGAGAGTCCGTCATCACGTCCTCGATGTCCGACTTTACTTCGTCGAGGTCGAGTTGCTCGAACTCCTCGTCGTAGTCGAAGTCCTCACCGTACGGATTCGTCTCCGCAGTGTTGTCGTCGAGGACGTCCAGTCGTAACAGATCTGGCCACCACTCCTGATTGGACCACGTCATATCTATACAGCGGGGAGTTTTCCTATTAAGATTGTCCATAGCGGGTAACCCTACGGCGGGGCTGACTCTTTTCCGACGCCGTTTCTTAGAGCACGACAATAACGAGACGCTGGTTTTCCGCTCGAGGAAGGGGTCGTCGACGACGTCACTATCCCCGTTCTCGTCTCGGCGATCGTCGACTCGATGGTGAGCGTCCTCGAATATCTACGTACCGCCGTCTACATCGGTATCTTCGACAGTGACGGGCTGATGGCAGTGGCGTCGCCAGCGCCTGGTTACACCGTTGTTGCCTGAGCTATATACAGGTCTGGAACGAACGGGGTACCGTAATGGAACTGCAAATCCCGACGGAGATCGTCCCCGGTGTCACTGGCGATGCAGGGCCGTCCGTGACTGGTTCGCTCGTCGTCCGCGGAGTTGGCGTCGTCGGGACCGACGCCGAAACGGTGCGAGATGCCGGTGAGAACCGTACAGAACTCACCAACACTGTATCGTCCTCTCGAGCCAATCCGACCGCCCGGCTTGTGCAAGCGACCGTCGGCCGATCGGAGGGAGCCACTCGACACGGGAGACGACAACTGACGTCCTCGCCTTCCTCGTCGAACCCTACGATAGTACTATGAAGGACTCACCGAATTCGGAGACACTCCCCCAGGAGACGCGTATCGGACGAACGGCGTTGCGCGTCAACGACCGCGACGAGGTGACCGAGTTCTATCGAACCGTAGTCGGCCTCGGCGTGCTCGACGAATCTGAGACACGTTCGGTTCTCGGCGTCGCGGACACACCGCTGCTCGTCTTGGAAGCGGACCCAGACGCGGCCGAGCGCCGGCGATCGGGCGCCGGACTCTACCACACGGCCTTCAGAGTTCCCTCGCGGGCGGCACTCGGCGACGCGCTGGCCCGGATCCGGGAGAACTCCCGGCTCACCGGCGCATCCGATCACTGGGTCAGCGAAGCGCTGTACCTGACCGACCCGGAGGGGAACGGGATCGAGATCTATCGCGACCTCCCGCGCGAGGAGTGGCCTCGCAGCGACGACGACAGCGTTCGGATCGGCACCGAACCGCTCGCTCTCGATACTATCGAAGCCGCTGGCACAGGTGCCGCCCGGACACCTCCTGGGACGGATATCGGTCACATCCATCTCGAGGTCACGTCGCTCGACGCCTTTAGAGACTTCTACGTGGAGACGCTGGAATTCGACGTACAAACGACCGTCCCCGCCGCTGCCTTCGTGTCTGCAGGGGGATATCACCACCACATCGGCGCGAACACCTGGCAACAACGAACGGCGCCCGTCGATGGCCGCGGGCTGTCGTGGTTCGAGGTGATAATTCCGGAGCGGGAGGCGCTCACCGCCGTTCGATCGCGATTAGAAGAACGTGGAATACCGGTGACCGAGACGGATGGCGATCTCGTGGTTCACGACCCCGACGAAATCGAGATTCGCATTCGAGTCGATTCGGCGTAATTCGTGGTGAGGCCTTCGGCCTCGTGGGTTCACGCGGATCCCCATCTCCGAACGAACGGGTCACCCTCGTCGTATTGGGGATACCGGAGCAGTGTGCAAGGCGACTGGTTCCATGCGGAGGAGTTGGCCTCCGTTTCGACGAACGCTACTGAAATACAACATAATATAAATTACTAATTTATAAGTATATCACTTAAAATATACCTCTAATAGCTCTTTTCGGCTGCAAAGGAAATGTGATAGAATCGAGGAGGTCACTCGAGCGGTACTGCTCGAAATCACGTGTCCTATCGGCGAGAAAAGCGACACGGCGACATCTCCCTCGCTTTCGGAAGGCGTTACTCGAGGGACTGACAGCACGGACACCGAACATCGCGGACAGTCGGTTTGAATCACCGTCCAATCGGTCATAGAGGATTCGAACGTCTTGTCGCCACTCGATTGTTGACCGATTTTTCTATCCGCTTTTTCCAGTAGATATATAATATAGGATATCAAACACATATAGAATAGATATTGTGTATTAATATTATGAGTTTGGCTATATGCTGTCTACGAGTTCCATCATTGGTACCAATGATTCACCTCGGTTCACGAACTACAATTTGATAGGGTCTCTCGGGCCGCTGGGGTGGACGAGCTCGGATTCCCCTTCGATCACCGCTGGTGATCGTCCATATCGACGGTCTCCGACGAGAGAGGGACCAAACGGAACCGATTACAGATTATCGAGGACCTGATTCGCCGCATCGTTCGTGTCGCGTTCGCTGTCGGCGCTCTGATGTCCGTCTTCCTGTTTCCACGCCCTCTTCGGCCGACTTTGTAAGATGAATATTTGGTTATCGCCGTTATGTTCTGCGACCGCCCACTCGATGCCCTTCGGTTCGTGGTAGTACTTTTCGATGTACTTCGCCAGGTCGGTCAGATCGATGATTTCGTTGGCCGTCAGCGAGGGTACGTCTTGCTTGTCGTCTTCGACGGTTGCCTCCTCGATTCCGTCGTCCGGCGTTGTGATCGAATCCGTTCTCCTCGCTGTAGACGATCGCTCGAGTGTGTAGTCACCATCGCTTTTTAGGCAGGATCGGTATCGAAACCAGACTTCGTGTCCAGGCCACCTTCTGACATTCGCTAAAAACGAATCCCACTACAGTGTAATTACGTTCATATGAGCGTAAATAGTTGATTTAGTTCGAACGAGTCGAGCCAGTATTAACTAAACAGTCTTGTTTTCAAAGGCTACTATTCGGAAATTCCAAACCGATCGTGGAGGGCACGATTAGTAGTATCTCCCAACGTTTTCCGGCGCTAGAAACGCGGATACTGCACAGCCACAATGCGATCTGTCGGGTAGTACCCATCGGTCGTGTTTTAATTACTGTCTGTTCGAGTCGCTCGAGTTATCAGTTCGGACTGATCAATCGCTACCCATGTTTCCAGACGTAATCCGTCGTGAGCTACCGTGCCGGTCGATATTCTGTCGGCCACTGTGGTTCTGTAGCTTTGGTCATCGGCGATACTACCAAAGCGGGTTACTATGGAAATCTTTGATAGGTCGAATCTGTCGCCACTCTCCGTTCCGACTACGAATCCTCTTCGCACAGTCCGAGTTCGTCGTCGAACGCCGTCGTGAGTCTCCGCCATCCACCCGGATGCGTTCGAGCGGCGGTTGATCGTTCGATGAGAGCGACTCGACTACTGTGACGACACTGGTATTCGAAGCCGCAGAACAGTCGCGCAGAACGCAAATTCCGGCGCGATCGACACGCGCCGGTTCGTGTCATGTTCGGTAGCTACCGGTCAGGTTTGGGAGGATGACCAGATTGCTACTGTTGGCGCTTGCCAACGAACATTAAATGAGTACGACACGACTTAAGTGTTTCCTTCCCCATGGTTGTTAAAATGGGCAAGGCTGTAGCGTGAGTTCCGGATGAGTTGCTCCAAAAGCGCACACATCGATCACAGCGTGGATAGCTAAAACGTAGATGGGGAGTGCGGTCCGAGCGATTACAGGCTAGTGTCATCGACTGGACCACGGTTGGTAACCGGGCCTCGATCGTTCGTTGAAGTACAAAGAACCCATGTTATCTGTACTACTTCTCTATTCCAAATATAGTTATATATTCCGAGAATTAAGAGGTCGAACAGACAAGAAGCAGTCGACGAGTGCGGGCTCGAAGTTTGTCCCGTCTCGGGTGCGGCCGCTGAACCAGCTGGTGTTGCACTCGAAAAAACCGGTTCTCCCGCGCGTATCGGCCGCCGTTCTAGCAGTACACGATATCGGGAGAGCGATAAAAATTCCTATAATCGTCTGTATCAACGCCAAAACGGCTTTCTCTGACTGTGTCTCGCCCACCCCGTGGACAAACGTATCATGGAAAGCGCTGTTTTTGATCGACTCCCTACCCGAGATGTGCCGGAGTCCGCTGTCGTGGTCTCACAGCTCGAGACGGACGAGACATTATCGAACTGAATTATGCACTATCATATCTAGGTGATCGGATAGTGATCAGTTATAGTATATTTCTATCCGCCAGTTCAGAGCGGTAGTCACGCGGCTTCGAAGCTCTGTCACCGACACACTGAGAGCCATGATATGGCATACTACATGTTAACTTTCCACATTCAACTCTCGATTCGAACCGTGTTCGGTTACACTCGAGTTGCGGGTCCGAGAGCGGGTGTGGCCGTCTCGAGACAAGCAGGGTATGACCGATTGGGGTCAGAATCCCAGATCTAGTTACAGCGGTTCCGGCGTCGATGGTGGCGTCCGCTTATGGTCGCTCTGCTCGTGCATCTCGACGATGTGCTCGACTTCGTCGATAGAGGTGTCCGTGAGGCGAGCCGTCGCCGCGGCGGGGACGCCGCCGTCGACGTGGAGCGCGAGAACGGCGTCTAACGTGTCGTAGTCGACGCCGAATTCCTCCTCGTCGGTATCGTAGTCGACCATGCCGCCGGTCGGCGTCTTCTGGACGAGCGATTCGTCGACGCCGAGGTGGGCGGCGAGCTGTCGAACCTGCTGTTTGTAGAGGTTCCCGAGCGGGTTACAATCGACGCCGCCGTCGCCGTACTTCGTCACGTATCCGGTGGCGAGTTCGGCGCGGTTGCCCGTTCCGAGAACGAGTTTGTTCTCGTAGCCCGCAACGAGGTAGTTCAACAGCATTCGGACTCGAGCGCTCGTGTTCCCGATGTATCGTCCTTCCCAGCTGCCCTCGGAGTCGTCTTCGGGATCGGCGTCGTACGTGTCGAGGATCTCGTCGACGATGCCATCGACTTCGAGGACGTCGTAGCTGATGTCGAGTTCGCGGGCGACCCGTTCGGCGTCGCTCATGTTCGCGTCCTCGTTGACCTCCTTCGGGAGGAGGAGCCCGTGGACCGCGTCGGCACCGAGGGCTTCGACCGCGAGGTTGGCGGTCGTCGTGCTGTCGATGCCGCCCGAAAGCGCGATGAGTGCGCCGTCGACATCGGCTGCGTTGACTTCGTCGACGACGAAATCGGTGAGGTGGTCGACGCGCGCCTCGAGTTCGCGCTCGGAGAATCGGAGGTCGAGCGGTTCGATCTCGGATTGGGTTTGCTCGTAGAGGTTCGTCACGATGCTCCAACCGTCACACCTAGAGACGGAAAAGCGGTTCGAAGACACGGTGTACTCATCGAACAATACTGACAGTCATCATGCAACACATTCAAGTGTGCGAGGCAGGAGAAGGTGACAAGAGTAGACGCGAACTCGCTCCCGAGAACACGCCTGTATCGCTTATCCCGCCCGAGCGCGGGCGGGTGACAGAATCAAGCGTCGAACGAACGAACTTGAACAGACGGTACTGTGACGGACAATACGATAGCAGCGACGTGGCAGGCGTATCGCGTACTCGACTGATCGAACACAGATCCAAGCACGAATGTCACTCAGTATCAGATCGATCATGCCTTACGAGCGGAGCGAACCGACTCGAGTCAGACTGAACGACGGCCCGAGCCGGCACCAGAGGTGGTGACGAATGGGCGACAGTGACGACTCCGGCGGGCTCACGGAGGGGCTCCAGATGGATCTGTTCCATCCGGATTCCGAACACGATCCCGGCGACGGCAACGTCCAGAAGTGGGGATTCGACGTCCACCCAGTCGTCTTTCCGATTTCGCTCTTCCTGGTCGCCACATTCGTCGCCGCCACCGTCCTCCTCGGCGAACAGGCTGCCACAGTGTACGCGGGCGTTCGGAGCTTCTTCGAGGGGAACTTCGGCTGGTTCTACCTGCTCTCGGTGAACTTCTTCATCGCCGTCCTCCTGTTTTTCGCGTTCAGCAAGTACGGGAAGATCCGGATCGGCGGCGTGGAAGCCGAGAAGGAGTTCGGCGACTTCGCGTGGATGGCGATGCTGTTCAGCGCGGGGATGGGTATCGGGCTGATGTTCTACAGCGTCTCCGAGCCGCTAGTCTACTACTCCGACGTCCCCGGGTTCTTCGACGCCGAAGCGGGGACCGGGATGGCGGGCGTTGCCGCCCTGACACAGACGTTCTTCCACTGGGGGATTCACCCGTGGGGGATCTACGGTCTGGTCGGGCTCGGTCTGGCGTTCTTCTCGTTCAACCGCGGGCTCCCCCTGACGTTCCGGTCGATATTCTGGCCGCTGCTCGGCGACCGGATCTACGGCTGGCCGGGCCACCTCATCGACCTTGTAACCGTGTTCGCGACGCTGTTCGGCCTCGCGACGTCGCTCGGCCTCGGCGTCAAACAGATCAACACCGGCCTCTCGTACGTCCTGGGTGATATCTTAGGCGTCGCAAGCGTCCCGACTGGAACCGTTCCACAGATACTGCTCATCGCCGTCATCACCGCCATCGCGACGACCTCCGTCGCGGCCGGTCTGGAAGGCGGCGTCAAGCGCCTGAGCACGCTGAACGTCTACCTGATGTTCGCGCTGTTCGGATTCGTCGTCCTCGTCGGGCCGACCGTCTTTATCTTCGGGGCGTGGGTGCAGGGACTCGGATCGTACTTCAGTAACCTCCCGTCGCTGGCATTTTTCACCGGCGCGCTCAGCGACGGATCGTCAACGGTCGACGGCTGGACGGTGTTCTACTGGGCGTGGTGGATCGCTTGGTCGCCGTTCGTCGGCACGTTCATCGCGCGCATCTCGAAGGGACGGACCATCCGGGAGTTCGTCGTCGGCGTCCTCGTCCTCCCGTCGCTGTTCTCGACGGTCTGGCTCGCCGCCTTCGGCGGGAGCGCGCTGTTCAACTCGCTCGAGGGCGGCGGCGCGGTGCTCACAGCCTACGAGCAAGCCGGCCAGACGACGGCAATGTTCGCCCTGCTCGAGCAGTTTCCGTTCGGCGCGGTCTCTGGATTGGTGGCCATCCTGCTCGTGGCCACGTTCTTCGTCACGTCCTCGGACTCCGGCTCGCTGGTCATCGACCACTTGACCTCCGGCGGGAAACGCGACGCGCCGAAGATCCAGCGCATCTTCTGGGCGATCACCGAAGGCGTCGTCGCCGCCCTGTTGCTCTACGGCGGCGGTCTCAACGCCCTCCAGACGGCGGCGATCGCGACCGGGTTCCCGTTCGCGCTCGTCCTCGTCGTGATGTGTTATACGGTGTATCGGGGGCTCCAACAGGAGTACGAAGTGCTTCAGTCCGAGGAGTTCGCCGAGCGCGTCCAGGAGATCACGGACGAGGACGTTGCCATCGACAGATCCCGATCCGAGGTCGTGACCGACATCCGGGAGAGTCCTGAGAGCGCGGACGACTGACCGCTATCTCAGACGGTTCTCGAGGCGTTTACCGCCCCGATCCGATCGCGGATCGCAGTAATCACCGGCGAGGACTCACACACGAAAGCTGATCGAAAAAGGGTAGTGGGGCAGTGGAGTCGAATCGACACCAGCGTACTCGCGACCGGCCGAATCAATCGCTCGAGAACCGAAGGCGCTGGCGAAGTCCCGAACTGGGCTGTCTCCCATAGAACCCCTCTTTGTCTTCGAACGTCACCGACTCGAGCGGGTTATTCCGTGCCAAAAAGATTTATTCCGTCTCACCCCGATGGGGTTCGTATGAAAGAACCGCGCGACGAGTTACAGGCCGACGACGAGCACTTCGAAGCGCCCGACTTCGACTCGGTACCCGCTCCAGAAGACCTCGTCCGCGGCGATCGAGCGCGGGACGACTTTTTCGATGCGGTCCTCGCACTCGACAGTCCGGCGACTGCGAACGACGTGGCCGATCTCGCGGGTCACGGTGTCGACGCCGCGCGCGAGTACTTAAACTGGTTCGAACGGATGGGGATCGTGAGACAAGTCACGGAATCGCCGGCTACCTACGAACGGAACCAGGAGTACCTGAACTGGCGGCGCGTCCAGACGCTTCGGAACGAGTACGCCACCGAGGAACTTCTGGACCTGCTACGGACGGAATCGGAGCGTGCGGAGACATTGGCGGAGGAGTTCGATACTGCAGTACCAGCCGACATCTCGATTGCACGCTACGCCGAGGGAACCGACCAATCTATCGAGGCCGTCTGGGAGCGTCTCACCGCGTGGCAAACGGCTCGTCGTCGCGTGGCGCTTCTCGAGCGAGCGCTCACGACCGAGTCCGGTAACGTCGCTGATCTACACTCGGCGGTATGACCGGCGTCGACGAGAACGCGTCCGACTCATTTGGCGGCGCTCCAGTCGACTTCGACCGGCTCGGCGTTATTCGAGAGCGACTCGCCGCTGCGGACCGTTTCGAACGAATCGAGGATCGGCCGACGTTCGCTCCAGAGCGGTTAGTTTGCGTGTACGACCAGCGATTCTACCCTGAGCGAGTTCGTACTGCTCGTCTCGACGTCGTCTGGTTCGAGAACAGAGATTTCTCGCTACACTATCACGAGGAACACGAAGCGGGCGAGTTCGATCACCGATGGGACAGACACCCGTCCGATCACAATACTCGTGACCACGTCCATCCGGGGCCCGACGCACCGACACCCGGTGACGACACCTCGCACCCAGCAGACTGGCGGGACGTTCTCTCGAGGGTCCTGTCGGAGATCGAAGAGCGACAGCGTTGCTTCTGGAAGACGGCGGATGAGTAGTCTCCGATAAACCGCCCGATTCCCAAATACTTCGTCGGTCGGTAACTGCAGCGGCGACGCTCAGCATTCGATCTGAGGTAGGGACCACTACCGACATTTTCGTAAGTACTAATTAGACAATTGACAAGAATCCAATATGATTGAACTATCTCGGCGTCAGGCCATCGGGACGATCTGTGCCGTGGCAGGGGTTCCGGCCGGCTGTCTCGGGAGAAAGGAACCCGAACCACGCGCTCCGTTTTCCGGAATCGTTGTTCGTAATTTCCACGACGAACCACACCACCTGGAGGCGACGCTGATCCGCAACGAAACGCAGGTCCACAACTCGAGTCACGAACTCCCCCGAGCGGAAGGGCGCACCTGGACGGAGGAAAACGTCGATGGCACCTGGGGCGACGCCAGCGGCGCTCTCGAGGCCGAGGTGACCGTCGATAACGGAGAGACACACACGGATCGGTACACCGACGAGAATTGGGGGTGTTTCGCGTTTGGCCCGACCATCACAACCGATGGGGAATACGAACCCTGGCATACTAACGCGAAGAGTACGGACGAATCTGACTCCGATTGCGATATTCTCGGGTAATGTCGTCGTCAAACGCCTCGGCTCTCGAACCACGGTGTGCAACTCATTGAGTCCTGATTTCTGCGAGGTGGTATCTTGAAGTGTGGGTTACGACTCGAGATAGTGACTACCAGAGTGATACACTTGGTGAACGAAGTCACGTCCTTCCGTGATCTCTCGCGATTCTCAACAGTGCTGCAAAAATTGAGCCTAGGACTGTAATGTGTCCCCAAGGGGACAGCGCCAAAAAATTACAACGCCCTCACCCTGCTTCCGCACGCATATCTCGAGTTGAAGCACATGAAATGGTGGTTGCCGGGTGCAGGCTTTATACCGGATTAGTATGTACGATCTCACATGGCTTTCAGGATCATTGGAATAATCGCATTCGTGCTTATAATCCTCTTAGTACTACTACTCTTTTTCGTGGGTGGTCCTGAAGAATGGGCCGAATCTCTCATTCAGACCCTTACGTAACTTGTAGAGGGCGAGTAGTGTCGGTACATTTGATTTTTCAAATGGAGTGCCAATCAAATCATCAAAAAACAGTACGAGATATAGAGTCTGTGTTCACTAACAGGGTAATTGCCTCCTGAGTACGTTCCTCAAACAAAGAGCTTATTTGGAATCCTCGAGCGGGTCGAGTTCACTCGCATCGAACTCATCGTCGAGATACGCCTTCCCTTCATCAGTAATCGTGTAGAGGCCGGTAACAATCTGCTCGAGTAGCCCGTGGCGAGCGAATTTCTTGCAGCTACGGCTCGCGTGGCTACTGGAGGGGCCACCGAACTCCTCGACCGGCGCGGGGGTCAGATTACCGCGTTCGCGGAAGATCTCGAGGATTCGGTCATCGGCGGTCGTGCGCAGAGATCCAGCTAACTGCACTCCGAAGACAACGGCTGTCTACGGTCGGAATCGGCCGCCGAGTGCTCAGCTACGTCGACGGGCGAACAGCAACCCTCCGACGAGCACGGCAGCGAGCGTCCCAACGACGCCGAATCCGGGAGCGGAGTCGTCGTTCTGGGAGTCGGTGTCGCCGTCGGTGCCCGAGGCGTTGTTTTCGCCTTCGGTGTCGTCACCGGCAGTTTCGTTGTCGGCAGTGTCGCCGCTGGGACTCTCGTTGTCGGCGGTCTCGTTCGCAGCGGATTCGTTCTCCGATGCGTTGCTTTCGTTGTCGGTAGTACCCTCGTCACCGGTCTCGGTGCCGTTATCAGCGGTATCGTCACCAGTGGTCTCGTTCCCTGAAGCGCCGCTCTCGTCAGTTGACTCGTCGTCGGTCTCGCTATCGTCCGCGCTATCGGTTACGGCGAGCGTTCCCGACTGTTCCTCGTCACCGGCGGTGACCGTCCACTGATTGTCACCCTCAGAGAGGGCAACCCCTTCGACGGTGATCGTGACAGACCCATCCTCGTCGGCACTGGCGGTCACTTCCTCTCGTATCTCCTCACCATCGATCTCGAAGACGACATCGGTCGTGACCTGCTCGTCGCCTGCTGCGGCCACGGTGACGTCGATCGTCGCCGATTCGCTCGTCTCGACCGAGTCCGGTGCATCGACCGTCAACTCGAGGTCGGCAGTGGCGTTTTCGTCGCCGTCCTGAACGGCCGCGGTTGCTGCACCCGCGGCGACTGTCGACAGAGCGAGCATCGATACGATCATTACTGCGGTGAGTACGGTCCATCGCGTTTCTCGAGTCGTCGTTTCGAATTTCATGGGTGTTGAATTGCTGTCTGAGCGGATGTCCATCGAATCGTCGGTATCGGCTGCAGTACCACGCCGTCACCCCCCGAGCACAGTACGGCGGTTCGCGGCACGCGTTGACACAGCGAGCCCAGCGAGTGATTTCAGTCGGCGGCGGCCGTCTTGGAATGGGGTATACGACGGGTGCCGTTTCGAGCCACTTCGTCTCGAGTCAACGCCGTCTTCATATCGCTACTGCGGTCGGTCCGAATCTGCGAGGGTGATTATCCGTGCGTTCTGGATCCGCTGTCTACCGCTTTTCTTGTCCTCTCCCGGTTATATTTATAATCGAGTTAGCTGTGGTTTCTGCGCTCTTTCACTCCAAAAATATAGTGTAATGACACTTTCAAATAACGGAACTGTGATCCGAAACTGCAACGGTCTCGTTCTAGAGCGTCTATGCCTGATTACCGGGAGATAGCGATCGCATTCGCCGGTCAGATGGATACAGCGGGCTAGCAGAACTATAATAAAAAGTCTCTGTCTCCGAGGTATCGCTCACATGGGATCATTGCAGACATCTCGACGATCATTGTTGACAGCCACAGCCAGTTTCGCACTCATTGGCGTCGCTGGTGCAAACGACGGATCCGAAAGCGACAGCTCGAGGGAATCGTATCAAATTCTCGAAGGCACCGATCACGAAACGACGGTGTATCGGACGACTGCAAGTGCCGACGGGCCGACCGTAGTGGTCGTCGGCGGAATGCACGGCAACGAGGTCGGAGGGTACGAAGCAGCGAGCGCTATCGCTGAGTGGGATATCGACGCTGGCACGCTCGTCACGATCCCCCGAGCGAACGCCGAGGCCGTCGAGCTCGGGACGCGAAGCGGCGACGACGGTATCGATCTGAACCGTCAGTTCCCCCAAGGCCAAGAGCCGACGACCGACGTCGCTCGAGCGATATGGAACGTCCTCGAAAACCACGATCCCGACATCGTTATCGACCTCCACGAGTCGATCGGCATCTACGCCGGCGGCCCCGTCGACGGCGTCGGACAGGCGATTTTCCACTCGGACGGTGCCGAGACCGCGACCGATGCCGACCAGGCTGCCGACACCGTGAGCCAAAACCTCGTCGATGAACCGGCGCTCGAGTTCACGACTGATACCTTCGCCGGGCCGGAAACCGAACCGAGCGGATTGCTCGTCCACAAGGCCGCACGAGACCTGGACGCCCAGTCGTTCCTCATCGAAACCCTCTCGCGCGGTCCTGCCCTCGAGACGCGCGTTCAGTGGCACACGCGGTTAGTCACGGATCTTGTTGAAGAGGGACTGTTCGAAGCCGAGACGACGCCCGAGGATTCGTCTGATGAAACAGCGGACGGTTCGTCTGACGAGACAGCGGGCGACGCCGATGACTCGTCCGATGAGACGACGGGTGCTGGCTCCGACGGCTCGTCCGACGAGACGGCGAACGACTCCGACGACGAAGTCATCGAACAGTGTCCGGCAGGCGACGCCTGAGACCGCCACAGATCCGTCGTCCCTGACGGCACGCAATAGGTGCCACGTGACGATATCGATTCGTTTCTCGTCTTCGGCTCGGATCTCGGACAACTGTCTCGAGCAGGACCGAGCCGCCTCGTCAACTGGACCGAGAGAGCGGCTTGAGAATTGTTTCACACCCGAAAAATCGCACCGCCCGTTTCGATTACTCGGAGGTGGCCGATCGATCGAGCGCTCGGACTAGCTCGGACGGTTGTGCGTTGCTACGACCGTTGGAGATCCCGAAATCGTGGTATTGCTCGAGGCGGGACGGACGAGACGGCGACGAATTATCTGTTCAGCCGACAGTCACGCATTAGATATACTACAATAATAGTTAAATTTATGATTGCGTGTAGCATCCGGAGAGACGATGTCTGAGAAAGACAAACACGATTTACCGATAGCCGTGGATCGACGAGGGTTCGTCGGCGGAATCACATCGATGATGGCGGCGGCAGCCTTCTCGGTATCCGTTCCGGAAAGAGTCGCCGCACAGGTAACGGACGGTGACGACGCGTCCAGACAGACGGTTACCTCGCCCGATGGCACCGTCGAGGCGACGGTCGACGTCGCGGACGGAGCACCGACCTACAGCGTCGCTTACGACGGGACTACGGTCATCGACGATTCCGGACTGGGCTTCGAGTTCCAGGGACAGGCCGATTTCGACGACGACATCACCGTCACCGGCAGCGAGCGATCGACGGTCGACGAGACGTGGTCGCCGGTCTGGGACCAGTACGACGAGATCCGAGAGCACTACGAAGAACTGCGCCTCGGCCTGGCCGAGGAGGCCGACGGTCGCGCACTGACCCTGGAGTTGCGCGTGTTCGATGACGGCGTCGGGTTCCGCTACGTCTTTCCGGAAGCGGGAGGCTTCGGGGATTTCGTCGTCGCATCCGAGCGGACCGAGTTCGCCTTTGGAGACGACTATACGTCCTGGTGGATCCCAAACGACTTCAACAGCTACGAGTACACGTACAACGAGACGCCTCTGAGCGAGATCGGCGGTCAGAGCGACTTCGGCGGCGCGCACACCCCGATCACGATGCGAACCGACGACGGTCTCTACCTGAGCGTTCACGAGGCGGATCTCGTCGACTACGGGGCGATGGCCGTCGAACCCGCTCGAGACGGAGCGGCGACCTTCGAGTCTTCGCTAGCGCCCCTGCCCGATGGGTCGAAGGTGTCGGCGTCGGCGCCGCACCGAACACCCTGGCGGACGATCCAACTGGGCGAGCGACCGGGCGATCTCATCGAGTCGAATCTCATCGTCAACCTCAACGAGGACTACGACCCCGACGAGTTCCCGCAGGGCGTCGACTGGATCGAGCCCCAGAAGTTCATCGGCGTCTGGTGGCTGATGATCACCGGCCGCGCGGACTGGGAGTTTACGGGGATGCAGTCGGGCAATCACGGCGCTCAAACCGGACGCGTCAAACAGTACATGGACTTCGCCAGCGAGCACGACATCCCGAGCGTGCTCGTCGAAGGGTGGAACCAGGGCTGGTCGAGTTACCCCGACGGCGGCGGTGACGCCTTCGACTACACCGAACCCTATCCGGACTTCGACCTCCGGGAAGTGACCGACTACGGGCCGAGCCTCGATCCGCCGACCCAGATGACGATGCACAACGAGACGGCGGGAGGGTTCCAGAACTACGAGTCCCAGATCGACGACGCGTTCGACCTGTACGACGACCTGGGTATCCGCTCGATCAAGAACGGCTACGTCAACGATGACGGGAACCTGGGCGGGGAGGGTCACAACCACCACAACCAGGTGCTGGTCAACCACCACCACCTCGTCGCGCGGACGGCGGCGGCGAACCGGCAGATGCTCGACGTCCACGAGCCGGTCCACCCGACCGGTCGCCGCCGAACCTACCCGAACCTGATGACCAGCGAGGGCGTGTACGGTCAGGAGTACGACTCCTTCGGCCACGTCCCGCCCGCACATCACGTCACGTTCCCGTTCACCCGGATGCTCGGCGGTCCCGTCGAGTACACGCCGGGGATCTTCGACATGGACTCGGGCTCGGGCGGCATCGAGACGACGCGGGCCAAACAGCTCGCGATGTACCCGACGTACTTCAGCGGGCTACAGATGGCCGCCGACCTGCCGAGCTCTTACCTCGCCGACCAGCCGGCGACGCTCGGCGTCGGCGACGTCGCACAGGCGGAGTGGGCCGCGCTCGAGGGGGTCGCGACGGCCGCCAGCTGGGCCAACGCACAGGGCGAGCAGTACGTCGAGTTCGACCCCAACAGCGTCGACGCCGGTTCGACGGTCTCGTGGACACTCGAGGGCGTCAACGCCGGCGAGTACGACCTCCACCTGCGGTACGCCAGCGACGGCGAAGACAACGCAGTTCCGGCCGACGAACCTCGGACGGCCACCGTCACGGTCGATGGAGCGCCCGCGGCGACGGTCACGTTCCCACCCACCGACTACTGGGACGTCTGGGACGCGGTCTCGACGGCCGTCACCGTAGACGAGGACGCCGAAACTGTCGGCGTGGCGCTGACCGAGGGCGACACCGGCGGGTTCAACCTCGATTCCGTCGCGCTCACGGACGCCGGCGACCCGATGCCCGAACCGGAAACCGCGCCGATTCGGGGACCCACCGTCGACGAGTTCCAGTTCATCGAAGACGTTCCGGCCGCCGGCTGGGACGACACGCGCGTCCTCGAGTCGGCCATCGGCGAGTACATGGTCACGGCCCGGAAGAAAGACGACGAATGGTACGTCGGCGCGATGACCGACGAGAACGGCCGCGCTATCGACGTGTTGCTCGACTTCCTCGACGAAGCGCCGGGCGAGCGCAAGGGCCATAAAAAGGGCAACGGGAAGGGACCGAGCAAGGGCAACGGCCGTCACGAGCACAACGGAAACGGCCGCGGACGGGGACACACCAAAGGGAAGTACGTCGCAGAGATCTACTCGGACGGCATCGAGGCGAGCTTCGACGACACCCTCAAGCCGGTTCGCATCGACAGGGCGATAGTCGACGCCGACACGACGCTTCTGGCATCGATGGTAGAGTCGGGCGGGACCGCCGTCCGACTGTACCCGGCCTCGTGGGAGGAAGTCTCTGAGTTACCGGTCTACGAGCGACCCACACAGGAACTCAGCGTCGACATCGCGGACGAGGCGTTCGTGCGAGAGCCGTTCGTCGAAGCGACGGGGTCGAACCGGAGCGACTACATCGGCGGGCGAACCGTCGAACTGGTCGTCGACGGAGAGACGGTCCGCACGGTGAACGCCCGCTTCCCGCCGAACTCGAGCGACGAGACGTACGAGTTCTCCTACAGCATCGATCGGTCCGGAACCTACGACGTCGAAGTGGAGACGAGCGACGGCGAGACGATGGCCGCGAAGACGGTAACGGTCACGCCGCCGGAGACCATCGCCACGCTCGAGGACCCCGAGGGCGACGATCACGGTCCCGGAACGTACACGTATCCCACCGCCGACGCGTATCGGCCGGGCGCGTTCGACCTCCGATCGGTCTCCGCAGCACAAACGCCGAGTCTTGTCCAGTTCGAGCTCGAGGTGGAGAACCTCTACGACGTGTGGGGCGGTCGCTTCTCGCCGCACTTGTTCTCCCTGTGGGTTCGCGATCCAAGCGCGAGCGGCGGCGCGACCGAAAGCCTCGACGATCTCGGCGCGAACGTCTCCTTCGAGCGACCCTGGCACTACCGCCTCCACGCCGGCGGGTGGTCCATGGCTGCCGTCGATGCCGGCGGGTCGACGCTGACAGACGACGACGGAAGCACCATCGCGCCCGAGACCACCGTCGACTTCGAGGCCGACACGGTCACGCTGACTATCGACCGCGACGCCTTCGGCGGAACCGACCCCGCAGACCTGGAGATCGTCGCCGGCGTCGGTTCGGCGGAGTACAGCGCCTTCCGCCCGGTGGAGGAGACCGCCAGCGGTCACCGGTTCGGCGGTGCGAAAGCCGGTGCCGTCGAAAACGCACCGCTGCTAATCGACGTCACGACACCCACCGACGTCTCCCAGGAGACGGCGCTCGAGTACACGGCTGAGGAACTGGCGACGGTGCCGTTCACGTCCCTCGATCAGGGATAGCCTGAGCCAGTTTTTCCCGAGTTGAGGAGGGAGAGCGGAACTCCTAGAACGACCACCGCTCCGGGACAGACCCAATAGACGAACACGAGCGGCTGTACGATTCGAACGGTGTCTCGAGCCTTCTCCTCGAGCGAACACGAAGCGTTCCAAAAATCGTGAATCGGAGCGTCGCTCAGTCACGGGAGACGCAAAACGGCTTCCGAACGACAGCGGAAGGGGTTGATTCGAACTGTGTTCCCCGGTCAGTCCGCACTCTCTCGCGGCTGCGGTGGGTTTTTGGAGACGGAACGGCGAGCCACGAAGACGAGCGCCACCACCGTCAGCAGCGCCGCGACCAACAACAGTTCCGTTCCCGCAGAGAACCCGACCAGAGACGCGACGTCGGCGTAGAACGTAAAGAGGAGAAACGCCGGGAAGAGAGTCCCGATCGCGTATCGCCACGGGATCGCAAGCGGGCGCGAGAGCCGCCCCGCCCCTTCGAGGTACTCCTCGATCGCGGCCGGACCGAGGACCCAGGCCGTGTACACCATGAACCCGGTCAGGCCGAGTACCAGGAGGAGATCGACGAGGTGGTTCGCGAACAGCGTAAACACCGCGGGGCTGAACGCGTTCACGCCGCCGGTAACGGCGACCAGCGCGAAGAGTCCTCGGGTCGCCCGCGACCGCTCGATATCGAACTCGTCGACCAGCAGCGAAACCGGAATCTCGAGCATACTGATCAGGCTCGTCAGGGCAGCGAGGAGAACGACGAAGAAGAAGACCGCACCGAGGAGTCGCCCGCCGGGCAGGCTCGCGAACGCGCCGGCGATCCCGACGAACAGGGCGCCCGGGCCGCCCCCGGTCGGTCCCGGCGCGAACGAAAACAGCAGCGGGAACACCACGAATCCGGCCAGGATGCCGATACCGAGGTTAAACACCGCGATGACCGAGGCGTCGAGGGGCAGCGATCGGTCGTCGTCGACGTAGGAGGCGTAAGTTATCATCGTCCCGCTGCCGATCGAGAGGGTGAAAAGCGCCTGACCGGCGGCCGCTCCCAGCACCGAGAGGAAGTTCTCCGCGAGGTAGGCGCCGTCGAATCCGAGGTAGAACTCGTATCCCTGTACGGCGCCGGGTTGTCGGGCCGCCCAGATCGCGAGTCCGACGAGCAACACGACGACGCCGGGTATCATTACCTTCGTCGTCGCCTCGATGCCGCGTCTGATCCCCGCGGCGACGATCAGCGACGTTGCCGCGAGGACGGCGAGTTGGTAGCCGAACGCTTCGGCGCCGTAGCTGATCGCCGCGAAATGGGCTTCGGGAGCCGCGAAATACGCGCCCGTCGCGCTCTCGAGGAAGTACCGAAGGATCCACCCACCGACGACGCTGTAGAACGACATCAGCATGATCGAGGTGACGACACAGAGCGCGCCCAACGCCGTCCAGAAGCGGGAGCCGCCGAGCGATTTGAACGCCCCGACGGGGTTCAGGTTCGACTGGCGTCCGATCACGAACGCGGCCAGCAATCCCGGGACGCCGACGACGAGGACGATGAGTAGGTACAACAGCAGAAAGGCGCTCCCGCCGTTCTCCGCGGTCATCCAGGGGAACCGCCAGATGTTCCCCAGTCCCACCGCGCTTCCGACCGCGGCCAAGATGAATCCGGCGCGACTCGCCCAGGTCTCACGTACCATCCTGTCTCAGGAAACCGACTCGGCGTGCATAAGAATTGTTTATCGGTGGCCCGGCTCGTTCGTGCGAACTGGAACCGCCGAGTTCCGAAGCGACGGTTTCTCACGATGGGATTTCCGCCCACGAGAGCGGTGAACCGAAATAGAAGACAGCGTTCGAGCATCACAGCCCGATCAACGACGAACAACTCGTAGGAACGTTTCCGGACGACCCGTAAGTAATTCGCGTCGCAGTGGGAGCCGTGACGGCGATCGACGAGCGGCTCTGGCAGATGGAATAAAGCTCAGCGAAGGCGACAGAACGACTCGCAGATAGCTCAGCGGAGGCGACCGAACAACTCGTAGTCGTGATCGGGGGTGTACCGCCGGAAGAGCAGGCTGTTCGAGAGCACCGACACGCTCGAGAGCGCCATCGCGCCGGCGGCGAGGACCGGCTGGAGCAGGCCGAGACTCGCCAGCGGGATCATCGCCGTGTTGTACCCCAGCGCCCACACGAGGTTCTGCTTGATCTTCGCGAGCGTCGCCTCGGAGATGCGGATCGCCTTCACGACGTCGACCGGGTCGTCACGCATCAGAGTGACGTCCGCGGCCTCGATGGCGACGTCGGTGCCCGACCCGATGGCCGTCCCGACGGAGGCCACCGCGAGTGCGGGTGCGTCGTTGACGCCGTCTCCCACCATCATCGCTTTCCGACCGCCGTCGGGCCCCTCGCCGCTGTCCTGAATGGCTTCCACGGCGTCGGACTTGTCCTCGGGCAGGACCTGGGCGCGGACGTTCTCGGGGTCAATGCCGACCTGCTCGGCGACCGCGTGGGCCGTCCGCTCGTTGTCGCCGGTGATCATCATCACGTCGACGCCGCGCTTGCGAAGCTGGCTCACGGCGTCTTTCGCGCTCTCCTTGACGGTGTCGGCGTCGGCGACCACGCCCACGAGTTCACCCTCGTCCGCGCCAGCCGGCACGCGGGCCACCAGCATCGCCGTCTTCCCCTCGCTCTCGAGGCGTTCCATCGTCTCCTCGGCGGGCGCGGGGTCGATCCCGTTGTCCCGGAGGAGCTTCCGGTTGCCGACCAGCACCGCGTCGCCGTTCACGGTCGCTTTGACGCCGTGGCCGGGGACGTTCTCGAACTCGTCGGGATCGGTCACGTCGACGCCGCGATCTTCCGCTCCGTCGACGATGGCGCGGGCGAGCGGGTGTTCGCTCCCGCTCTCGGCGCTGGCCGCGAGCCGGAGCACGTCGTCCTCGTCGAGTCGCTCGCGTTCGCTTAGTTGTCCGCCGTCGGGAGCCGGCTCTCCGCGATCGCCGGCCCCGTCCGTTTGGTGCGCGTCAGCCCCACCGTCGAAGACCTCGACGTCGGTTAGCTCCATCTCGCCTTTCGTGAGCGTCCCGGTCTTGTCGAAGACGACCGTGTCGACGTCCTTCGCCCGCTCGAGGACGTCGCCGCCCTTGAACAGGACGCCGTTTTGCGCGCCGAGAGTCGTTCCGACCATCGTCGCGGCCGGGGTCGCGAGTCCGAGCGCGCAGGGGCAGGCGATCAGCACGGCCGACGCGAAGACGACAACAGCGAACTCGAACACCGAGACGCCGCCGCCGGCGACGGCGGGGCCGCCCGCGACGAGCCCCCACAGCGGGAGCGCGTCGACGAAGCCCGCGAGAGTCTCGGGAAACAGGAACCAGACGACGCCCCACAGCAGGGCGTTCGCGATGACCGCGGGGACGAAGTACGCCGAGATGCGGTCGGCGAGGTTCTGAATGTCGGGCTGGCGGGACTGGGCCTCCTTGACCGTTTGGACGATCTGCTGGAGCGCCGTGTCCGAGCCGACCTTCGTGGCCTCGACGAGGAGAACGCCGTTCTCATTGATGGTCGACCCGACCACCTCGTCGCCCTCGCCCTTCTCGACGGGGACGGACTCGCCGGTTACCATCGACTCGTCGACCGCCGACTGCCCGTCGACGACGACGCCGTCGGTCGGGATCTGTTCGCCGGGGCGCACTTTCATCCGATCGCCGACTTCGATGTCTTCGATCGGAATCTCTCGCTCGTTCCCGTCTTCGTCGACGACCGTGGCGGTGTCCGCCTCCATCTCGAGGAGTTTCCGGAGCGCCTCGCCGGCCTGACCCTTCGAGCGGGCCTCGAGGTAGTTGCCGAGCGTGATGAACACGAGGATGAACGCCGCCGTGTCGAAGTACAGTTCGCCGGCGATCGCGCCGAGCAGGACCGCCACGGAGTAGACGTACGCAGTGGTCGAACCGAGCGCGATTAGCACGTCCATGTTGGCGCGGCCGTTCTTGACGAGCGCCTTGTAGGAGTTCTCGTAGAACGGCTTCCCGAGTACCACCTGCACCGGCGTCGCCAGCGCGAACATGACCCAGCCGGACGGAAGGCCGAAGAGTTCGTCTCCGACGAGTCCGAGGTCGAACAGGTGATCGGCCATGAACACCAGCAGGGGCAGGGATAGTACCGCGCCGAAAAGCGTCAATCGGAGTTGCCGACGGATCTCTTCTTGCCGGGCGGTTTCTCGAGCGTCGCCACCTGAGTCACCGTCCTCGGCATCCCCGTCCTCCCGGACGGGCGAGTAGCCAGCGTCTTCGATCGCGTCGTAGAAGTCGCTCGGGCTGGCCTCGGCCGGATTGTACGTGACCTGGGCCTCGTCGGTCGCGAAGTTGACGTCGGCGTCGACGACCCCCGGCGTCTGCTTGAGTGCGCCCTGGACCGTCTCCGAGCAGTTCGCACACGACATGTCCGTGATTCCGATCGTGACCGAGTCGGTCACCGGCGTGTAGCCGGCGTCCTCGATCGCGTCGAATATCTCGCCGATCGAGACCGTCTCGGGGTCGTACGTGACCGACCCCTCGTCGGTGGCGAAGTTGATGTTCGCCTCCGAGACGCCGTCGAGCGAGCCGACGGCTTCGGAGATGGTTTGCGAACAGTTCGCGCAACTCATCCCCTGAATGTTGATCCGGCTTTTTCGCTGGCTCATTATCTGTACATACGGGTCCCGTATTCAACCGGCTTTCCCTTTCAGAAGTTCAGTATTCGCGGCGCTTTAGTTTCGAATCCAAAGCGAGTCGGAACTGCACCCGCTCAGTCGGCCCCCTGTTGAATCTGATCGTACTTTTCCGCGAAACGGGCCTCACAGGACGGACAACAAAACTGGTACAACTCGCCGTCGATCCGGGTCGCCGTTCCCTCGTCGTCGACCGTATTCCCGCACTGCGCACAGGAGAGAGCGAACTCCGTGCCGCCCAGATCGGGTGACCAGTCGACCCCGGAGAGAAGCGTCACTTCGAAGTCGTCGATCGTTCCCTCGTCGAGGGTGTCGAAAAGCCAGCTCGCGATGTCGTTGTCCGGGACTCTCGCCGAGACGATCAGGTCGGCTTCGGCCGTCGTGAACACGTGTTCCACCTCTCCCTCCTCCAAGAGGATCGCTCTGGTCGACGCGACGTTCGGGCCAGCCTGTGCGAGCTCGAGCGTAATCAGGACCGAAATCCCGCCGCGGAGTTGCGAGCGATCGATGTCGAGCGTGAACCGATCGATGACGCCCGTCTCCTGCAATCGGTCGATCCGATCCGACACGGCCGGAGCCGAGAGCCCGACGGCCGCCGCGATGTCGCTGTACGGCCGGCGAGCGTTCGACAGCAGTAATTGGAGAATCTCGAGGTCGGTTTCGTCCAGATCGGTCATGGGAGAACAACGGCTTCGTATCACTAAATCTCTACGGCAATTACATTTCGATTGTAAGGTTGTAACGCGGCTACCCCAAATATATCAAAGGCTGTTCGGGTGAGAAAGCGGGGAGCGTATGCCCGAAGGATGACTGACACTCCGAAGAGGGAGACGGACTTCGAGAAGTGGAGCGGACAGATTTCACCTCGCTATCTCAGTTCTCAGACTCGCCAGCGATCAGGTTGCAGGTATCGACTACAATGGATTCCAATCCGCCGTCGACCGGTTTTGGCAACGAGTCTTTCGGCCAGAAGATCGAAACGCAGTCGACACCGTTCCTAAAGCCCCGCCCGAACGCCGACCGAGTTACCCGATCGTGAGCACTCGATCGGCGGTCGTGACGACCTCGAGGAGATCGTGCATCGTCGAGATCGGACAGACTTCGCTTTCGTCGCTCCCCCGGATTTCGAGACAGGTTCCGCAGGCCAGTAACTCGCCGCCGGCGTCGGCGAACGCCTCCATCCGATCGCGGACGTCGAACTGATCGTCGGTTATCTACTCGGCTTCGACGCCGTCACCGAGGAGGAAAACGGAGACGTCTTTTCCGCTCTCTACCGCGGTTATTCCGAAGCGAAAGGCGTTCCACGCGCGTTCGGGATCGCTGGTTTCGAGTACGATTCCGATCGTTTCGACATCGTCTGCTGACTCGGGCATATATTGTACTACTACCCCAATACCACATAATGCTGTCGCCTTTCGACGTGCCGTTCGACAGCGTTCGTCGTCGTCCCCTCGAGCGCGCGACGAAGCCGACAGCGGTACCAGAGAGACGCCACGATCTCGAATCAATAGGAACAAGCACAGGGAAATGGATAGGTACCTCTGTTACCTATTGTAGCTATTTTCCCTATTGTTTTGGCGTGATTGCACGTATTCGGACTGTGACCCCGGTACCGGGCCCGAAACAGGGAAAACGCGTCTGTTCTGCACGCGCGTATACTCTAACCGGCGGTCCGATGCCCTGCGCGGATTCGAGAAAGACTGTAGTCCATGCGCCACGACAGGGTTCCAATGCGCTTTCGTCGCAAATCAAGGGTCAGCATCGCGTTGCTCGGACTCGCTGCGCTCGCCGGACTCGCATACGCCCTCCGGTGGCGATCGAATCCGTCACCGTGTCCGTACGCTCAGCGCCACGCGATCGACCTCCCGCGACCGGTCATCACGCGCTCGAGGCTGCGCGACGTGCTCGATCCCCGACCCGATGAGCGCGTGCTCGAAGTCGGTCCGGGAACGGGGTACTACACGGGCACAGTCGCGCGGGCGATCGAACCGTCGGGAACGGTACACGCCGCGGACGTACAATCCGAGATGGTAGCGCACCTCAGAACGCGGATGCGACGGGAAGGGCAGTCGAACGTCGAGCCAATACGCGCCGACGGACGGTCGCTTCCGTACGAGACCGACGAGTTCGACGCCGCGTACCTGGTGCTCGTCCTCGGCGAGATCCCGGATCAGGAGCGTGCGCTCGACGAACTCGAGCGAGTGGTGAAACCCGGCGGTCGCCTCGTCGTCGGCGAATCGCTCCCCGACCCGCACTTCGTCGGATTCGAGCGGCTTCGTCGACGCCTCGAACGGCGAGGGCTGACCTTCGAAACGCGCGTCGGGACGCGAGCGGGATACTTCGCGCGCTTCGAACTGCCCATCTCGGAGCGGTCGACTGCCGCCGAGTAGCCGGAAGCGACGCTCAGAACGGCGTGCTGGATTGCGGTTTTATCTGGTTGCTTGTACTCGAGCGCGTCGTTCGTGCACAGACGGCCAGGTGGTCGTCCGACACGGAGTGTCGATTGAGTGGTACACCATAGATAACCCAATGGGTGTATTGCACAATTCACACAAAGCTTTAAACAGTGTCGAACCGTAGAAGGGGGTGATGACAACCGACGTACGCGACGACGTTTCAGCTCGATCGCCCGACGAGCCGGTCTACATCGACGGGAAGAGCCACCTCGAGGAGGTCACGACGGCGAACGAGGTCGTCCTCGTGGACTTCTACGCCGACTGGTGTGGCCCCTGTCAGATGTTGAATCCCGTCCTCGAGCGGCTGGCGGAGACGACCGACGCCGTAATCGCCAAGGTCGACGTCGACGAACACCAGCAGCTCGCGGCCTCGTTCGGCGTTCGCGGCGTGCCGACGCTCGCCCTCTTCGACGGCGGCGAGCAGGTCGAACAGCAGTCCGGCGCGCTGGCGGAAGACCAACTCCGAACCCTGATCGAGGGATACACCGAATGAACGACGGACCGGACCCACTCGCAGACGTTCGGGACATCGTGATCGTCGGCTCCGGCGTCGCCGGCCTCTCCGCGGCCGTCTACGCCGCTCGAGCCGACCTCGAGCCGCTGGTGCTCGAGGGGCCCGAACCGGGCGGCCAGCTCACGCTGACGACCGACGTCGAAAACTACCTCGGCTTCCCCGAGGGAGTCGGCGGAATGGAGCTGATCCAGAACGGCACGGAACAGGCCGAACGGTTCGGCGCCGAGTTCGCCCACGGAACCGTCGAGAACGCGACGCTCGAGGAACGGCCGTTCGAACTCGCACTCTCGAACGGCGATCGGCTGCGAACGCGCGCGCTGATCGTCGCGAGCGGCGCGAGCGCTCGCTGGGTCGGCGCCGAGAACGAGGACGAGCTGATGGGCTACGGGCTCTCGACGTGTGCGACCTGCGACGGCGCGTTCCACCGCGGCGACGACGTCCTCGTAATCGGCGGCGGCGATTCGGCGATGGAGGAGGCGCTCTTCCTCGCGAAGTTCGCCGACAGCGTGACGATCGTTCACCGCCGCGAGGAGCTACGCGCCTCCGAGATCATGGCCGACCGGGCGCGCGAACACGATGCCATCGAGTTCCACTGGAACACCGAACTCGAGGCACTCCACGGCTCGCGCGAGGAGGGGGTGACCGGGGCGACGCTCGTCTCCCATCCCGACGGCTATCCCAGCGAGAAGCTCGAGTCCGGCGGTGACGTCAATCGAAAGACCGTCGATATCGGCGGCGTGTTCTACGCGGTCGGCCACACACCGAACACCGAGTTTCTCGAGCGGACCGCCGTCGAACGCGACGAGAGCGGCTACCTCGCCACGCGGACAGACGACGCCGGTCGCGGAACGACCGAGACGGCGGTCGAGGGCGTCTTCGCCGCGGGCGACGTCGCCGATCCGGAGTACCAGCAGGCGATCACCGCGGCCGGCACCGGGAGTATGGCCGCCCTCGACGCGGAAGCGTCCCTTGAGACGCTCGAGGTTTCAGGACAGACTGCCCTCGAGCCGACGCCCTAACGGTGGTTTTCGCACCGAAGCAGTACTACGAACAGTAGGTGGCGTGGAATTCATCTCTCCCCACGTTAGCTCTCCTCTCACTAGCATTCTCGTGGTTATCGGTCTGACAAGCGCACAACGGTATCGACCATGAAATCGGCAAGCTTCAGGGGTGTTCCACTGCGAGACCGCACGCTTACTGACTGTGTCTGTCGATACGTTCGCACTGAGGTTCTTTCACTGGAGTTTTGGCACGCCTAAACTTCGAAACTGATTTGTTGGTTTAGGCCAGCCAAAACCACATGGTAGGCGATCCTCCTAAATACAAAACACTGACACGGTGTAACTACGGAAAGGAAAAGAGACCGGGCGTCCGCGATGGACTCCGCGATACCTATTCAGACAATCTGACCTCGGAGCAACATCGAGTACGAGCAAGTCCAAGTGCCATTACAGGAATACCCAAAGTTCCCATATCAGGGATGAAAGAGAGCGGATACGGCGGCGTTTCCTCGTACCCAGTGACCCCGAACGGATCCGCAAACAGTTCGTTGGAGTGGTGACCGAGTAGATGGTAACCGAAACCGCGTCCAACTCCGATTCGAGCGGCTGGCGCGACGAATGGCTGAGTGCCTTCGACGGCTCGCTCATCAGTCTCTGTCTCGGGAGTCTCGTCGTAGTCGTCCTCGGTGGGCTCGTTCAAGTTACGTTCGGTTCGTTCTCGATGACCACCATCGAGGCTTGGCAGGCTGTATTCGACCCCGAAGTCATCTTTAACGTCCAAGCCTGGGAGGCGTTCCTACTCGGAGCCGAGGTTCCAGAGATGAGTCCTGAGAGTCTCATCGTCTGGACGCTCCGACTTCCACGGGTATTGGTCGGCATTATCGTCGGAATGAACCTCGCCGTCTCGGGAGCGATTTTTCAGGCCGTCACCCGGAATGAACTCGCCAGTCCGTTCATCCTCGGCGTCTCCTCCGGTGCGGGGCTGATGATCCTGCTGACGCTCGTCGTCTTCTCGGGACTGGCCGCATTCCTACCGATCATCGCCTCCATGGGCGGCGCGATCGCGTTCCTGATCGTCTACGCCATCGCATGGAAGAACGGTACCTCGCCAGTTCGACTCGTCCTTGCGGGCGTTATCGTCGCCAATATCTTCGGATCGTTTCAGACGGCGCTGTTCTTCTTCGCTGACGACATCGGCGTCGTGCAGTCTGCGATCGCGTGGACCACCGGCTCGCTGACGGGTACCGACTGGGAGCAGGTCCGGATGGCGCTGCCGTGGAGCGCCATGGCGATGCTACTCGCGTTCATCAGCGCCCGCCAACTGAACGTCTTGCTACTCGGTGAGCAGACTGCAAGCTCCCTTGGTATGAGCGTCGAGAAGGTTCGATTCGCCCTCTCCGGCGTCGCAGTACTTGCGGCCGCCGCGAGCATCGCCGTCGCGGGCATCGTCGGCTTCGTCGGCCTCATCGTTCCACACATGGTCCGAAATATCGTGGGAAGCGACTACAAGAAGCTTATAATCGGCTGTTTGTTCGCCGGGCCAGCACTGATGGTTGCCGCCGATGTTGGGGCACGGCTCGCGTTGAGCCCCATCCAGGTCCCAGTCGGCGTCGTGACGGGACTCCTCGGCGGACCGTACTTTCTCTACCTAATGCGCAAGCAAGATCAGATGGGTGAGATCTAACATCGCAGGACGTGAGGACCGACGCACGGACGAACGGCAGCGGTCCAGATGAGACAAATGATTCGATTATCGACAACTGTTGGTCGGTAAATCCGCCGGATAACCGGTCACCGTGACGACAACCCGGAAAGGTTACTTGCTGAAATCACCGCTCGTCCGAGTCAGCTAGTGGATTCGCCACCGTCGTTCGGGGCCACTCGTCTACGTCCCGAAGCCGCATGGCGGTCAGCGGCTTGTGAGCGAGACGCGACGCGAAAAGCGAGTCGCGGTCAGCCGCGATCCAGTCGTCGGGTATCGCCCCATCGGTTGCGAGTCGATCGAACACGCGCTCGCATCGTCCTCTGACGAGAGACCAGCAGTCGGGTCCGGATACGGGCTCGGTCGCGGCTAGTCGGCCAACCAGCTCCCCGAGATGATTCTGGAACAGTGCGTACCAGAGTTTCTCGCGCGCTTCGTCTGGGTCCTGGGTACAGACATCCGACCCTGGATAGAGGTCGATCGAGGCGTCCTCGAGGCGTTGCTCGAGCAATCTAATGTCGCCGAAATCACCGACGAGCGCGCCCACTGGCCGGCCGTCGTCGAACACGATACCCGTGTTCTGAAGGTGGGCCTCCAAGGCGATACCGTGTTTCACGAAAAGCGTCAGCGGTCCTGGAACGACCGCGTCGAGGTAAGCCGAGAGAAAGCCGTCGACGGTCTCGGCCCTGCTCGCGGTCCCCTCACTGTCACCGTACGCATCCAGGAGTGCCGAGAGCACCGATCGATCGCCCGGTGGCGGACACGAGAGAAGGCTCGCGGCGGTCATCACTCGCTCGCCATCATCGACGACCGGGTGACGGTTTGGACTCTGTCTGAGGAGCGCTCCGAGGTGTCGAACGTCGTCGTATCTCGTTCCCTGATAGCGGGAGCCGTCCGGCGGGTAGTAACACGTTGTCGCGGACTCCGGACGGATACCGAAGCGTTCAAACGAAGCCCCCTCACAGGTTCGCTGGAGAAACTGACTCAATTGTGGCCCGTCGGCGACGACGCTCGGCGAGAGGGTTCGGACTGCGTTCGTCGTCTGGATGCCGATCGCGAGCTTGAGATGAGGAGGCGTCGCGATCGCGCTCTCGGCCGGGTCAGGGACGACCGTCCGCAGTGAGAGTAACGGCGAGACCGACCGCGTGTACGACGGGACCGGAACGACGCGATCGTCTCGCCGGGCGACCGCGTAGCGGTCGGGGACGACGTGCCTGAACTGCCATGGGTGGACGGGAACGACGGCGTAGCTATCGGGATCACGATCGGGCGGCACCGCGGCTGCAGTTGCGTCCGCGAGTCCGGGAAACAACTCGTAAAGCCGCTCGGTCAGCGAGGGTCCGCTGTCGGCCACCGAGAGTGTCCACGCCTCGTCGATGGCGACAAAACGGAGCTGGATCGAATCGACGAACTCGGGAGTGAGCGACAGCGCTTCAGTCGCCGACATACCTTGTCGGAGTTTCGCACCAGGATGGATCGGGTGGCCGCCCGATACCAACCGATCGAAGAACGCCATCGAGTCGGCTGCCGAACGCGTCTCTTCCGCCGTCGGCGTCGGCGGTACGTCGAAATCGTCCCACAGCACCCGCCGACCAAGTCGTGCTAACGCGAGGTTCGCAACGCTCTCCCCAATTTCCGATCGGAACCGATCCGCGTCGTCTGCCGTCGGGATGGCGTCCGATCCGTACAGAAGCGAGACGAGTGATTCAGGGGATCCGATAGGTTCGACTCCGTCCGAGCGACACGTCACGGCCCAGCGGCCGAACTCGAATCGGTCGAACCCTCGGATCGAACAGAGAGGTGTGACGACCGTCGCCGCCGCGCTCGGGAACCGGATCAGGAGCAGTTGGTCGGCATCACCGGGATTGGGAAGCTGTTCGGGCATCGCACACAGTTCCGGAACACCCGAGAGGGCGTCGACTTGCTCTGCCAACCCTTCGCTGGCGTCGACCGTCATCGGGTCCGAAATTCCTCGGGGTACGTCGCGAGCCAGTCCGCCGAGCAACCGATCCAATATCGAGCGCCGCGCCGGTACCAGTTCACGCCGATACGCTTCGTCAGCAGGCATCGATAGATTGTGCCGGTCGGCGTAGTACGCCGCCGCGGGCAACACTCGCCGCTCGCAGACCGTCAACGCTGCGTGGGTAAGCGGCGCCGACTCCTCTCTCCCGTCGTGTACCAGGCGTCTCGTCATTGCCCTTTATTTTAGGCCAGCCTAAAAATAGGTTCGGGTCCATTCAGAGCCCAGAGAGCGGATTCCTCACAGGGCGGCGTTCGTTCGTCACTCGTGAGTGATCCACGACTCGGCGGCCCGCTCGAAGAACTCATCAGGTAACGCTTCGATCTCTCCCGCCTGTACCCCCCAGAGGTTCGCGTAGAGGCCGTCCTCAGTCAGAAGCGACTGGTGGGTGCCTCGCTCGACGATCTGACCGTCGTCGAGGACGAGAATTTTGTCCGCGTCCTTGATGGTCGATAGTCGGTGGGCGATCGCGATCGTCGTACGGTTTGCCGTGAGACGATCCAACGATTTTTGGATGAGAGCTTCGGTCTCGGTATCGACTCTCGCAGTCGCCTCATCGAGCACGACAATTGCCGGATCCTGAAGAATGACTCGAGCGAGTGCGATCCGCTGGCGCTGGCCGCCTGAGAGTTTCACGCCGCGCTCTCCCACCTGCGTTTCGTAGCCAGCCGAGAGTCGCTCGACGAACTCGTGGGCCTGAGCGGCCCGCGCAGCGTCGCGGATCTCCCTGTCTGTCGCGTCGAACCGGCCGTATTGGATGTTCTCGGCGATCGTTCCATCGAACAGCACCGTCCCCTGACTAACGTAGCCGACCGCCGACCGGAGACTAGCGAGATCGACGCCTTCCACGTCTTGTCCGTCGATCCGGATGGTCCCCCCGTTGACGTCGTGCAATCGCACGAGTAGCTTCGCGACCGTCGACTTCCCGGCTCCGGTCGGTCCGACCAGCGCGACCGTCTCACCGGTCTCAGCGGTGAAGTCGATCCCGTCGAGGACCTGCTCTCCACCAGGGTAAGCGAACCGGACATCCTCGTAGTCGATCCGCCCATCGACGGCGTCGAGGACGGTTGCATCCGGGGAATCACGGACCCGAATCGGAACATCGAACAGCCCACAGATCCGCTTTCCCGAGGCGCGCGCGTTCTCGTACCAGTCGACGATGTTCGAGAGCTGCGAGAGCGGTGCGGTTAGCTGTTGTGTCAACAGGACGAAGACGACGAAATCGCCGACGCTCAGCTCTCCGGAAAACACGAACGGTGGGCCAGCGAAGACCCAGATGCCACCGACGATGAACGTCGTGAGCAATGCCGTCCCAGTCAGTAGTTTCATCCCTGGACGGTAGATAAACGCCAGCTTCGAGACGGCGACTCGAGCCTCGAACACGTCGCGTGACACCGCTTGCATTTTTTCGTTCTCGTGTAGTTCGGTATTCGCTGTTTTGACCAATTGGATCCCGCTGATGCCGTTTTCGATCTGCGTGTTGAGGTTTCCGATCACCGAGCGGAGCGTCGCGTAACGAGGCTCAACGACTCGCATGAACCACCAAGTGAACGCAAGCAGTAAGGGCACGGCGAGGAGCGTGATCATCGCAAGTTGCGCGTTGGTGTGAAAGAGCACGGCCGAGATACCGATGACGACGGCAAAGATGCGGGTACTTTGACTCAAGCCGTTGTCGAGGAACGTTTCGAGATTCGACGCGTCGTTGTCGAGGACGGACATTATCTCCCCGGTCTGAGTGTTGTCGAAAAACGACATATCGAGACGTTGGAGCCGCTCGTACGCGTCTGTCCGTATCTCGTATAGCATCTTGTAGGCGAAGACGTTCATCGCGACGCCCCGGAGCCACGTCAACACCGCCGTCATCAGGAGCGATGCTGCGACGAGTCCGGCGGACAGCCAAAATTGACCCGTCGGCTCCGAAGGCAGCCACGCGACTGGTACCAGGGGTAGCCGATAAGCGCTCGTCCCCGTGAAGACGGCGTCGATCGTCGTTCCCAAGACGAGCGGTGTCACGAGCGTCGCGCTGTGGGCACCCAAACTAGCGAGCAAGCCCACCACCAACCAGCCAGCCTCCGGTCTCCCATACTTGCGGAACAGCCGAAGCAGAGGACTGGTGACGCGCTTCTGGCAGGTCTCGAATACCCGCTCGTTGCGGTCCTCGTCCGATGTGCTCATACTATCGATCCATCGGTCTGCTGTCGCGAACTGAGGCTCGACCTGCCACTTCGGCCGCTCGCCTGGCTGTTCTCGTCGATGCGCCGCGATAGCTCTCCCGTCTGGCTAGCAATTTCGGGCCCGCTCGCAAGCTCCGCCCGGTTCCCGTGTGGCTCTGTATCCATCGTGGTTAGATGCGGCCGGCGACGATGTCTCTTACGTGCTGTCGGTCAAACAGCTGCTTTTCCGAGGGGATCTCGGGGAATCGTTCGAGTTCGAACGCACCGAACTCGTCGGGATACATCTGCTGTGCGACCAGTTCGGTTTGGAGGAGATTCACCAGCGGTCCTTGCGAACCGAACGCACCCGGGTACACGTTGCCTTCTCGAACGGCGGTGAGTTGGCTTCCGACGGGGTCCTCCTCGAGCGGCCGCACATACTTCTCACGGAACGCCTCCGGAGAGAACGTGTTCTGGTCGCCTGTCATGCCGATTCCCCAGTGGGCGACGAGTATCTCGGGATCGACCTCGAGGAGTTGCTCGTAGCCGATAGTCCCGCCCTGTACGTGTTTTTCCGAGAAGGCGCTACCGACATCGAGATCGCGGTACGGCTTCAACTCGACGCCTTCGACCTGCGTCCGCATCGGATAGAACGTCCCCTCCCTCGGGCTGGACGCGCTGTTGATCAGCCCAATTTCCGGACGCTCCTCAGTTGGCGGGAGCCGGGATTGAATCTCGTCTTGCATGGAGTCGTGAACGTCGGCGAGAGCTTCGTAGCGCTCGCGCTCATCGAACAGGTCCGCGAGCCGCTCGAGCGCTCCATACAGCGAGTACAGCTTGTAGTCGTGCCATTCGCGACGACGAAGTATGTTGTTTCCGAAGAAGGGGGCAACAAGCTCCTTGATATCCTCGGTATCGGATTCGTCCCATGCGTCATCCCAGCCCGTCTTGTGCATGTAGTTTGGATCCATCAGGATGACGTCCGGATCGAGTTCGAAGAACATCTCTTTGTCCCAGTCCGTTTGCGACAGCGACTCAGTCTCCGAAAGCGGCGGTACGTCGAGGCCGAAGGGCTCGAAGAGAAATCCGGGAATCATGTACGCCGAGGTCACGAAGCCGTCCCGCTGGCCGAGCGCGAACGCCATGTCCGCCCACTCTCCGTTATTGACGATGTACGTCTCCGGGATTTCTTCGAAGGTAACGCAACCGGCGGGTTCGATGCAGGCCTCGTGGCTGTTAGTCGACCCATCCGTCGAGTCTGACGTTCCGTCGAGTCCAAAACCCGACGCACACCCCGCGAGTGAAGCACAAAACGCGGTCGTCGTTCCTGTGAACACCTGTCTCCGTGTCAGTCGACTGTCGTCGAGCATGATTTTTAGGCTGGCCTAATACAATTTAGTTCTTTTTATTTTAGGCTGGCCAAAAAGTGCAGTGCCAAACATAGGTTTCAACTCTTTCAGGGCAGATCGGAGAGGGGGTTCGAGAGGGTGCCGTGGGTCGCTACGTCGGGGCGGGTGGTCGCATCCTCGTAGCCATGTCTCACCATCCGATTGCGGTTGAGACAGTACTTTTTGAACCGTGGTCGCTGCAGGTCGATCAGGTCGAACCGGGACTCGAGTTCGGGGAATCGGGTGTGGTAGGCGTCGATAGCGTCGTCGACTTGCTGCCATAACTTCGTCTCCGGGTAACCGCGGTGGCATGCAAGCAGGTCGGCGACGTAGCGGAACACGCCGACGAATAGCGTACCGACGATGCGGTGACACAACGAATCAGGTCGAACCCGGTGAAGGATGTGGTGTTTGTATCGGTCATCGTCCCGCAAGTGATGGGGAAGCACCTCCTCTAGTTCCGGGAAGTCGCGGTCGGTGATGGCGACCTCGTCCACGAAGTCCTTGACCGCGATTCGGGTCGGGACGCCGCTCTCGTGGACTAACACGACGTTCGTCCCGTGTGGCATGAACACGAGTCCGTACTTGTAGAGGTAGTGGAGCAACGGGTGGAGCAGCGTTTCGAGAAACTCGTCGATCCAGCGCTCCAGTTCGAGACCGGCGCGGTCGGCGAGTTTCGCGGCGACCGGCGTCCCGTCGAAGTCTTCGTGGAGGAGTGCGGCGAGCGTGAGCGGCCGCTCGTCTTCGGTCAGCATCGAATTGACGCTCTCGCGCCAGACACACCCGAGTAGCTCGTGGTACTGGTACGGTGCTTCGTCAAATTGCGAAAATTTTGGATGGTCGTAGTTGACGCTGGCAACCTCGCCGGGCAGGAGTAATTCGCACTCTTCGCGGAGGAACCTGTCGCCGTCACGCGTCGACTTGATGAACTCGGTCACCGCCGGCGCCGCCTCAGCTTGCTCTCCTAGAATTCCACGATAGACGTTCGTATTGAGCACTTTGATCGGCAGTTTCACGTGTCGCTTCTCGGGATTGGTGACGTTCGAGAACGTTCGTATCGACTGCTGTGGGAGATACTCGTCGGGCCCTTCCCCGAGCGGGACGATTGCGTCGGTGGCGATGTCCTCGGCGAATAGTTGGACGATGCTGTCGTTCCACTGCCAGTCGTGGACGGGGAGATATAGGTAGTCCGCCGGGTCGAGTCCCGTCTCGTCTAGCTTCCTTCGAAACGCGTCGTAGCGGTCGCCCAACTCGTCTGCTAGGAGAGCCGCGTGATCGAGTCCGTCGACGGCGGTGAACGTTCCGCGTTCGCGACTGACCGCGATCCACGACAGGCGCTGTGGTGTCGTCGACTCGGGCGCGTATTTCAGGTAGTCGTCGTAATCGAACCCGATCCGACCCTTATTGTACGTATACCAGGGATGTCCCTCCATCTCTCCCTCTACCTCGGCATACGGCAAGTCGAGGATCGAAACATCCGTCCGGTCGGTTTTCCCAGCCTCGATATGCGCGTCAGCGACGAGCGTGTTGTCGAACTCGCGGACGAGGTGGGCCGTCGTCGTCGGCTCGATGCCGATATACGTGCGCGCATCAAGCAAGAATTGGATTGGGTCGGTAGCGGGTTGCCACGCGTTATCGCCGTCGCGTCGCCGGATGGTCCCCGGACGAACCCGATAGCTGTCTAGCGGTCGTTCCTGAATCTCAAATCGATACTCGACGCCATCTGTCAGAGTGAGGTGGTACCGTTTCCAGAACTCGCCCGGTTCGGCATCGTCGGCCGAGACGGTCGCCACGGGCTTCGGGGTAAGCACGTCCTCGTACATGAACTCCGCGATGACCTTCTGTAACAGGTTTCGGTTGACGCGTTCCCACACGTCCTCCCTGAACACTGCCTCGATGCGTTCTATGTTATCCATCACGCAGCCCTCCGGAACTCGGTCACTGGGTGGAAGCCGGACGATTCAACGCAGTTTGTGTGCGTAAAACGCAGTTGCATGATTTTTAGGCTAGCCTAAAGAATTATAAATTTTTGGTACGTGATAACCGAGATAGAGGTCGAACGCGTCCTCAGTTGCGAAAAGTGCAGCGAGGAGACGACACTCATGGGAAGTTTTTTAGGCTGACCTAAAATACCTGCTGGTACGAGATCACGAATGACAGACACGAACTCTACCGGTGATGAGTGGATGGATGCCAGCGTCGACCTCGTCCGGCTCCTATTTGTCACCCAAAGCGGCGCGGTTCGAACGCACGCCGTCGAGGCATCTACGGTCGACGCCGCCGTCTCGTCCGGCGTGCCAGTTTCCGAACTGGTACAAACTTACAACGCATTGGGGCGTCGGGACAAGGACGGCCGCTTCGACGCCGCAGGCGAGGTCAGGCTTCGGCCGGACCCGTCCACGTTCCGTGCGCTGCCATACGCTGACCGAACCGGAGCGATGCTGTGTGACATCGAGACGCTCGATGGCGACCCCTGGACGGTCGACCCCAGGTCGTCGCTTCGGTCGGTCAAACGCGATCTCGAGCACAAAGGACTCTCCCCGGTGATCGCCTTCGAGAGCGAGTTTCACCTGTTCGAACGGCTCGAGGACGGAGAGACTCGACGAGTCGACGAACGGGGCGCGTACGCAACGGCGAGCACACGCGAAACGCACGAAACGATCCTGGGCATCGTCGACGCACTCGCGACACAGGACATCCCGGTGAAAAAGTACTATCCGGAGTACGCTGCCGGGAAACACGAGGTGGTCACGGGTCACCGGCCGAGCATTCGTGCTGCCGACGAACACGTCCTCCTCAGGGAAACTGTCGAAAGCGTCGCCCGATTGCACGACTACCACTCGACGTTCGTCCCGAAACCGTTCGACAACTCGACGAACGGCTGTCATATTCATATCTCGTTGTGGGATGACGGCAACGTCCTCTATAACCCGGCCCGGGAGGGTTTGAGTCGGATCGGACGTCAGTTCGTCGCCGGCGTCCTGGACAACGCGCCGGCCCTCTGTGCACTCGCGGCACCGACTGCCAACTCCTACGCCCGACTGCGGCCACAGATCGGCGCGGCGGCGTTCGTCTGCTGGGGCCAAGAGAACCGTGAGGCGCTCGTTCGGATCCCCGCGCCAGACCCCGACGATTCCGAGGGATCGACACGACTGGAATTTCGCGCCGCGGACAACACCGCGAATCCATACCTCGCCCTCACGGGGCTTCTCGCAGCGGGGCTCGACGGCATCCAGCGCGAACTCGAGCCGCCCGAACAGCTCGGTGTCGACCCGGGGAGCCTCTCCGCGTCCGAGCGCACAAGGCGAGACATCGACCGACTCCCACGAACGCTCGGCCAAGCGCTCGACGCGCTGGCAGCGAACGAAACCATGCGCGACGTGCTCGGATCGGAGCTGTTCGAGACGTATCTGGGCGTCAAACGGAGTCACTGGGAGTCGTTCACCAGAAGTGCTAATTCGTGGCAACGGGACCGACTCCGGCGAGTCTACTGATCGGATCCGAGACGTCAAGGGGGCAGACGAGACCTCATTCTGACGAAACGGGTTTGCCCGAACCAGTAGATTTTTAAATTTTTAGGCTAGCCTAAAATTGGAGCGATGCAAACTGATAAATCCAACCATCGACGTGATTCATCGAATATACCATCGAGGTACGACCACTCGAACGAGCGACTCAGGCGGAGCCAGACAGAACGCGAATCGTGCGCTCGGACGTATCCGCGCTCACTGCCGTTCGCCGTCGAACGGGCACGGGGTATCGAACTCATTGACGCAGACGGCGAGCGATACATCGATTGTCTCGCCGGAGCAGGGACGCTCGTCCTCGGACACAACCATCCGAAAGTAATCCGAGAGGTAGAGCGGTTGCTCGCCGAAGATCGCCCACTGCACACACTCGACATTACGACACCGGAGAAGGAGGCCTTCGTGGACGCGCTGTTCGACAGCCTCCCGGACGAGTTCACCGACACCGCCAAGGTCCAGTTCTGTTCACCCGCGGGCACCGACGCGGTCGAGGCGGCGCTCAAGCTCGTCAAGACCGCCACGGGTAACCGAAGCGTCCTCGGATTTCAGGGCGGCTATCACGGCATGACCGCCGGCGCTCTCAGTTTGATGGGCGACACTGGGGCGAAAGAACCAGTTCACGGACTGCCCTCCAACGTCCATCACCTCCCGTATCCGGACCTGTACCGCCACCCGTTCGGCCTCGACGATGGGGACCACGAGCCAGTGAGCCAGTTCGTCGAACGCGTCGTCACAGACCCGGCGAGCGGCGTCACCGACCCCGCTGGGACCATCGTCGAACTGGTGCAAGGCGAGGGCGGCGTGAATCCGGCGCCCGACGAGTGGGTTCGGGAGTTACGTCGAATCACGTCCGAGCACGATGTCCCGCTGATCGTCGACGAAATCCAAACTGGGATGGGCCGAACCGGCGAGACCTGGGCGTTCGAGCACGCGGACATCATCCCGGACGTCCTCACCTGTTCGAAGGCGATCGGCGGTGGCCTGCCGCTCGCTGTCGTGGTGTATGACGAATCATTAGACGAGTGGGAACCGGGTGCACACGCCGGCACATTCAGGGGCCATCAGCTGGCGATGGCTGCGGGCCGCGTGACTATCGAACACGTACTCGAGAACGACCTCGACAAGCACGCCGCCGAGGTTGGTACGCGACTGCGATCGCATCTGCACGAGCTCACATCGGAGTTCGACGTCGTCGGAGACGTTCGCGGGCGCGGTTTGATGCTCGGCGTCGAGTTTGTCGAGCCGAACGCACCCGACGACGAAAGGCCACAGCCCGACGGCAACCTCGCATCGGCCGTCCAAGCGGCGTGTTTCGAGCGTCGACTCGTCATCGAGACCGGCGGCCGCGACTCCGCAGTCGCCCGGTTCCTTCCACCGCTGACCATCAGCCACGACCAGGTCGACGAGGTCGGAACCCGCTTCCGCGAAGCCGTCGAAGCCGCGGTCACTGACCGCTCGGGAGGGGCAACGTGAGTTCGTACGAACTAGGTGGGCCTGAGGACGACACCTCCACGGACGCAGCCGCCCGCTCCGATGTGCTGGCGCTAGCTGAGCGGTCATTCCTCGGGACACCGACGGGCAACGACGCCTACGCCGCCGCGATGGATGGCTGTCGCGAGGCGGTACTCTCGACGGTCGGTGACACTGACGAACCGTACGCTGGCACGACGTACGCCGCCCTCCGCGAGACGCTCGACCGTGATACCTTGCCCGAAACCGGGAATGATCTCGAGGAGGTGCTCGATGACATCACGACGGACGTGCTCGCGAAGTCGGTGTTCCCGAGCGACGACTCCTGTATCGCCCACCTCCACTGTCCACCGATGATCCCGGGATTGGCTGCTGAGGCGTTGCTCTCTGCACTCAACCAATCGCTCGATTCGTTCGACCAGTCGCCTGCTGGGACTGTCATAGAAGAACGGCTGATCGGCGACCTCGCGTCACTGTTCGATCTCGGAGCCGATGCCGATGGCGTCGTCACCACCGGTGGTACCCAGTCGAACTTTCAGGGACTGCTTGTCGCCCGCGAGCGGTACGTACGCGACGAGTTCGACCGTTCGGCAGCGGGCCGGGGACTCCCACCCGAAGCCGAATCGATGCGGGTACTGACCTCCGCGGACGCACACTTCACCGTCGCGCAGGCGGCCGCCCAGATCGGTCTCGGAGAGGACGCCGTCGTTGCGGTGCCGACGGATGACCGACACCGGATCGACCCTGACGAGTTAGCAGAAACGCTGGATCGGCTGAAACGGGCCGGCGAACGACCGTTTGCCCTCGTGGGCACGGCCGGGACGACCGACTTCGGGAGCGTCGATCCGCTCGACACGCTCGCGGATCTCGCCGAGGACTACGGCCTCTGGTACCACGTCGACGCCGCGCTCGGCGGTGCGCTCGCGGTGAGCGAGCGCCACGTCGGGACGCTCGATGGGATCGAACGCGCCGACTCGCTGGCCGTCGACTTCCACAAGCTACTCTTCCAGCCGATTGCCTGCGGAGCCTTCCTGTTGGCCGACAAGAGTGAGTACGATCTCCTGAGTCGCAACGCCGCCTATCTCAATCCGGAGACGGATAGCGTCCCGAACCTCGTCTCGAAGTCGGTCCAGACGACGCGCCGGTTCGACGCGCTCAAACCGTACGTCGCGTTTCGGACGCTCGGCCGGGAAGGAATGGCTTCGCTCATCGACCGAACGATCCACCTCGCGGATCGGACCGCGGCGATGGTCCGATCTGATCCGGCGATGGAACTCGCGTGTGCTCCGACGATCAACGTCGTCACGTTCCGGTACGTGCCACAGCAGAATGATTCCTCGTCCCCCAAGTGGGTCGACCGCGTCAATCGTCGCGCCCGCGATCGACTCTTCACGTCCGGCGACGGCGTCGTCGCTCGCACCGAAGTCGATGGCCGTGCGTATCTCAAGGTCACGTTGATGAACCCCCAGACGACCGTCGACGACATCCGGGAGGTCCTGCTCGCCCTGAAAGGCCACGCTGCCCGGGCTGCGGCGCAGTCGAACGCACGCGACATCAGCGGCGGGCGCGACACCGACGCCGTCCGCGGGCAATTCGAAGAGGTGCACCGATGACGGGTGTTGGCGCCGGCTGCGAGACACCATCCGAACACGCCGAGTCCGCGACACTGCACGCGTTCCTTAACTGCTACCTCCGGGAGACGGACACCGCATCGGTCGTCGAAGCGGAGACTTCACTGCCAGGAGTCGGCGTCGAGGGCACGGTCGCACACGCTCCCTTGAAGCACCACGGTGTCGAGGTCGTCGCACCGCTGCGCTACGAGTCGGCGACGGGACGGCACCTGTTCGACAAGCCGGTCTATGCGCGCTCCGACGACCGGGAGTTGCAGCCGATCGACGCCGCCTCGCTCGCAGCGCTTGCGAGGCGGGAACTGGTTCTGTCGACCGAGGCCGCCGACTCGACAGCCGGAACGGATCTACTCCGGCGCGTGCTCGCCTCGCGGCGAAAGATCGAACGTCTCGTCGACGAACGTAACGACTTCGATCGTCTGTACGGTCCGGAAACGACGTTCCGCGACGCCGAGCAGTCTCTCGTCTACGGCCACCACTTCCACCCGGCTCCCAAGAGCCTCGAGGGGATAGTCGACCACGACCTCTCGACGTACGCGCCGGAACTCCGCGGTGCGTTTCAACTCCGATACTTCGCGAGCGACCCGCATCTTATCACCGGCTGGTCCGCCCGTAACGCGGGACCGACGGAGTGGATCGCTGACGCGCTCAAAGCAGCCGAAGCGACCCTCCCGTCCGAGGCTGAGAGAGCGCTCGCATCGGACCGGGCGGTCATTCCGGTCCATCCGTGGCAAGCGGAGTGGCTCTCCGCACAGCCACACGTCCAGCGGGCGCTCGAACGCGGGTCGATCACCGACCTCGGAACGTTCGGGCCGACGGTGTACCCCACATCGTCAGTTCGGACGCTCTGGACGTCCGAGTTGCCGTTCATGGTGAAGACATCACTCGCTGTCGAGATAACGAACGCGGAGCGGACCAGTAAGGTGTCGGAACTCGAGCTCGGCGTCGCCGTGACGCGACTCCTCGAGGCCGGTCTCGCCGATCGAATCGACGAGTCGTTCCCGCGATTCGCGGTCGTCCGTGATCCGGCTGCACTGACAGTCGACATCGGCGCCGGTCCGGAGTCTGGATTCGAGACTGTGCTCAGAGAAAATCCGTTTCGCGGAGACGACGCGAACGACGTTTCCCCGGTCGTCGCGCTCTGTCAGGACGGTATCGACGGCCCATCGCGTATCGCTCGCCTCATCCGTGCCCTCGCGGACCGGTCGGGACGGCCCACGAGTGCCGTCGCCCGCGAGTGGTTCCGCGAGTATCTGGCCGTCACCGTCGAGCCCGTACTGTGGACCTACTTCGAACTCGGGCTCGGATTCGAAGCCCACCAGCAGAACACGCTCGTCCGACTCGACGAGGACGGCTGGCCGGTCGAGGGGTTCTACCGCGACAACGAAGGGTTTTACGTCCCGGAATCGCGCCGTGAAACCGTCGACGCGGTGTGTCCCGGCGTCACCGACCAAATTGAGACCGTCTGTCCGGACACGACCGCCGACGACTGTGTCCGATACTACGTCGTTCTCAACAACGCATTTGGAGTGATCAACGCCCTCGGCATTGCCGGTCTCGCCGACGAAACGGCCCTTCTAGATGTGCTCCGCGAATCACTGGTCGGCCTCGAAGCGTACGAACCGTCCGAATCGGCGCTGATCAGCAAGCTGCTCGACGACCGCCGCGTTCCCTGCAAGGGGAACCTCCGGACCCGCTTCGAGGACCGCGATGAACTAGCGGCACCGCTTGAGGCGGAATCCGTCTACATCGACATCGAGAATCCACTGGTCACGCGGCTGTGACTGATTCGCGCGACTCACGTTCCGTCTCGCTCGAGCGGATGCAGGTAGCCCGGAACCCTTCGAACGCGAGCCAGCGGTGGGCGGCGACGCCACGAGAAGATCAAATCGGCGGTATTTTCGTCGGTCTGTGCCGGGATCGACCACAACTGAAACCGCCAGCAGTACGTGTATGTACACGTATATCGTAGGGCTCTCGTGGATCTCTCCGCCACCAGAAACTGCAACTGTCTCGCCGCTCGCCGCCGGGCTCGAGCGATAACACGCCGCTACGACGAGAGGCTTCGCCCCCACGGACTCCAGTCGACACAGTTCTCCGTCCTCGCTGCGCTGGCGCTTACGGGACCGACCCCGCTTGGGGAACTCGCCGACCGGCTCGGCCTGGAGCGGACGACGCTCACCCGGAGCGCGAATCGGATGGAAGCCGAGGGGTGGATCGCAGACGCCGAGTCGGCCGACGCCAGGGTCCGTCGCCTGACGCTGACCCGGGCCGGTCGCGAGAAAATCGAGCGCGCTTACCCCGCCTGGAAGGCGGTACAGGACGAGATCGACGAGGAAACGCAGCTGGAGGCGGAGTGACGCCACGAACGGAGAGACGACAATGACACCGATTACGCGGCTACCCCGACCGGGAACGCGACCGAACGCCTCGACGAAGACCGGTGAGAGGTAGCCAATGCAGAAAATCACGCCGACCCTGTGGTTCGACGACGACGCGGCGGACGCGGTGGACAGATACACGACCATCTTCGAGGACGCCTCGACCGGAAGCGTCGGTCGGTACGACGAAGCCTCGGCGGCGGCCAGCGGACGACCCGAAGGCAGCGTGATGACGATCGAGTTCGAACTCGAGGGGAGATCGTTCGTCGCGCTCAACGGCGGTCCGGAGTTCGAGTTCAACCCGTCGATATCGTTCATCGTCAACTGTCCGACGGCCGAGGCGGTGGACGAACTGTGGACGGAACTTGCGGCGGACGGAGAGACGCTAATGAGCCTCGGTTCGTACCCGTTCAGCGATCGGTACGGCTGGGTAACCGACGAGTTCGGCGTCTCGTGGCAACTGATACATGCCCCGGATGTCCCCGAACGCAAACTCGTCCCGTCGCTGCTGTTCGCCGGCGAGCGATGCGGGCAGGCGGAAGCGGCGATGGCGTTCTACACCTCGGCGTTCGACGACGCTGAGATTAACGAAATCGCCCGCTACGGTGCGGACCAGGAGCCGGACGAGGAAGGAACCGTCACGTTCGCGGAGTTTACCCTCGCCGGCCAGCGCTTCGCGGCGATGGATAGCACGCGGGCCCACGACTCCGCGTTCAACGAGGCGATCTCCTTCGCCGTCGACTGCACGGATCAGGAGGAGGTCGACTACTACTGGGACGCCCTCACGGCGGACGGCGGAGCCGAAGGCCAGTGCGGCTGGCTCACAGACAAGTACGGCGTCTCCTGGCAGGTCGTTCCGGCCGGCCTCACCGAGCTGCTTCGAGACGAGGACACCGCCCGAGCCACTCGAGTCACGGAGGCGATGCTCCGGATGCGAAAGCTCGACCTCGAGGAACTGCGGAACGTCCACGCCGGCACCACCGGCGAGGAGGCCGACGTATGACGACGATTACGGTGCCCGAAGACTGCGGGAACTCGCCGAAGAAGGCCCTGCTCAGAGACTTCAACGTCGCCTTCGCGGAGGGTGACGAGGAGTTCATCCTCGAGACCGTGAGCGAGGACGTCGAGTGGACCAGCGTCGGCGAGCGGAAACGCCACGGGAGGGGCGACGTCGCCAGCGCGCTCGAGGAGATGAAAGATAACGACGTCGCGGAGTTGACCGTCGATCGCGTCATCACCCACGGCGCGACCGGTGCGGTCGACGGAACGGTGACGATGGAAGACGGGTCGGCGTACGCGTTCTGTGACGTCTACGAGTTCACGAGCACCGGATCGAACGCCGCGATTCGCACGATGACGTCGTACGTGATCGAAGTCGGCGACGCGTAGCGCTCGGCGTTCGGAAACTGGCATCGAATCTATTTTTTCGGGCTGTGACGGGGTCGCGTTTAGTTACGGCTGGAGGGTGAGACGGACTGAAAGACAGTCCGCGTAGAGCGAGTTGCATCCGCCGGATAACGTCGCGAACGGTCGACCAGCCCTGGTACGTTCGGAAGCATACTGCTGGGCGGTATGCGACCGGATGGATGCAGTACGAGTTCGACCGTCACTCCCCGAAAGTACGGTTCCGACTTCCTGAGCAGTTACGAGAATGTGACGAGCGGTCGTGCTGGTGAGAAGACCCTCGAGACGGGCCCCAGTAACGCTACGAAACGGTGACGCCGCGAAAACGTGACGCCGCAGAATATCACGTTAGACGAACGTTCATCCGATCCAATAGTCGTTAATTACGGTTAATTCGGCTAAACCGACCGATAGCGTCTGAACGGTGAACGGCGCTTATTCGGCCGCTGGCCAACCGTTCGAAGCAGTATGCTCGCTATCAGTCCGTGTCGATCTCTACCGATCGCGATATGCTGGAAGCGCTACCTATCTACCTCTGCTCTTCCGGGCGGCCGTTCGAGTCCGTGTCTCGGAGTCGCGACCGGTCGTCGCCGCTCGAGGATCGCCGCTTCCCGACGGTCATCGATCGTGACGGATGGACTCCGTGGAACGATGATCGGACCGGTCGGAACGGTGACCGGACTGCTCGGAACTGCCTCCGGACCGCTCGAGGCGGCCGTTTCGCGACCAACTGTGACGCGAGGGATCTAATGGCGGGGCGAATCGACAGCATCGATACGGTTCGAATCCTCGCGATGGTGTTCGTGATCATCATCCACACGGATCCGTTCGAGGGCCTGGGCGCGACCGCAAACGGGGTCAATTTCGTACTCGAGTCGACCGCGCGCTTTGCCGTGCCGTTCTTTTTCGTCGCCGCCGGGTACTTCTTCGCCAGGAAAACCGCCGCGAGTGATCCGACCGAGTATCTCCGCGAACGATTGATTTCGATCGGTTCGATCTACGTGTTCGGACTCTCCTTCGCGGCCTTGGTATTCCTCTTGAATATGGGCCGCGAAGCCGCGATGGCAAATCGGGACGTCCTCGCCGCCGTCGTCGACAAAGGGATGGAGTACGTCGCACCCGTCGAACTCCTGTACTACGGAACCGCCGTCTCCGAAATCCTGTGGTTCCTGCCGGCACTGGCGTACTCGTACGTCTTCATTTACCTCTTCGTCAAACTCGAGAAGACGACCTACCTGATACCGGTCGCACTCGGGATCCACGTCGTCGGACTACTGGGTCAGGGGTACGCCGGGTTCGGTGGGATAGCGCTCGAGACGAGAGATCCGTTGTTCTTCGGCTTTTTCTACACCGCGTTGGGGTACGTCATCGCCGCGAGCGACTGGCGACCGTCGCCCGATCGACGGGTGGTTTATCTCGGTGCAACGGTCTTCTTCGGCGTTTTCCACGTCGTAGAGCGGTATCTACTGGGATACGTCCTGCAAGGAGAGACGTTCGCTGAGGGGGTTTACGCGCCGAGTTACACGATCGGAACGATTTTAGTGACGGTTTCGCTGTTTTGTTTGCTCCTCGCGACCCCCCGTCTCGGGAGTGGGACCGTGTTACCGGCCTGGGGTCGGAAGTACGCCGTCGGGATTTACGTCGTTCACCCGGCAGTCCTGTTCGTCCTCGTGCAACTGCGCGACGAACTCTCGCTTGGCGGAACGCCGCTCGGAGAGACGGTTCTGTGGCACCTCGTCTTTACTCCCGCGACGTTCTTCGGCGCGTTTCTCATCTGTCTCGTGATTTCTGTGGTCGGCGACACCTCACCCCGTCGGATTCCGATCTCGATCGTTCATCGGGTGCGAAACAGGATTCCCGTGGTCGGATCCGACCGCGTCTAAATCTCGATTGGTACCCAGTTGAGAGATTGCGCTCTGTGCCGCTACGTCAGGAAAGTGGTGTATGCAGCGATCTCCCGCCAGATACTGCGCACCCGACTAGATCGGACTCAGATTGGGAAGTGATCGTCTCGGCTACAATTACGGGAAATTGCAGGGAAAGTCCGACCTTCAGTACTGGGGGATGTCAAACGGCTTTTCAGGGGGTCCCTCGCGGACCTCACTGTTCACTTGCTGCTGTTCTATCGAATATACGATAGAAAATCATCTCTGCTGATCAGATTTGGAGGGGTTGAGGGCGTTTACGGTCCTTTGTGGGACAAAGAGCCGAACCTGATATATCTACATACCGTCAAAGAGGAACTAATGACGGAAGATACGACTGACGACTTGCCACCAATTGAAGCCGTACAGGCTCTCACAGAAATTGAAGGGTACGACGAACGCCTGACTGCCCGGACGTTCGGTCTTACCCTCATGGTGTTTGCGTTCGCTATCACAGCGATCCCGATTTCCTATGCGGCGGCCGATCCGTGGCTCACTGGATACGAGTATGGCTCATTCGTGCTTTCGGTTCTGTGGCTGCCCTGGATCGGAGCGGCTGTCGCTGTCACGTCAGCGATCTGGACCACGCATTCAATCTCCCTCGGAGAAACCACTCGAACCGGCTATAACTGGTTACTGGGTGTCGGATTTACGCTTATGTTCTTCCTGATTGCAGTCGTTGTCTCGATTGTTCTCGGCTCCAACGGAAACGTCTTCATCGCGATGGGAATTTCGGGCGGGGTTTTCACAGTCTTTCTCGGGGCGATTTTCTCCTACATGTACCGAGCAAAATGGATACTGATCCCGTTGGTCGTAGCCGGTACTGTGATCGTTCTCGGGAACATCGCTCTTTCTACCGTCGGTCTCACACCCGTCGGCGCGGGTTTTACGACCGGATTCCTCCAGGGAACAGCGTACTTTATTACCGGATGGGCGATTTCGACTCGAGGGTGAAACATGGATCTTCCGCCAGATCTCACACTCATCCATCAACCGACCCGGCTTCAGATTATGGGGCTCCTATATAGGAATCGTGATGTTTCGTACACGCGAATCCGTGATTTGTTGGATTTGACTGATGGCAACCTCGCCTCTCACGCGGAGAGCCTCGAAGATGCGGGGTATATCGAAACCCGTCAAGCGTGGACCCAGAGCGGCTTCGAAACCCGCTACCGAATCACTCAAAGCGGTGTCTCAACGTTTCAGACCTATCTGCAGGAACTGCGCCAGTTCTTGGACGAAGTGGAGTCGGAATGACAGACTCGATTGTCGTTCGAGAATTCTCGCACGGAGTGAAAAACGCTACAGCTTTGTCGTCTCTATTTCGAAGGGGAATTCGTCCAAACTCTCCTCGTTCGATGTGGGAAGGAGATACTGTTTCCACTCTCGAGTACTTGAGTCACCGTAATCTCCGATGTCGGGATGAGGCGCATTGTCGTCGTAGTCCTCGAGCCGAGCCCTGATTACAGAGCGTGCACGTTGGCCCTCTGCCGTCTCTCCACTGACGTCCTCGAGTATTCTTCGGGGCTGAATCGTTATTTCCAGTCCGGATCTCGTATACCGACTCCGTCGTTCCGTATAGAACGGAGCCCGACCGACGATGAACATGGATTCTCCGGCAAAGCAGAATTCCCATTCCGGGTCGTCCGGATCAGCGGGAACGTCGCCGGGCCACGGTTCGGGATCTCGCTCGTTCAGGAATTCGAGAACCCGCCAGAACTGATCGCGGTAGGTCCGTTCGCCCTGGTCCTCCGCCGGCGGTTCGAAAAACATCACCAGGGTCGTTCGTTCGGCTATCGACCGATACTGCTCGAGATACTGCCGCAACCCCTCTCTCGCTTTGAGGAGCGCATCGCGATCGCGAACGGCTCCCACGAAGAGGTACCGGGCGGTATCCTCGCGCTCGGCGTTCACCGCGAAGTGACACGGGTAGCGAGTGCTCCGCATCGTGTCTCTGAACTCGACGTATCGCTCTTCTTTCCACGCGAGCAGTTCTCCAGTTTCGATCGCGTCCTGCAATTCGGCCCGATCGAACAGTAGCCCCGTCTCCGTCATGGTCGAGATGTCATTGGAGAATCGCTCAGTCCTCCAGGTGCCGTCCGGCCAGGAGTTCACGCTTCCCGTATCGGTTGCGCGTATCGGTCCCGCTGATCTGTGCGACCTCCTCGGGGACCGAGACGACCGAGTATCCGACGTTCCGCCCGATAGCGACGGTGTCGACGTCCGGAATGATCATCGTCTCGACGTTCGGATGGTCCGCGTAGACGTCCTCGATCAGCTCTCGCCGTTCCTTCGCGGTGAACGGGTTTTCTTCGCTGAGTTCGGTATCCCGGATGGCGATGATGACGTCCTTTCCGTTATCGGCGGCCGAGTCGATGATCGTCCGGTGGCCGTCGTGGAGCGGCTGCCACCGACCGATGAAAATGTGACTCGGGTCGAACTTGAGCGCCAGTTCCCTGTTAATCGTCTCGATACCCGCCTCCTTCGAGCGCGTTGCCGTCCGGACCTCGAGTTCGACTTCCTCCGGTTCCTCGAACGGCGCATCGACGCCGGTGAAACCGTCGATCTCTCCGTTCCGGGCCCGCTCGTACATTCCCTTTACGTCGCGGTCTTCGCACACTTCGACGGGCGCGTTGACGTAGACGAACGAGACGTCCTCGAGTTTCTCGTCGATCAGTTCCCGCTGAGAGCGATACGGAGTGATGAACGATGCGACGACGTCGAACCCCTGTTCGTTCAGGGCTTGTGCGATACCGGCAGCGCGTCTGAGGTTCTCGGTTCGGTCTTCCTTCGAAAACCCGAGATCGGAGTTGAGGGTGTTCCGGAGATAATCGCCGTCCAGGTGGACCGTATTCGGACCGATCAATCCCTCGGCGAGCGTCGTCTTTCCGGAACACGGCAGTCCGAAAAGCCATACGGTCTCGCCGGGCATTATTCGATTCCCCCCGTTAGGCGAGCGACCGCGTCTGCTTCGTTCCAGGTCTCACCCGTAGCGGTGATTTCGTCGGTGAACGTCTCGATCAGTTTCGGTCTCACGATCAGTGCATCGCTGTGCGTGGCAGTTATTTCGCGTATCATGGCACGGACTCTACCGTCATCGGTCTCGTTACTCGAGATCCGTCTCAGATCCATTCGGACTCCTCCGTGTATCCCAGTTCCTCGACCACCTCGGTATACGTCTCGTCGGCTCGCTCGAGCGTGCCCTCGATGAGATCCTCCCTGTCTCGCCAGCGAGCGCGTCTCGGCTCCTTGGTCGTCATCACCTTGTTGGGACTTTCGACGTTCTCGGAAAGAAGCGCCGACTCGCCGAGATTCGCGAATTCTGTGATTTCCGTGATGACGGATGCGGTATCGGTGAGAACGTCCTCGAACCGGACCCGAAGAACGTCCTCGAACGCGTCGCGAGCGGCGAGCACGTGGCGGTGCGCCCGGGTCCACTGCAGCAGGCAGGTGTCGATGAGGTCCCCCTCGCGAACCCAATCCGGTGGGAGATCATAGCACCACAGCGAGCCATCGTATCCCTCGAGATCGATATCGCCCACGTCGTGCGTCTGGAACCCCCTGTTCAACCGCCACCCGTCGTAGAGGCCGTTGATCGACGCCGCCGGGTTCCGCGTGAGGTGAACGAGTTTGATGTCCGTCTCCGGAAACAGCTGCTCCCGGATCCACGGAAGCCGGTACGCGTCGGCGCTCGCTTTCAGGACGAGCGTCCGCTCGAAGTCGTCGGCCGCGAGACCGCGCTTGTGTCCGTGGGAGGAGACGAACGGTCGGTCCTCGATCGTCTCCGTTTCGAACGGACGCTTCGCATCTCGCTCTGCGTAGTCGTCGTACTGCAGCGGCGAGATTCCCAGCTCCTCGAGTATCGGACGAAGCGCCGCCCCCTCGAGCAGTTTTTCGCGTATCTGCTCGTAGGGCAGCTCTCGATCGGGGAATTGCAGGGGAAGCCGGACGAGCGTGTTGTCCACGCGATGCGTTCGGTCGCCGGATCGTTCGGTCGCGCCGACTTCGGCGAGAAGATCGGTCAGGAGTGTGTCCCTATCGAACGACTCGAAGTCAGCCGGAACGGCATCGGATTCGAACCTCGGGTAGCTACAGCCGTTCAGCGCGTACCACCGGTCGTGTTCGCCGTCGAGGCTACACGTTCTTTCGTGGTGTCGAAGAATATCGAAAAGGAGACTACTCCCGCCTCTCGGAGCCGACGCGATGAGCAGCAGGCTATCGAAGTCGTCAGCTCGGTAGTCCGAGAGAATCGATCGTTTCTCCCTCGAGATGACCTCGTTTTTTACGTATTCGTAGCCCTCTTTGGCCTGCTTTCGGCGTTCACTCGGCTGTTCTTCGAGACTCACCAGTCACCAGCCTCCAGCGTGTCTCCCGAAGACACCCACGGCTGCAACTGGCGGTTCCGTTTCGGGAATCTGAGTCGAACTGTCATGATCGGTCGTTCGTCGACCGTCACCGCGGCAACGACTGCGGTTTTCCGCTCCTGGGATCGGTCGTTACCGTGTGAGATCGACGAGCGGGTGTAAGCTTACCACGAATCGATAAATTAACGGTGCCTTCGTGTGCGGGGAAACGGGGCATTTGTAGCTGGAAACGTGGGCGCAAAGCCCCTCCGCAGGGAACGAGCGGAATTACGGGGAGCGAGGAGAAAACCTCGCGCTGTATCGCGGGAGGATGTCACGCTCGAGCGCGCCAACGCCGTCCCGAACGCGACGCTCGCTCGAGCCGTGAGGAGCACGAGTGCTGGCTCAGTCGTCGTCGCCTGTCACGGTGGTCTGCGGTTCCTCGAGGTCGACTTTGGACTCGGTCAGATCTCCTTCTCGCCACGTGCCACGTTGGTACCACGCGTAGGCGACACCCGCTCCGATGACGTTCGACAGTGCGAACGCGAGCCAGATACCGGTCTCGCCCAGCGATCCCGTCGCGAACCAGGCGATCGGGAAGCGAACGACGCCGAGCATCAGGACGGAGATGGCGGCGGCGGTGAGGGTCTTCCCGGCTCCGCGAAAGCTTCCCGTATACGCCCGCATAATACCGATGAAGCCGAACGACAGCGCGACGTACCGGAGGAACTCCGCTCCGATGGAGATGACTCGTGCGGCGTTTTCCTGATCGGCACCGACGAACACCGAGACGATGGGTTCTGGGAACAGGAAGACGACGATTCCAGCGACCGTGAGGACGCCGAAGAGGAATTTCGCCGCCAGCCCCGTCGCCTGTGCGGCGCGATCTGGTTTTCCGGCCCCCATGTTCTGACCCGTCATCGTTTCGACGCCGCGGGCGACAGCGATCGCGGGTAGGAAGACGACCGAGAAGACACGGGTCCCGATGCCGTAGGCGGCAACGACCGTGTCCGGAAACATCGCGACGATGACCAACAGGAGGTTCATCGACAGCGCTCTGCCGGTGCCTTCGATGGATGCCGGCAGGCCGATGCGGAAGAGTCGACGGAGATACGCGAGATCCGGCAGCATATCTCGGAGGTTAATCTGGATACCATGATTGCCTCGGAACATGATCATCAGACCGACTAACAAGGCGAGTGCCCGCGAGAACACGGTCGCGATGGCCGCGCCCTGAATACCGAGTTCGGGGAACGAAATCGTGCCGACGAGCGGAGCGTTCTCGACGATCGTCCAGCCAAATATCAGGAACGGATCGAGGACGATGTTGAGCACGACCGAGCCGAACATGACGAGCATCGGAGTGATCGTGTCCCCGGACCCTCGCATGAGGGAGATGAAGATGGCGAAGCCGAACATGAACAGCAAGCCGAGCGAGATGACTTCCATGTAGTCTGTCGCCAACGGCAGGACGTCGGTCGATGCGCCCATCAAGCTGAGAAACGTATCGACGCCGAAGTACCCGATCACGCCGAGGACGATCGAGGCGATCGCGGCGAAAGTTACGGACTGCGAGGCGGCGTACTCTGCCTCACGTTTCTGATCTGCACCGGTGTACTGGGCGACGAGGATGCTACCGGCGACGGCGATTCCCATCCCGAGCGAGATGAGAAGGAACACGAGCGGGAACGCGAAGCTGATCGCGGCCAGCGCGTCGGTGTTGTACTGGCCGAGCCAGAACGTATCCGCGAGATTGTACGCTGTCTGAAAGAGGTTCGTGACGACGATCGGCATTGCGAGGAAGAACAACGGCTTCCCGATACCGCCCGACGTCAGATCGACGTCCTCGGGACCCTTGAAGAGTGAACTAATCCGGTTTATGAGTCCCATTACTGTGCAGCCTCCGTGTGCTCATCGGTGAGCAGGTGTCTCTGGATGTATGTTCTCATCGTCGTGTAAATTCGGTCAGAAGCGTGGTCGATGGCCACGTGGCGCGTGTGTGCGCCGGTTATCGTCGTTGTAAGGAACTCTGCGTCCCGAGCCGGCTCGACCGTGTCGTCAAAGTCGCCAGTGCTTCGGCCAGCCTCGAGTATCGCTCGGAGTCGTTCGAACAGGTACTCGTCGAATTCCGTCAGGCGTTCCTGAAGAGCTGGCTTGTACGGGGCCTGTGCCTTGATCTCGAGCATCGCAGTCCGAAACTCCCGCAGTGATGGATCAGCATCAGTCACGAGGAGTGACTGCAACAACGCGTCGAGCCGTTCCCGTGGCGTGTCGCTGTCGAGCGAACGTACCCGGCTCGTGAACCGGTCGTACAGTTCATCGAGAAAGGCGACGAACAACTGGTCTTTGGAGTCGTAGTGGTAATGAATAGACGACTTGCTCGTGTCTGCTTCCGCAGCGATATCCTGGAGCGTGAGATCTGTATATCCGCGCTCGCAGAGAACCTGATACGTTGCCTTCAGGATCTCGGTGGCTGGTTCGTCCGCCATAACGGGAGATACAGAACTTACTAACCAGTCAGTCAAAAGTCTTCGGGAGTTCGGTTCGCGTGAGAGTTCCGCGTTATATCGACTTAAAATGGCGGCAAAGCGCGTAATAGAGCAGTCCGAATCCTGACGATTCAGTCAAAACGGTTATCTGGTCGAGGACGCACACAGCACCAATGGGCGACTTTCCGGAACGAACTTCCTCGGATCCCGACGTAGAGATCATGCGTGCGACCTATCGCGCGCTTCGAGAAAGCGGATACGCCGATCTGACGATCAAGCGCATTGCCGAGGAATACGGGAAATCGACCGCCGCCATTCACTACCACTACGACACGAAAGACGACTTGCTCGTCGCGTTTCTGGACTATATCCTCGATCGGTTCGTCGAGACGATACACCAGGTGGAGACGACGGACCCCGAACGGCGATTGGACCTTCTGCTCGACCAACTCCTCGTCGCACCGGAGGACCATCACGACCTGTTGATCGCAGTGCTCGAGATGCGGGGACAGACACCGTACAACGAGCCGTTTGCCGACCGGTTCCAACAGAACGACGAGTACGTCCGATACATGCTTCGAACGGTGATCGATCACGGCATCTCCGAAGGCGTGTTCACCGACGTCGACGCCGAACACGCGACTCGAGCGCTCATGACTATCGTCGATGGGGGACGCACTCGAGCCGTCGTTCTGGACGAGGCGGACACGCTCGCGACAGCCAGACAGACGGCAGAGGAGTACGTAAACGCCGTTCTCAGAGCTGAGACGGACCCGTAGGAGGGATCGTGAGAAAGACTCGGAATTCTCTACATCCAAAATCCACTGTATCGTCTATTGGAGTATGAAACGAGGAAATGAACTTCCGTACGGCGATTCACGCCGGCCGCTCCGTTGAATAGATACTGGTTGACAACTCGATCGACTCCGTCACTCGCCGTCGCCATCCTCGCCGTCGTCATTCTTATCGCCGCCATCCTCGTCGTCGTGCTCGCTCGGCCACGTCACGCCGCCGAGGAAGGGCACACCGGTCTTCTGAGCCGCCCGGGAGATCATGTGGGCCCCGGTCGGCACCGTCAGGAACAGAAAGAGAATTCCCACGAGCGAGGTCAGGCCCGCGCCGCCGGGTCCGAAGTGGACGAAGCCGGCGAGGAAGGTCGCCGCCGTCCCGAGCGTCGTCGGCTTGCTCGTGGCGTGCATCCGGTTGTAGACGTTCGGGAAGCGGAGAAGCCCTATCGTCCCGGTCAGGAGAAAGAACGTACCGACGACGACGAGCGCGACGATCGTCAGGTGCTGGATCGCCTCGAGCGAGACCATCGTCACTCGTCACCTCCGGCTCGAACCCTGGCTCGAGTCGCACGACTCAGCGTGGTGCCGTCCCGGCGTTCGTCACCACTGGCAGTGTGTTTTCGTTCGTCGCCAACGGCGGTGTTGTGTGACTCGTCGTTCATGGATGCGATCAGCGCGTGATGATGTCGCCTTCGGTGACGTACTTCGCGACCGTGACCGTCGAGAGGAAGCCGATGATCGCCAGCACGAGGCTGACGGTCACGAACAGGCCCCGGTCGGTTTTGAGCGCGAACAGCACCGCGATCGCGACGACGTTCGTCGCGATGGCGTCGAGCGCGACGACGCGATCCGGAATCGTCGGCCCCCGGACGACCCGGTAGGTACAGAGCAGACAGAGCGCGGCGACGACGATCAGCGCTGCGTCGATCGTCGTCGATGCCAGGGCCGCCTCATCGATCATCGTTCTCACCACCGGTTTGGTCGTCGGAGCCCACGTCAGTTCCGGATTCGCCCCTCGAGTCCACGTCAGTTCCGGATTCTCTCTCCGCTTCTGCGTCGGCCCCTGCTTCTGTATCGGACCGTCCGTCGGTCGACTCTCCGGGCGACTGGATCGCATCGAGGTGGTCGGTGGCCCGCTTCGGTTCCGGCGGGTAATCGGGTGGATGGACCGTGATCTCCGGGGCCGGGTCCTCGGGCGACCGCTCCTCGTCGAAGATGCGGAGCGCGTAGTCCTCCCACGTTCGGATCGGCTCGACGACCGCCTCGGGGTCACGCCCGTCGATGACGTGGACATAGAGGGCGTTCTCGTCGGCATCGTGATCGAGCGTGACCGTTCCAGGCGTGACCGTGATACTGTTCGAGATGGTCGTGATCCCGAACGAGGTCTGAACGCGCAACGGGACGAAGATGACCTGCGGATCGATCGGCGTCCCCGGAGCGAACACGCGATAGGCCACGTCGACGTTGGCGACGAGGATCTCCTTGAAGAACGCGAGGACGTACCGGATCACGTAGGGGATCGCGGCGATTGGCTGCGTGATCTCGACTTCCTCATCATAGAGGCGTCGGAAGAGGTAGGCGACTGGAAGGCCGACTGCGACGCCAACGACGAAGTTCGCAAGCACCGATCGCGGGGTCAGCGACGCACCTCGAACGAGTACCCACAGCGCGCCGAACAGGAGGCCGGCGACGAGCCAGCGTCGGACCTTCATCCGCTCTCACCTCCCTCGGGGCCGACGGCGTCGACGTAGGCCTCGGTGTCGAGCGCGGCGGTCGCGGCCGCGTCGGCGAACCGGTAGACGGGTTCGAAGCCGACGCCGACGAGGACCACGAGCACCGCGAGGCTCACAACCAGCAGCACCTGTGGGGTGTCGAGTATCGCGCCCTCGACCGCTGCCGTCCGGGCGCCCCAGAAACTCCCGACCCAGATCCGCGTGGCGTAGACGATAGTCAGGACCGCACCCGCAAGCAGGACGAGCAAGACGACCGCCGCGCCCGCCGTCGGCTCGGCCGCGAGCCACGAGACGGCGGCGTCGAAGGCGAAGAACTTGCCGAAGAAGCCGGCAAGCGGCGGTATTCCAACCAGAGAGAGGCTACCGACGAAGACGGCCCCGGCGAACACCGGTGAGCGTGCCGCGAGACCGCCAAGTTCCGCCAGCCGCGTCGTTCCCGTCCCGTCCCGAATCACGCCCGCGGAGAGAAAGAGCATGCTCTTCGTCAGCGCGTGGTGGAGCGCGTAGATCAGTCCGGCGAGGATCCCGAGGTGCTGAACGGAGGCCGAAGTCGCCACCCCGGCGATTCCGATCGGCACTGCGATGAACCCGACCTGCCCAATGCTCGAGTACGCCAGCACCCCGTCCATCGTCTCCCGGCCGATCGCGCCGAGTCCACCCACGACGATGCTAAGCGAGGCGAGAAACAGGAGTATCGGCGCGAAATAAGTCAGCAGCGAGGCGTCTGTCACTCCCGGAACGGCGATCGGCATCGTCGTCCCGGCGAAGACGGTGAAGTAGAGCCGGACGATCGCGTATATGCCGACCTTCTTGGTCGCGCCGGCGAGCATCGCCGCGATCGGAGCCGGGGCGGCGCGGTACGCCGACGGCACCCAGAACTGGAACGGAACCAGTCCGGCCTTCAACGCGAACGGCGCGAAGACAAACATCGACAGGCCGACGATGGGAGCAGTTCCGATATCGGCGGACGGGTCGGCCACCGTCTGGGCCATGTCGGCCATATTGAGCGTCCCCAGCGTGGCGTACAGGCCACCGATTCCGAGCAGCATGAGCACGCTCCCGATGAGGTTCATCACCACGTAGCGCATCCCCGTGGCGGTGTGTTCGGCGCCTCCGTAGAACGCGACGAAGGCGTAACTGGCCATCAACATCACCTCGAACCAGACGAAGAGGTTGAAGAGGTCACCGGTGAGGAAGGCGCCGGTCACGCCGAGCAACAGGACGTGGGCGAGCGGGTGGTAGTAGACCCGCTGGTTCAGCGGATCGACGTAGAAGACCGAGAAAACGACGGCATAGAGGGCGACGACGGCGACGATCGCGAGCATGAACGCCGCGAGGCCGTCGATGACGAGCGTGATCCCGAACGGCGCGCTCCAGCCGCCAACCTGGTAGGCCGCGGCGCCCGGCGCGTCCGGACCCAGGACGATCAGCCAGTCGAGCGCGGCGACAACGACCGCATACGCGAGGACGCCGCCGACGCTCGCGACTCGCTGCAAGCGGGGCCACTGGCCCGTGGCGAGAGTGACCGCGATACTCACGAGCGCGACCAGCATCGGTGCGACGACGAGGTTCTCAACCACGTTAGCTCCACCCCGTGATATCCATCGTCTCGTTCTCCTGGTAGGTGCGATACGATAGCACGAGCGCGAACGCGGTCATTCCGAAGTTGATGACGATCGCCGTCAGCACCAGTGCCTGGAGCAGCGGGTCCGCGGTCTCCGGAAACGGGGCCTCGTGGGTGACCAGTACGGGAATCAGGTCGTGGGTCCCGACCTGGATGCCGCCCATCGAGATCAGGTAGACGTTCGCCGCCTGCGAGATGACCGCGAGTCCCCAGACGACCTCGATCACGTCATCTCTGAGGAGCAAGAACGTGCCCAGCGCGAACAGCGCACCGACGGTGACTGCGATCGCGAGACTCATTGGTCACCCACCACCGAGAGGATCGTCAGCAGGCCCCCGACGACGACGCAGTAGACGCCGACGTCGAAGACGAGCGCCGAGGCCAGTTCCACGTCGCCGAACAGCGGGAGTTCGACGTGGACGAACGTCTGAGAGAGGAACGGCTCGCCGAACAGCAGGGGCGCAGTGCCGCTTACGAGCGCGAGAACGAGGCCGAACGTGAACAGGCGGCGGTAGGCGACGACGGTTCGGTGCTCGAAGATACCGGTATAGGATTCGACCTCCCGCCCGAGGACGCCGATCTCGAGGTAGTCGAGGCCGTAAGCCACGTACACAAGCGCGAAGGCGACAACCGTCAGTACCCCCGCGATGAAGCCGCCGCCGGGGAGGTTGTGGCCCTGGAGCAGCAGTTCGATGGCGACGACGAGGATGATCGGGACCACCACGCGGGCGGTCGTCCGCATGACGATCGTGGTCATCGGCCATCACCCCGGGCGCCCCGGTCGTCACGCTGATCTCGTCGGTCGTCACGCTGATCGGGGTCGTCGCGGTCTTCACCGTGGCCGCCGCCGTCGGTTCCCTGCTCCTCGCCGTGGCTCCGCATTCGGATCAAGACCAGGACCGAGAGCGCAGCGAGCGCGATCACGACCAGTTCGCCGAGCGTGTCGAACGCGCGAAAGTCCGTCAGGATCACGTTGACGACGTTGGTTCCGCCGCCGCCCTCGACCGCGTGGTCGACGTAGTAGCGAGCCGTCTCGCTGAGTGGGGTCCCGGATTCGGGCGCGGCGACGAGTACGGACAGGAACGTCGTCGAACCGACGAAGACGGAGAAGGCCGCGTCCCTGACAGCGACGCTCACCTCGAGCTCGCTGTAGAAGGCGGGCACCTCCTCGATGACGAGGAGGAAGATGAGCAGGATCAGCGTCTCGACGACGAGTTGCGTGAGTGCGAGATCTGGCGCGCTCGCGAGGATGTAGAAGACGGCGACCATGAATCCGAGGATTCCGAGGGTCAACACCCCCGTGACGTGTGAGTCGGCCGTCGTGATCCTGAACGCCGCGACGACGGCGACGCCGAGTACCAGCGCCATCGCGGCCGGCACTCCTGGGTCGCCCAGCGCCGGCACCGGGGCCGAGGCGGCGACGAAGCCGCCCAGCGTGAGCGCACACGTTGCGCCGAGCACCCACTGGACGTAGGTCCGGATCAGTCCGTTGTGGACGAACCGACCGAAGCGCTCGCTCACGCTCTCGATTCCCGTCAGCGATCGCGCGTAGAGCGCGCTTGGCTGGAGCGCGCTGCCCGCGGCGACGAGCGCGTCGACGCCGCGTCGAATGCGGTCACCGAACGGGAACGCGGTGACGCCGCCGACGACCGTACCGATCGACATGGCAACCGGGCCGGTGAGTTCGGTGGGGATCGGCGCGTGGACCTCGAGCGGTTCGACGGCCGTCACCGCCGCGGCGTCCTGAACGATCAGGTCGATCGCGACCTGGGGTACAGCGCTGACCACCACCGCGACGCCGACCAGCACGGCCGGCGGGACGAGCAGGGTCACGGACGGCCGACGGACGTCGGTGATCGTCGACGGGCGTTCGCCGAAGAACATCGCGAGGAATCGAAGCGAGTAGAGAACGGTGAAAATGCTCGCGATGAGGGCGACGGCCGGATATAGCCACGCGAGCCCGCCACCGTCGGTCGCGGTCGTCCACGCCGCCTCGAACAGCAATTCCTTCGAGTAGAATCCGTTGAACAGGGGGATTCCCGCCATGCTCAGCGCCGCGATGACGGTGAGCAGGGCGGTCAGCGGCAGGTCGCGCCGGAGGCCGCCCAGTTCGTCGAGTCGGCGCGTGCCGACCTGATGGGCGACGATGCCGGCGACGAGGAACAGCGCGGCCTTGAACAGCGCGTGGTTCAACAGGTGAAAGACGCCTGCCTCGGGGCCGTAGTGAGAGATGAATCCGAAGCCGGCGACCATTAATCCGAGGTGGCTCGCAGTGGAGTACGCCAGAAGTTCCTTGATGTCCATCGCGCGCACCGCGAGCATCGCACCGACCAGCATCGTCACCAGTCCAACGGTCGTGAACACGAGCATCCACGCCTCGCCGAGGAACAGTTGGCGGAAGCGACCGATCACGTAGACGCCGACTTTCACCATCGTCGCCGAGTGGAGGAACGCGGAGACGGGCGTCGGAGCGACCATCGCGTTCGGCAGCCAGAAGTGCAGCGGGACCTGTGCCGACTTCGCGCCAGCGGCGACGGCGATCAGAAGGAGGGCGGGCACGAACAGCCCCCGCTCCTCGAGCGCGGCGCGGATCGCCTCGTCGTTCGCGAGGATCGTCGCGAGGTCGAACGTTCGCGACCCGAGCGCCGCTTCGCTCGCGACTGAGAGCATCAGCAGGCCAGCGAGCAGGCAGAGGCCGCCGCCGACGGTCACGAGCATCGCCATTCGGGCGGCGTACCGGGAGCCGCTCTCGTCGGTGTGGTAGCCGATGAGGACGAACGAGGCGACGCTCGTCAGTTCCCAAAACAGGAAGAGTACCACGATGTCCGCGGCGAACGCGACGCCGAGGATCGATCCCATGAACGCCAGTAACGCGGCGTAAAAACGCGGGAGGTTCGCCTCGCCGTGCATGTAGCCGGCCGAGTACAGAAAGATCAGCGCGCCGATGCCGCTGGCCAGCAGCGCGAACAGCAGCGCCCAGCCGTCGACGGTGAACCTGGCGGCGACGCCCAGCGACGGAATCCACGTGGCTGCGACAGTCCCCTGAGCCCCCAGTTGCGAGGCGACGAGGCCGAAGCAGACGACGGCGACTGCGGCGCCGACGTAGGCGACGGCCTCGCCGAGGAGCCGGTAGAACAGCGGGACGAGGGCTGCGGCGAGAAACGGGATCCCGATCGCGGTGAGAACGACCCAGAGTTGCGGTTCCATCCGATACCCTCTCGTTCGGCCACGGCCGACTTAAAAACCCGGACGGCGTCGGAATGTGAACGTAACTGTTGACGAGGAACCAGCTATGAGCGACTGTGCCACTGGCTGACAGACATTACCGACCGCAATGTACGTTTGGCGAGCGGCATCCTCGAGGCATCCCAACGTCGCGCTCTCGGCTTCGCGACCAACTCGCATGAGAACATTTACCATAGAGAGTCGAACTGACGCGTGAGCTTCACTCTCGAGGTGGATGTGTGAGAAATTCGATACAGCGGGGGAAACCACTATCCTGTTACCACTGGTAGTAGGTCGAACTCCGATCCGAATGGCCACCGAGTACGTCTTCATCAGCGACCTTCACATCGGCGGCGACCGGCAGTTGACGGCCCTCGACTTCAAAGACGAACTGCTCTCGTTTCTCGAGGGCCTCGAGGACGGGGACAGCGACATCGAGTTGATCATCAACGGCGACGCCTTCGGCCTCTGGGAGTACGCCGAGGTGACGGGGACGGACAAACTCGAGCGAGTAATCGAAGACCACCCGGAGGTGTTCGAACAGTTTCGGGAAACCGGCGCGGAGATCGATATCACGCTCATCCCGGGGAACCACGACTACGACCTCGCGTGTTATCCCTCCTACGTGGATCGGCTCGCGGAGTACAACGTCACCTTAGAGCCCGAGATCCGTATCACCCGCGAGGTCGCCGGCGGCACGATCTGGATCGAACACGGCCAGCAACACGACGCGAACAACCGGATGCCCGACTGGGGGAACCCGGCGGCACTCCCGGTCGGCTACTTCGTCGTCCAGCGGATCGTCGCCGCCGCCGGGCAGTACTCCGAGCGCGCAAGGGGAAACTGGCTCCGGGACATCCAGTCGGTCGCGCCGATGGAGGAGGTTCCGCGGTGGTTGCTCTCGAACTACTTCTACCGCGAGATGAGCCCGTTTCTGCGGGCGATCGTCATCCCCCTGTTGCTCTTTTTCAACATCACGCTGCTCTACCTGTTCGGCACCGTCCTCGAGTCGATCGGCCTGCTTCCCCAGAACTTTTTCACCGACAATCCGCTGGTTCGGGCGCTCGGCGTCGCCGATATCGTCCTCGAGCTCATCATCGCCACGAATATCGTCATCATCGCCGTGTTGCTCCTGCTCGCGATTCCGTTCTGGCTGTTCAGGCGGGACCTCAGACACACGCTCGAGCGTTTCGGCGTCATGTTGTCGGGAGTGCGCGTCGGCCAGGGCGACCAGCCGTTCCTGAATGCGGCCAGGGACACCTTCGAGTCGCATTCCGAGGTCGCGGTCTTCGTGTACGGTCACACCCACCGGGCGTCGCTCACGAAGTGGGGCGACCGCGTTGTGGTCAACACCGGAACCTGGTTGAAGAAGCTCCGGCACGTCAAAACGCGGTTCTCGCGGCTGCCGGGTATTTACTACCCCTCGTTCCGGCTGAACTACTTCCGGATCTTCCCCGAGGGCGACCGGATCGTCGTCGAGTACGAAGAGATCGAAACGGACCAGCCGCGGGATCTCACGTGGTTTCAGCGCCTGATCGCGCGTCGACCTCCCGCGCCGGCGACGATTCCCGAACGGACCGTGCTCGATCCCGACGGCGAGCTCGAGCTACCGGCGTCGGCGGTGACACCTGAAGGCGAATCCAGCCCCTCGCGCACTAACGAGGTCGATGACACCCGATCCGAAACCGACGACTGATCGATCGTGCCGACTTCGATCAGGGCCCGTAGCTGGACCGGATGACCTGTCCGAACTACCGATTCCGCCGCGAGTCGACTCGGCGGTATTCCCCGTCGCACAGAGCGTATCACCGCTCACGAGTCTCGATAAGCGAATGGGTCACAGCAAACAGTCGGTGAGCAGTCGATGAACGGCTGCTCACGTGATTCAGCTGAAACTTTCGGAATTCAACTGATCTCACGGGACGTGACCGACGTCTCGCATGTACTCGTCTATGGTTTCCGCGAGCTCCTCCGCGAAGACATCGTCGTTGATGTCGGTTTCGACTTCGATATGCTCGACATCGTCGCCGAGGGTCGTCCGCAGCGCATCGAACAGCGCTTCATCGGCCTCAGGATCGTGGAAATCTTCGCCCTCGATATCGATCGCCGAGACGCCCTCGAGCGGGAGGACGAGCGCGGTCGGTCCGGTCGCGTCGTTGAGTTTCTGGGCGATGATTTCCCCGAGTTCGGCGTTTTCCTCGGGCGTCGTCCGCATGAGCGTCACCTGCGGGTTGTGGACGTGGAACTGGCGTTCCTCGAACTCCTCGGGAACTGAGTCACGAGGGCCGAAGTTGACCATGTCGAGCGCACCGGTCGAGACGACCTGTGGAATCCCCTCGTCTCCGGCCGCCTCGAGTCGATCCGGACCGGCGCTCAAGACGCCGCCGACCAGCTCGTCGGCCCACTCGGTCGTCGTGACGTCGAGCACGCCGTCGACGACGCCCTCCTCTACGAGCGACTCCATCGCCCGTCCGCCGGTCCCCGTCGCGTGGAAGACGATCGTCTCGTACCCTTTCTCCTCGAGTCGTTCGCGAGCGGTCTGGACGCATGGCGTCGTGACGCCGAACATCGTGATGGCGATCGTGGGCCGATCCTCAACGTCTACGTCGGGTTCGTTCGCGACCATGCCGGACATCGCCAGCGCAGCGTTGGCGATGATCCGTCGCGACAGTTGATTCAGCCCCTCGATATCGGCGACAGAGTACAGCATGGCGATATCCCGGGGCCCGACGTAGGGCTCCGTATCGCCCGAGGCCATCGTCGAGACCATGAGTTTGGGGACGCCGACGGGCAGCGCCCGCATCGCCGCCGTCGCGATCGAAGTGTTGCCCGACCCGCCCAGTCCGAGGACGCCGTCGAGGACGCCCTCCTCGTGAAGTCGCTCGGCGATGGCGGTCGCACCCTCGCCCATCGCCTCGATCGCCTCGCCCCGATCCGCGTCCTCGCGAAGGTTCTCGAGGGTCGTCCCCGCCGCCTCGGCGACCTCCTTCGCGGTCGTTTCCGGGTCGACCGCCGATCCCGGTTCGCCCATGACGCCGGCGTCGACAATGTGAACGTCCAGTCCCTGGGCCTCGAGGACGTCCCTGGCGAAGCCGATCTCTTCGGTTTTCGTGTCCAGCGTTCCGACGATGACGACGCTCATGGCTCGGAGTCCCTCGGTTCGGCGACGCCGGTGGTCGGCGGTTCGCCGGCGGGAACGACCTCGCACTCGGGGAGCGAGCGCAGTTCGTCTTCCGGCCCCGGCGGCGCGTAGACGGCCAGGAGAACCAGCGGCTCCCAGCCGGTGTTTACCGTCCCGTGTTCGACGCCCTCCGGGACGAACACCATCTCGCCGGCCGCGATCTCGCGCGTCTCGTCGCCGACTTCCTGTCTCCCCTCCCCGCGAAGGACGTAGAGGGTCTCGTTGCTCTCGGGGTGCGTGTGTCGTTCGTGACCCTTCCCCGGTTCGAGTCGAACAACGCCCGCGCTGAAGCGGTCGCCGCCGGTGGTGTCGGGAGTGTGTAGCCACTTGAGGACCCCCCAATCGAACGTCAGGCTCTCGACGTCGTCCGGTTCGACGAAGTACGTTTGCGTATCCGTCATCGTTAGAACTCGATCGATTTGAATTCGCTGGCCTGGTTCTCGATTGCCTCTTCGGTCGGGAGTCGCTCGAGGCTCGACGCGCCGAAGAAGCCGACGACGCCCTCGGTGTTGTTCAAGACGTACTCGGCGTCGTCCGGCCAGGCGATCGGCCCACCGTGGCAGATGACGAGGACATCTTCGTCGACGTCTTTGGCGGCGTCGTGGTGGGCCTGAACTCGCTCAGCGGCCGCGTCGAGATCGAGCGCGGTTTCGGCACCGATGTCGCCCGACGTCGTCAGTCCCATGTGCGAGACGATCACGTCCGCGCCAGCCTCGGTCATCTCGCGGGCCTGCTCCTCGGTGAAGACGTACGGGCACGTGAGCATGCCCTGCTCGGCGGCCTCCCGGATCATCTCGACTTCCTCGTCGTAGCCCATTCCCGTTTCCTCGAGATTTTGGCGGAACTGGCTGTCCTCGTCGATGAGTCCGACTGTCGGGAAGTTCTGGACGCCCGAGAACCCGCGTCGCTTGAGGTCCTCGACGAAGACGTCCATGTTCCGGAACGGGTCGGTTCCGTTGACCCCCGCCAGCACGGGCGTGTCCTCCACGACCGGCAACACCTGCCGTCCCATATCGAGAACGATCTCGTTGGCGTCGCCGTACGGAAGCAACCCGGCGAGCGACCCTCGGCCGTTCATCCGATACCGGCCCGAGTTGTAGATGATCAGCAGGTTGACCCCGCCACGTTCGGCGAACTTCGCCGACATCCCCGTTCCGGCACCGGCGCCGATAATCGGATCGTCGTTCGAAACCGTCTCCTCGAGTCGTCGTACTGATTCCTCGCGTGTGAACTCCATGCTAAATGACACCACACTACAATTCATCAATCTTTCCTCGAGGCTGCAGAGGTCGTGGACAGAGGAGCACATCTCAGACGATATCGTCGGGGCGTCACGACCCATACCGTTTGATCGCCCAACTTCGCTCGGCTATCAGCAGTGAAGCGGCAACTACTGGTCAGGGCGGGGAGGAAGTCAGTGCGAACCCGCTTGCACGCAGCGTTCGATATCGGCCAGCGATTTCATCTCGAGGATATTATACGGCGCTCCGATCGACTCCCCGACCGCTCGAAAGGAGGGTAACGGATCGTGGGCATCGGTCTCCCCGTCGTTGTCGTGAAGGTGAACGAGATGGATGCGGTCGCCAAACCGATCGACGAAACGGTCGTAATCGATACCGCTGGCCTTCGCGTGGCCGACGTCGAGAGTGATTCGGAGCGCTGCGGGCCCGACGTCGACGGCCTCGAGGAACGACGCTAGACGCTCCGGGGTCGCGGTGAACCGGCGCTTCTCCCGTCTCGTGCGCTGGTTCTCGAGACAGAGCGGAACGTCGACGTCGGCCGCGTGACGGGCGCACGCACGAATCGTCTCGACCGCACGTTCCCTGACGTACGCGTGGACTCGCTCCGGATACCGTGTTCGTACGCTTCCGCCGTGGACGACGACGCCAACGGCGTCGATGGCGGCGGCGAAGTCGAGTGCCTCCGTCGTGGCGTCGACGACCGCCGATCGGAGTTGGTCGTTGATATTGCCCGGCGCGACATCGATATGGGGGGCGTGGACGGAGTAGGTCAGGTCGTACGTGCGAGCGACGTCTCGAAGTATCTCTGGAGCGGGGCCGTCCTCGCGTGCGTCGAGATACCCAGCGCGGAGTTCGACGTGGTCCAATCCCAGTTCGGTTAGAAATTCGGCAAATGCCCCAATGTCTTCTGCGAATCGAATGTCCATCGAAGCACCGAACCGAGGAGTCGGTTCAGACATCCGACTCGGTCCCTCCTCTGAGCCGATCCAACTGCGTCGTTCGACGTTTGCCGTCGTCTGGTTGCATAGTGTGACGATAACTAAATCGATAGTTAAGTCGAACTATGAGTGGTATATACCACACATACGTATCGGTCGTGGTACGGAGTGAACAGACGTTCGCTGCCCCGTTACGTACCACAATTATAATATTTCAAATACAACTACAGGAGCTACTATACCGTCTATGAGTACATCGACAGCGACGGGGAGTCGATTCGAACTCGGCAAGCACGACATGATGGTATTCATACTCGTCATGTCGCTCACAGGGCTTCAAAACGCCATCACGGAGGTCCTTCCGGAGTTCTCGCTCGGGCCGCTCGAGTTGGGAGTCGGCGGGTTCATCTTCATCCCGATCGTGCTCGTGTTGTTGTTCCGGACGTACTGGGCGGCGCTGGCGGTCCCGGTCGGCGAAATCGTGTTCGGTGAGATACTGCTCGGCGAGTTCGACGGACTGGGAGCCATGGAGGGATTGCTGTTGATCCCTGTCTGTTATTACTTTGCCGCGAAACTCCTGCAAGACCCCGAAAATAGCACGCAGTTGGCTATCGTGGTTTTCCTCGCGGAAGCGCTCGAGGAGTTCCTCGCGATGTGGATCGACGTCGGAAAGGTGTACGTCGGCGTCGAGCAACTCGAGGCGGTTCCCGGTCTGCCAGAGAGCGTCCTCGTGCTCGAGGGCGTCGATTTCATCACGCAGATGGCGATTACGGGCATCGTCTTCGGCGTGATTCCGGCGTTGTACTTGTATCCGAAGCTTCACGGAAAAATCGAGCCGTTGCTCGGGATGGAACCGTTCGAGGGGAGACGCGGGGCGTCGATGCGAAGCGGATTCTCCGTCACGGCGCTGGCGGCCATACTCGTCGCGTTCCCCGTTGCGCTCGCCGCCGAAGCAGCGAGCGAATCCGGCGGGGCCATCAACGTGATCTGGGAACCCGCGTTCCTCGAGACGTACGGACAGATGTTCATGGCAGTTCCCATCGTCCTCTCCGCAGTCGTGGCCGGCATCGTCTGGTTTAGAGCGAGCCGATCCCCATGAGAACGGCGAATTCACCCACCGACGCGAGTATCGTCGTCGACGACCTGTCGTTTCGCTACCCCGGAGCCGAAGACGCGGTCCTTTCGGGTGCCGATCTCGAGATCGAACCCGGGGAGTTCGTCGCCGTCGTCGGCGGGAACGGCTCCGGGAAGACGACGCTGTGTAAGTCCTTCAACGGGATCGTCCCGCACTTCTACGAAGGACAGATGGAAGGGACAGTTACGGTGGCAGGCCTGGACGTACCGAACAGTTCGGTTTCCGAACTGTCACGACACGTCGGTTACGTCTTTCAGGAGTTCGACAACCAACTCGTCAATCCGACCGTGTTCGAGGAAGTCGCGTTCGCGCCGATAAACTACGGCAAGGAGGACTACCGCGAGCGGGTTCATCGAACGCTCGATTTGCTCGAGCTCGACGGACTCGAAGACCGGTTCGTCTGGGAGCTATCGGGCGGGCAGAAACACTTGGTTGCGCTCGCCGCGTCGCTCTCGCTCGATCCGGAGATCCTCGTCGTCGACGAGCCCGCCGCACAGCTCGATCCGGTCAACGCCCGCGAGACGTACGACCACCTCGCCCGGCTCAACGAGGATCTGGGTAAGACCGTCGTCACCATCGAGCACCAGACCGAATTCATCGCCGAGTACTGCGAGTCGGTCGTTCTCGTCGAAGACGGGGCCGTCAGCTGGAAGCTCCCCATCGAGAAAGCGCTCAATAGACTGGGCGACTTGCGGTCACAGGACGTCCATCCGCCCCAGGTGACACGAATCGCCGAGCGCGTCTTCGACGAGCAACGGCTACCGGTGACGCTGCGGGCCGGTACCAACCGACTCGAGGAGTTACTCCCCGAGGAAATGCCAACGACGACCAGTGAAAGCAGCGGATCGCTCGATCGGAACGCAGATCCCGTCGTCTCCTTCGACGGCGTCTCCCACTCGTACCAGACGCTCCGAAGCGGTACTCGAGACGTTCTCGACGACCTATCGCTCGGGCTGTATCCCGACGAGCGAGTTGCGCTCCTCGGATCCAACGGCGCTGGTAAATCGACGCTCCTGCGGTTGATAACCGGACTGGAAACGCCCGACGAAGGGACTGTGACCGTCGACGGTATCGACACGGATACGGTCCTTCCCGAACGACTCGCCGAAGACGTCGTGTACGTCCACCAGAACCCGGAGGAGATGTTCATCGACGATGCGGTACGGGCGGATATTGCCCACTACCTCGCGGACAGGGACTATCCGGACACGGACGAGCGAGTCGACGAGGTGATCGACTTCCTCGACCTCGAGGCGGTCGCGGACCGCGACGGCCGGCTCTTGAGCGTCGGCCAGCAACGTCGCGCCTCGCTGGCGATCGGATTGGCGACCGACCCCTCGATCATCCTTCTCGATGAGCCGACCGGGAGCCTCGACCTCGCGAGCCGTGAGGAGGTCGGCCGGACGGTCGAACGGGCCGGGTCGCGCGTCGAAACCGTGATCATCGCGACGCACGACCTCGAACTCGCCGCCTCGTGGGCGACTCGCGTCGTCGTCCTCGACGGTGGCGACGTCATCGCCGACGGCCCGCCAGAAACCGTCTTTGCGGACCCCGAGGACCTCGAGCGAGCGAACCTCTATCCGCCACAGGTCGTTCGACTCGCCGCGGAACTCGGCCTCGATCCTGCGCCGTTGACCGTCGAGGCGTTCGTCGATCGACTCGATGTCACCGACGGGTCACGATCAGCGATGACCGAGGGCGCACGATGAGCTATTTAGACGGCCTTCGAGACGCCGCGTCGGTCGACGCGATCAAGAGCGACTTGCTCCGTACGGCCTACGAAAACGAGGGATCGTTTCTGCATCGCCTCGATCCGCGCGTGTTGTTACTGTGGTACTTCGTCTTCCTGTTCATTCCGTGGCTGTTCTACGACATTGGCGTGTTGCTTGGGCTATTAGCGTTCGTCTCTGTGCTCGCGGTCCTCTCGCAAGTCAGCCTCTTTCTCGTCGGGGTGATGGGGTTCAGCGTGGTCTCGACGCTCGCATCGTACGCGGTCGTAACCGCTGTTACCGGCGATGCGATCGCCGCAATTCAGGCGCTGATCCCGTTTACGCTGAAGCTGACGATCATCTCGGTGGCGAGCCTCGCCGTCTTCTCGAGTATGGGGCCGAAGACGCTCGCCCGCGGACTCGCCAGTCTCGGCGTTCCGCGCCAGTTCACCTTTCTCATCACGTACGGCTACCGAATGCTGCCGGTGTTGTTTGAGGAGTACCACGATCTGGTGAACGCCTACCGGTTGCGAAGCGTCGCACCGGATTCCCCGGGACGACTGCGCTGGCGTCACTACGCCTACCTGTTGAAACTCTCGGTGCGGGCGTTCTATCCCATGATATTCAACGTCGCAAAACGCAGTCGAGTGACCGTCGAAGCGATGGAGACGAGAGGGTTCTCGCACTCGCTGAACGACGAGGCGAGCAAGAATCTCCAGCTAGCAGACCTCCGAGTGCAACCGATCGACATCGTCTTTTTCGGCGGTTCGTTGACCCTCGTCGCCGCTATCGCATTCGTTCTGTAAGGTCCCAGTCCGATTCCGCCTTCCGTGTTGTCCTCTCACCCGAGCAACAGCTTGGGGCGGAAAACGACTGCGTGGTCGCCGCGAAACCGAGTGAGTTGATGTCAATTCACTCTGCTCGAATCAGCCGGTAAGTAGGTCTGCGAACTTATCATCGGTTCAATTCCGCCTCGAGCTTTTGGAGACAAATTTCTAACTGCCGCGAGGGCGGTTCGCTACGAGCGACTTCGCCATCCTGTTCTGGGAGCAAGCCCTCAATTAACAGTAGTTGGTAATACGGTTTCTTTATTCAGAGTTAGACGTGAAACTCACGGTAAGTACAGGTGACTTACGTACTGCTCAGTTACGGAGCTATGCGTTGGCGGTTACTCGACGAAACGGCCGACTGACTCGACGCGGGAGCCAGACAACGAACTGGACGACGGGGGTCAATCTACCCCACCGGGGCGGATCGGCACGATAGTGGCCCTTCTCGTGTTCGATACGGCCTTCGTGTTCCAGAAACTCGAGGGCTCGTTCGATCCGTGACTCAGTAAGGTCGAGATCAGTAGCAAGCTCCGGGGCGGTCCGTGGGCCGTCAGCGTTTTTCAAAGCTTGATAGATGACGTTCAACGTCTGCATCCGGAGCATTGTCTCTCCCCACTGCTCGTTTTCGAGGTCGGACATATATCCCGGCGTCGTCCGCGACGGCCCGTATCGGATGGTCGTCACGCCATCGAAGACGAACCAGAGCCCAACGAGACCGAAGAGACCGCCGACCCACGGAAGGGGGAACACAACCATCCAGTATACCCCGACAGCGACGATAGACGCCCCGTAGACGAACCAGTTCGTTCCCTCAGGTAAGTCGTAGAACTCATCGGCGACATCGTGTGCCATCATCAGACCAAACATGAGGAATAACGGAATAGCCGTTTGGAGCGTCATCTCGGTGAAAGCTATGAGAAGAACCAGTATACCAACTGTACCAACGATCGTCCGAAAATGGTCGTTCTCGTAAAGCAACGTGATACGATCGCCCATATGTCTATGAACGGACTCCACTTAGATAGTTGTTCTGTTGACTAGTTCACAATAACACATCCGCACACGTAGTTGCCGAATCACTCGATTTATCTTCAACCATATCCTTGAATAAAGAAACTGTGTTACTATCTACTGTTAAGACAAGATCAGAACTCCCAGTTTTCTTTCCGAACGCACCAACGAACTCTGATCCGTCCCGTTGCTTCCGGCTGGTCTCACTGACACGAACAAGACCGGACTCGACTCTCTGCTTGTTTCTCATAGTAGGGTTTAGAGGACTCTCAACCAAAATCATTGGAGGTTTCTGATAGTGTGGTGATATAGCCGTACTACAGAGTGCTGGGTCCGATATAGTTGCTTTCTACCGGAAGGATTAATTGAGAGATTGCTCAATCAATTATCGATGGCACAAGCGACGGAACGACTGCAACGATATCTCGAAGACGAACTCGGAGAGTGTCGCAGCGAAGATGTCGAAGAACGGCTCAACGAACTCAGCACGCTCGAGGAAGCGATTGGAGCGCAACAGGTCAACACCGAACTCGACGTTCTTTCAGCGCTGGCCAACGAGACACGCTATACACTCGTTCGCGTTCTCGTCGCCGCAGAAGCGGAACTCTGCGTCTGCGAACTGAACGCTGTCGTCGATGTGACCGAGAGTGGCCTCAGCCACGCGCTCTCAGCACTCGTCGAGGCGGGACTCGTCTCGAGCCGGAAAGACGGACGCTGGAAGAAATACCGAGCGACCAACCGCGCTGTCGCGCTCGTGACAGTCCTCGAAGGGAGCGTGAGCGATGAGTAACACGACCCACGAACACGGCCCGAACTGCGGGTGCGAGAGCTGTGGCGATCCACGGTCGATGGACTTCCTCGATAAGTATCTCACTGTCTGGATCTTTGGCGCGATGGCAATTGGTGTCGGTCTCGGCTATGCCGCTCCGTCAGTGACCCAACCGATTCAGAACCTCCACCTTGTCGAGATCGGTCTCATCTTGATGATGTACCCCCCGTTAGCGAAGGCAGACTACTCACGGCTTCCAACTGTATTCAGTAACTGGCGGGTTCTCGGGTTGAGCCTCATTCAGAACTGGCTGATCGGCCCGACGCTAATGTTCGGGCTTGCAGTCGTCTTCTTCAGCGGTCTTGTGCCCGGCCTACCGGCTCGTCCCGAGTACTTCCTCGGACTGATATTCATCGGAATGGCCCGGTGTATCGCGATGGTGCTGGTCTGGAACGAACTTGCGGACGGATCGACTGAGTACGTGACCGGCTTAGTCGCGTTCAATAGTCTCTTCCAGATCATCACCTACGGAGTGTACGTCTGGTTCTTTGCTCTCTTCCTTCCGCCGCTATTGGGCATGGAGACGCTTGTTGCCGGGATTACGACCTTCGATATCACGCCGATACAAGTGTTCAAAGCGATCGTGATTTTCCTTGGCATTCCCTTTGCAGGCGGGTTCCTCACCCGGTACGTCGGAACGCGAACGAAGGGCGAGGACTGGTACGATGACGAACTTATCCCGAAAATCGATCCACTGACGCTGATCGCACTGCTATTCACCATCATTGTAATGTTCGCCACGCAGGGCGAGAACATTGTCGCGGCTCCCGCAGATGTCCTATTGATTGCCGTCCCACTGACGATTTACTTCATAGTGATGTTCCTCGTGAGCTTTGGCATGGGTCGCGGTATTGGTGCAGACTACTCAACGACGACCGCAATCGGATTCACAGCGGCGTCGAATAATTTCGAGTTGGCGATCGCCGTCTCGGTCGCCGTCTTCGGCGTCGGATCTGGTGTTGCCTTTGCGACCGTCGTTGGCCCGCTCATCGAAGTCCCTGTCCTCCTCGCACTCGTCCATGTGGCACTGTACTTCCAGCGTGCGTTCGATTGGGACAGCTTTGAGACGGGGCAGATAGTTAATTCGACCAAGACAGCCGTCTCAGAAGACGACTAATCAACAGCAAATACATCATGAGTAAGGAAACTACACGTATCGCGTTCGTCTGTGTGCAGAACGCTGGACGTTCGCAGATGGCGTCTGCTTTCGGTGAGCGCGAGCGGAACGTCCGAGAGTTAGCCGAGTCCATCGAGATCACAACTGGTGGCACGCAGCCAGCCGATTCCGTCCACGAGGAAGTGGTTGAGGTTATGCAAGAGAAAGATATCGACCTCCGTACTCGAACGCCTCGAGAGATCACACACACCGATCTCCAAGACTGTGAATACGTAATTACAATGGGGTGTTCTGCAGAAGGAGTCTGTCCAGCCACATGGAGCGGTGAAAACCGTGATTGGGGGCTTGCTGACCCCCACGGAAAGGACCTCGGGACGGTACGGGAGATCCGCGATGAAATCGAGATCAGGGTCGATTCTCTGTTCAACGAAATAACTGGTGAACAACAGACCGATAACTAAGCCACCTGTATCTATCCCTTCAACGAGTACGGGAAGCGTTCTATAACGCGCTGGAGAATATACCAACTATACCGATCAGGACGGCTATATATCACTCTTAGTTATCCTATTGTGAGCGGGCGCGAAGCCATCGGCATGGACGAACTCGCCGATAGCACGCTGGAATCGAAACTACTCGAGACGATCATCCCCTCGCGGGCAGCGATTCCCGACGATCCGGGTCCCGGAAACTACGTGGTCGTCGACGTCGCTCAGTTTTCGACGACCGTTCCCGAACTTCTCGCAAACGGTGCGGAGTACATCTACGTTACCGAACAACGCGGGAACGAACCCGAATTCAAAGCGGCCCATCCTCGAGCGAAGATCGGTGGCGGCTCCGGCCCCGACTACGAGGGCGAACCCGGATACGACTTCTTCAACTCGCCGAGTTTCGTCCAGGACGTAGACGTCGACGGGCGGCCGACGGCGATGACGTCGACGAATGGCGGGAACGCGATCACCGACCTTCGACTCGCCGGCGGCGACAATGTCGACATCTACGTCGGCGGCCTGACCAACGGCAGGGCCGTCGCCGAGCACCTACGGGAGAGCGACCGCGAGACGTACCTCGTCGCCGCCGGATCGAACGGGAAACCCTCGCCAGAGGACACCGTCGGCACGCTGGTCATCGGTCATCACCTCCACGGGATCGCGATCACGGACGAACGGCGCGAGGCGTTTCGACAGGTCGTCCAGTACGCCAAAGGACCGAAGTACGAGAACAAACCCGAGATCAAGCGAACGGACCTCTACGAGTACACCCTCGCGTTCGATAGCCGTACCGTCGTGCCCAAACTCCAGGGTCAGCGATTGTACGATATTGCTTCGGCAGAGAACGATCTCGGCCTCCCGGCGTGCGATCTTGCTACAGCAGACGACGAAGATGATGCCGACGGAAAAGTGGAGACGTATTGACGCGGCGAGCGAAGTATGCGCTATGGAACGCCCGGCCCCGCTCGAGCGCGCCTCCGAGCACCTCGCCGAAGTCCTCGCCCTCGTCTCGATGGGAGTGGCGGTCGTCGGTGCGACGCTCGAGATCGAGTGGCTCTTGCTCGTCGATGCCATCGGATTCGTCGTCGGAACGCCCCTCGCGTTCCTCCTCGAGGGCGACGACGAGACGGGTCCAAAGCAGGGTATCGAAGTCGACGGTGCCACTCGCCAGCAGAGGGACCCGGTAGAGACGCTCAAAACGCGGTACGCGGAGGGAACGATCTCCGACGAGGAATTCGAGCGAGACGTGGGCCGACTGCTCGAGGGAGCAGCGCCCGACAAGGACGACGGGCCGACTCGAGAGCCGTCTGTAGCCGACGAGGGCCCGCCAGAGACGGACGCCGTTCGAATCGAAGACGCAGAGCTCGACCGCGAGCCGAACTAACGGGCACCTATCGGGGCTTCCGGCCGGCTACCCGGCTGAAAGCGCCTCGTCGATCCGTCGTTCGATTTCGAGGAGGTCGTCGTGGATCTCCTCTCCGCCTTCGATCTCCTCGAGTCGCTCCGCCAGCCCCTGCAGGTGGGCGAACTTCTCGTCCTCGTCGACGCCCGTCTTCTGGACGTAGACCTGCTCGTCGACGTCGTAGACGGTAGCTTCGTCCAGATCGGTTACCGCGAGGACGACGTCTAGCTTCTCGGGATCGACGCCGGTGACCCACGCTCGAGGGATGTCGCGTTCGTCCAGCGCCTCGAAGATCGTCTCGTCGTCCTTCGGGATCCGCCGTTCGCGCGTCGTTCGCCTGACGGTCCCGAAGCGCCCGTGTAACCGCTGGTCGGGACCGAGGCGCTCGAGCAAGGCGTTTCTGGCCGTCCCCCTGACGCGATCGGCTCCGCGCTGGACGTCCGAGAGGAGGACGTACAGGTCGGTCAGCGCCTCGGTGTCGATCGACCCCGGATCGGTCGCGTTCACCCGATCGAGGAGGTCGGCCAGCAACACGGCGTCGTCGTGGACCCGTCGGGGCCGCGTTCGCGCTTCCTCCGGCGAGCGGAGGTGCGGGCTCTCCCCACCAACAGCCTCGTCGGGAGCCATCGACAGCGTTTCGCCGTCGGAGACGACGACAGGGCCGAGACTCAACGCGGCCGCGTACGGTTCGACGCCCGGGGCGAGCGTCGCCACCGGGATCGGATTCTCCTCGAGCCGGTCGGCGAGGACGTCGAACTGCTCCCGGAGAAGCGATCGACGCTCGCCGCTGTCTCGAAACCTGACCTCGAGACGGTCGTCACGGATCGATTCGACATCGAACAGGCGCTCCGAAACCGGTGTCACGAGGGCCGAACCAGGCTCGAGCCCTTCCCAGACCGTACGAAGCGATTTCCAGTACGCGTCCATACGAGTCTCGCCACCGAGCCGGATGAAAAAGGTGCAACCACGAAAACGCCGGGTGTGGACCAATCGCGTCGGCGTTCGAGGGCGAGAAGCGATCCAGACACCGTCGCGGGTTACGATTCGATTTTCTCGACGATCTCCCGTGCCTGTTCTCTTGCTTTCTCCTCGCCGACGTTCTTTTTGATCAGGACGCTCGTGACCTCCCAGTCGTCGCCGTTCTCGACGCGACCGGTCCGGACTTCACTGCCCTCGGAAACCGACTCCGCTGGGTTGTCCGCCCAGTCGGGCGTCCGGATTTCGTCGTACCGATCGGGATCGCGAAATCGGACGTGGATGTACTCGTCTTCCGTTTCGACCGTCTCGACGTCTGGGGTTTCGGCCATGGGGTGGGTAACCCAGCGACGTGCCTAACAGTGGCCCCTGAATATGCTCGGTCGCCGGCAGTCGTCGAGGTGGTCACTGACCGCGGATTGCTACTCCCCCGTTTCGACACCCAGTACCTCTGTTTCCCGAGAAATGGGAGGGACGTCTATCTCGGGGCGTGCTATCACGGTTCAAAATCGGCGAGGAACTTATGCCGTCCGCACGCATATTCACGACGACGTGTTCCTCGGACACGCGCTGCTGGCGTTCGCCCTCGCCACGCTGGTTGCCGACTGGCGAGGATGGCCGGCCCGCCGCGCGCTTTCGCTCGGAGTAGTCGCGGGAGCCTTCGCCGCGATTCCTGACATTGACGTCGCGTACGCCGCCGTAGCGATCGATTTCGGCGCGCTGTCCGCCGAGTCGGTCGCCCGACCGAGTACGTTCTGGGACGCCACTCGAGGCGTCCATCGGGCGATGACCCACTCGCTCGTCGTCTCCCTGCTCGCCGGCCCCGCGTTCGGGCTCTGGACCCTCTCGAAACCGCACTCGCCGCGGGTCCGGGCCGTCGGTCGGACGGGTAGTGCCGTCGCACTCGCCGGACTCGTCGGCGTCGCGTTCCTCGTAAGCGGTCCGCTGGGCGGTATCGTGATGGGACTGTTCGTCGTCGCCGGCGTCAGTGTCGCCGCGGCGTCCCGATTCGCGACGGACTTCTCGGCCCGGACGATCGGACTCGCCGCCACCGCAGGACTGCTCTCGCACCCGTGGGGCGACCTGGTAACGGGCGAACCGCCGCAGTTGTTCTATCCGCTCTCCGTTCGGGTGTTTGACGGCCGGGTGATGCTCCACGACGACGCGACTGCTCACCTGCTCGGCGCGTTCGCACTCGAGTTGGCGGTCGTCTGGCTCGCGGCCGTCGCCGTCGCTCGCGTCACCGACCGCTCGCTGCCGAGACTGGTCGATCGACGCGCGAGCGCCGGTCTCGCCTACGGCGTCGCGGCGGTCGTGATGACGCCGCCGACGCTCGAGGTCTCGTATCACTTCGTGTTCTCGATTCTGGCAGTTGGGTTGGTCTGTGCCGGGTTCTCGGCCGTGTCGGATCTCTCGTGGGGGGCGACGACTCTGCGACATCGTGCACGATCGGTGGCGCTCGAGCGGCGCTGGAGCGGACCGACCGCCGACGGTCACATACCGTCACTCGGCGTCGCACTCACCGCACTCACCGGGATTACCGCGGCCCTCGGCGGATACGCGACCGTGTATGCCGCTGCTATCGTCGTAGCGGCCTGACGTAGCGTTCTGTCTGTCTGTCAGGTGGTCACCCGGTATTTTATATCGAAAGTTCATACGGCCAGTATGGCTCTTTCTGAGCTCGATCAATTACTCGACGACGGGCGCCGAAACGCGATCGTCGCGTGGCTACTAGTCGGTTTGCTTTCGTGTGCGAGCGTCGGCGTCGTCGTCACCACGGGGGTCCTGTGGTCGCTGTTCGCGCTGGTGTTAGTCGTGCTGGCGGTGATCCCGCCGCTCGCCTACCGAACGGCCTACGTCATGCTACCCTGGGAAGTCCTACTCATGGCGGCGCTGCCGGTGGTCGGGTTGGCACTCGGTTCCGAGTTGCTGTCCAGCCAATTTGGGGCATACTTCGCGGTTGCGGCGATCTCGCTGGTGATAGCCGTCGAACTCCAGTCGTTTACGCCGATTCGACTCTCCCCCGGATTCGCGGTCGTCCTCGTCGTGATGGGCACGTTGGCGTCCGCCGCCCTGTGGGGAATCGTCAGGTGGGGATCCGACGTCTACCTCGGAACCGACTTCATCACGACCAACGAGGCGCTCATGTACGAGTGGATTTACTCGACGATCGCCGGGCTCTTCGCCGGCGTCGTGTTCACCGTCTACTTCCGCCGACAGATCACCATGGCGGACCGCGTTCCCGCCGAACTCACGGACGAACTGGCACACGATCGGCGGGGTGAGAGCGAATGAGCAACGCGATAACCAGCGTACTCGCATCCCCGCGCCGACAGCGCCAGCTCACGTACCTGATGGAGATCAGCCTCGTCGGACTGCTTTTCGTCGGCATCGAACGCGGGAGCGCCGGCATCATCGTCAACACGGTGGTCTGTCTAATCGTGACCCAGCTCCCGCCGCTGCTAGAGCGGGACTTCGAGATCCCGATGGACCCGCGGATCACGCTCTGGGTCACCAGCGCCGCGTTCCTCCACGCGCTCGGGACCGTCGGCATCCCCGGGATGGGGTCGAACTTCTACTCCGGGGTGGAGTGGTGGGACCACCTGACCCACGCGCTTTCGGCGTCAGTCGTCGCGGCCGTCGGCTACGCGACGGTCCGAGCGATCGACGAACACTCCGACGACGTCTATCTCCCCCCGAAGTTCATCAGCGTGATCATCCTGCTGTTCGTACTCGCGTTCGCGGTGCTGTGGGAACTCCTCGAGTTCGGGATCGGAATCGCCGCCGACTGGCTCGGAACCCGTTCGGTACTCACTCAGTACGGCGTCTACGACACGCTCTGGGACGTCGTCTACAACACGATTGGTGCCATCATCGTGGCGCTGTGGGGCGGGGTCTACCTCACGGACCTGTCGTCGGCGATCGGCGAACGGTTTACAAGAGAGTGACGACGGCTCACCCGGTGACTGTTTGCATCGCTTCGTCGGTGCTGTCCGTGCGACCGTCACCCGACGTGGTAGGCGGCCGTTATTCTGCGCCCGCCTGAAGAGAGAACCTCCAGTTCGTGGATCGATCATCGACGGACTCCCCGCCGATCTGGGTGACTGTGACGGTCGTTTCGAAAGACAGCTCCGATGGGAGATTCTCGCCGACTGACCCTTTGTCCGGTTGGACCAGTACCAGAAGCGTCTCAGAACGGGTCGCACCCGGCTCGAGCGACTCTGTTTGGTAGTCCATCGTCATCCCAAATCCCTCCGTTGCGACCCACAGGCCGGTATCAGGATCTCGCTCGTAGCGGTCCGCGGGTACCTCTCGGTCGGGATACAGAACGAACTCCTCGGATCGGGCTCCCCAGAACAGTGCCGTTCGACGCTCGCCGTAGTGGACGACGGCATCGCCCACGTTCGTGAGCGAGACCTCGACTCGCAGTGGACCCTCCGGCGACCGCATGTCTGCTTGCACCGCGTCGACGCTATATTGGAGGGGAACCTCGCGACCGGCCGCATCGCCGTCGGCAACGTACGACCCCGTCTCGGCATCGCGACTGAGCGTAAATCCCCATTTCGATGACACTGATTCGGATTCCGCCGCCGAACCCACGCCGCTTGGGGCCCGGAACTTGGTGCTGAACGATATCTCCCCCGGCGGGTCCGCGGGTGGGTCTTCTCGGTGACTGACTACCACGCTCAACGTCTCCGAGTGGGACTCGCCAGGCTCGAGGGAGCCGACCTGATAGTCGTCAGTCGTTACGAACGGACCCGTGGCGACCCAGTATTCTGCTTCCGTATCGAACTCGCGGATCGAACTGGTCGTCCCCGAATCCAGTTCGGGAAGGAGGGTGAAGCCGTTCTCCGAGCGACTCCCCCAGAACAGCGTCGAGCGGCGCTCCCCGTAAGTGAGTGTGTCGTCAGACGTGTTCGTGACCGTCACTTCGACTCGCAGCGGGGCGTCGGGAGAGCGAAGGTCGCCGCCGATGACGGCTACTTCGTGTTCCAGCGGTGACCCACTCACACTGTCACCTCCGACGGCAGCGTACGACTGTGTATCGGCTGAGAGCGGCGTACTCGAATCGTCCGCTCCGTCGTCGTCCGACTCGTTCGACGGGTTATCATCCGATCCCTTCTCGCCCGATGCGAGACAACCGGCCGTCAGCGCAACCGCTGTCGTCGTTCCAGCTATGAACGTTCGTCTATCCATACCCACCAGTCACTGCACATAGAAAAAGCACTATCGCAGAGTGAAATTACTATTTGAGCTAGGTCTCTGCCGACGTTGCATCGCGATGTAATACGACACCACGTTGCAAGTGCTCGCCGAACGACCAAGCTTCAGTATCTCGCGACACGAGGTGAGACTGGCACCGATGTCACTTACAGCTGCCTTCAAAAATCAGGAGCGAGACACGACACGCGAGCAGGCGACAGCGAATTTCCGAGGGGAACGAATCGCCGCGACCGTACTCGGTACCGGCCTCGTGCTGACAGGCCTCAAAAAGAGGTCCGCGAGCGGAGCCATCGCCGCGGTCGCTGGCGGATGGCTGCTCTACCGAGCGGTCACGAGTCGATAACCACCGGCTCGAACGGATACGGACTAAATACACCTGTTCTACCGGCTACGGACTAACCCTCCTCGTTCTACCAGATGTGGGCCCGGCGACTCGCTCGAGCGCGTACGCCCGTAAGAGGTGATCATGCCGAAACAAACGGGAACGCGCCGGGACAAAGCGATCGCGTCGGGACAAAGCGAACGAAACTGCGCGTGTTGTGGATGATTCGACGGCGAGTTACGTTCGATCGAACGTTGGACTGTACTGCCACCCGGGTTCGTCGGCCGCCTCCGCCCCCCGTTCGATCCCGGGGAGCGACTCGAAGAGGTCAGAGAGCCACGTCAGCCACGCGGTACTCGAGTCGTACCCCGCCGGATAGTTGTCGTACGCCCGCTCGACCAGATCGGCCTCGCTCACGGTCCCCGCTTCGAAGAGGATGGCGAACGCAACGCGGGCGGCGGCCCGTTCGTCCTCGCTTCCCGTTCGGCTCTCGAGGCCGTGGCGGACGCTCCCGTAAGGCGGTCCCGAGTCGGGAATGTTCCGGCCGTCTCCGCCGGCGAATCGGTCGACGACGGGCGTTCGTTCGTACGTCCAAACGACCGGAGTTACCGCCGACGAGTCAGACGTTGTGATCGACCGGGGCGACGACGGGGACGAATCTGTCGACGGTGTGGACGAGTCGGACGATGACGACGGCGATGAGTCGGACGATGACGACGGCGATGAGTCGGCGTCGCCCAAGTCGAGTTCCGGCGCGTCGACGAGTGGTACTCCCTCGAGTCGGTCTTCGATACAATGGGCCCACCACTCCTCCGGCGTCTCGTAGCCCGCCGGGGATTCGCTGTAACAGCCGTCGACGAGTTCTGCGGTCGTCGCGTCGCCCCAGTAGGCGAGAAACGAGAAGGCGGTTCGGACCGCCTGCTCCTCGTCCGGGGGCAGAGAGAATGAGGCGATCGCTCGCTCGACGGGCGGGGGGATATCGGTTCGGTCGACGTACTCGCCGGTCGGCGTTGCGCGCAACAGCCGACGGCCGTTGTCGGTCAGTTCGTACCTACCGTCGGGTGCCTCTCGGACCAACGCGTTGTCGATCAGTTGTTGTAAGTGCGACTCGAGCGTCTCTGGAGCGGTGTCGAAGGTCGCCTCCATGGTATCGATCGAGGTGGGGCCCTCGTCGAGCGTCTCGAGGATGGCACGTCCGAGCGCATCGAGCGTATTCGAACTCACAGTGCTAGCTGATGACGTGAGCGTGCTTAAAGCAACCACGCGATACTCGGGCGTTCGGAGAGGGGACGTCAGTCGGTCGCAGCCAGTACCAGCCGGCGCTCGATTCGCTGGAGGCGATCGCTGACCGTTCCCACCGACAGGCCGAGTTCCTCGGCGAGCGCTCGATGAGTCGTCTCGCGGGGGACCTCGTAGTAGCCCTCCTCGACGGCGAGTTCGAGCAGGTCCGACTGCCGATCGGTCAGGACAGCCTCACGCTGGTCCGGCCGCGTCCCGTACGGGCCGATCTTCTCGAGTTCGATCGAGATCTCGTCCGGAACCTGCGCCATCGCGCGCTGGATTCCGGATTCGGTTCCGATCACGGTGAATCGATAGCGCCGGCCGGCGGGCGTTTCGGCGTGGTGTATCGGCCAGTCGAGAACGATGTCGTGGGCGTAGAGGATCGACAGCAGGTCGCCGATCAACCCGATGCTCCGACAGCGCAGGTACGCGACGCCGCGTCCGTTCGTCCCCGTCACGTCGTAACGGACGACGTTGCTCGAGTCGGCGAGCAGGTCCTCGGCGGTGGAAAGATCGCCCTGTAGGTCGACGAGGACGACGTGTTGGCCGTCCTCGATCGGTCCGATGTGGCGCGTGGAGTCGATACGGACGGCGTCCGAGCCGACGAATCGATTCAGGATAGGCGATATCTGAACGTTTTCGCCCCCGAGAACGATCGTGGCGTATCTCACCGGCTGCACACCTCCGGTCTGACGACGGAGCGAGTGGACATGGGTCGTTCGAGCACTCGAGACGGAGCACCCTAAGAGTGGCTCTAGTATCCTAGGAATTAGATCCTAATCCGTTCCGCCCCTCGATCTAACCGATGACAGACGAGACGCGACGGGACGAAACGCCGCCCGGCCCGAGCGGACTACCGGTCCTCGGGGCGGATCCAGCGATGGTACGGGACGGTCTGGATTTCAGGACGCGAATCGCGGACGAGTACGGCGACGTCGTCCACTGGGACGGGATCCGGGGCGATATGTACCAGCTCAATCACCCGGACGATATCGAACACGTCCTCGTCCAGAACAACCAGAACTACGTGAAAGGCGAGAGCTTCCAGAAGATTCTGGGGCCGCTGACCGGCAACGGGATCTTAAACAGCGAGGGCGAGGAGTGGCGGCGAAACCGCCACCTCGTACAGCCGGCGTTCCACCCCGATCGGATCGAGGTGTACGCCGAGATGATGACCGACTTCACCGAGGATCTCTGCGAGCGGTGGTCCGACGGCGAGCGACGACTGATCCACGACGACATGATGGAGCTCACGCTACGGATCGTCGCGAAGGCCCTCCTGGGTGCCGACGTGGAGGATCGCCTCGAGGAGATATCCTCGGCCATCGACACCTTCCTCCCGGCGACCTCGAGCCTCCCGAACGTCCTCCTTCCGGAAGAAGTTCCTCTCCCGTCCCGTCGGAAGATGGCGAACGCACGCGAGACCCTCGACGACGTCGTCGAGGACATCATCCGGGAGCGACGGGCCGATCCCGGCGACGACGTCGTCTCGGCGCTCCTTTCGGCGGCCGACGACGACGGAACGTCCCTCAGTGACGAGCAGATCCACGACGAGATCATCACGCTGCTGACCGCCGGTCACGAGACGACGGCCGTCTCGCTGACCTACACGGCGTACCTCCTCTCACAGCACCCGAAGGTCGAACAGCGACTTGTAGCGGAACTCGAGGCGGTGCTTGGCGGACGGACGCCGGAGATGAGCGATCTTTCACAGTTGACCTATACTGAACAGGTAGTCAAGGAGTCGATGCGACTGTTTCCGCCGGTGCCGGCCATCGTCCGCGAGGCGGTCTCGCCCGATACCGTCGGCGGCTACGAGATTCCCGCGGGGGCGACGGTCCACCTGAGCCAGTGGGTCGTCCACCGAGATCCGCGCTGGTACGACGACGCCCGCACGTTCCGACCCGAGCGCTGGACCAGCGAGATGGAACGCGAGCTTCCGAAGCTGGCGTATTTCCCGTTCGCGGCCGGGCCGAGACGGTGCATCGGCGACCGCTTTGCCATGCTCGAGGCCCGGCTCCTGCTCGCGACGATCTACCAGCGATACCACCTCGAACTGGTCTCCGACCGGAATCTCGAGGTCGTCCCGACCGTCACCTCGCGACCGAAAGACGACGTCGTGATGGTCGCCCACGAACGATCGACTGACTGAGTCGCGGTCGATCCATCAGTCACTGGCACCTCGAGAAACGGGCGTGTGTTGGTGTATCAATGGACTAATCTGTCAGGTGTCCCTATGCCCTGCATGACCGATACACCGAACACGCCGGACTGGATCGCCGAACAGCCCGGCCTCACCGCGATCGCCCTGCTGGCCGGGCTGCTCGCCGTGTTCGTTCTCCTGCCGTACCTCCAGTACGTGCTGTTCGGCATCGTGCTCGCATATATTCTCCTTCCCGTTCAGGACCGCGTAGAGCAGTACCTCAGGCCGACGATCGCGGCGACCACCGTAGTTGTAGCGACCTTCCTCGCTGTACTCATCCCGCTCGTCTATACCATCACGGTAGCGACACGACAATCACTGAGTATCGTTCGCGCTATCAGACAGGGGGATATCAACGTGGAGACGATCGAAAACGTGTTCGAAACCAACGGCTACGCCGTCGATCTCGTCTCGCTGTACGAGGCGAACCAGGGTCGAATCGCCTCCGGCATTCAGGAGGTGACGAACGCCGCACTCGGCCTCGTCGGAAGCCTCCCGAAGATGTTTATCGGACTGACGGTAACGGTGTTCGTGCTGTTTGCCCTCCTGCGGGACGGCAAACGATTGGTCGCGTGGTTTCAGTGGGTGTTGCCGATCGACGACGAGATCCTCGAGGAACTGCGCGTCGGGCTGGACCAACTCATGTGGGCGTCGGTCGTCGGGAACGTCGCCGTGGCGGGCATTCAGTCGATACTGCTCGGGATCGGGCTGGCCGTCGCCGGCGTCCCGGCGGTCATCTTTCTCACCGTGGCCACCTTCATCCTCACGCTGTTGCCGCTCGTCGGCGCGTTCGGGATCTGGATTCCGGCAGCCGTCTATCTCGTGACAGTTCAACGGCCGACCGCCGCCGTCGCGATGATCGTCTACGGACTGTTGGTCACGTTCTCGGATACGTACCTCCGACCGGCCTTGATCGGGCAGACCGCGGCGTTTAACTCCGCGATCGTGGTCATCGGTATCTTCGGGGGGCTCATCGTCTTCGGAGCCGTCGGGCTGTTTATCGGCCCGGTCGTCCTCGGCGGCGCAAAACTCACCCTCGATTGCTTCGCTCGAGAACGAACCACCGACACGAAGGCAGAACGGTCGGTCGAGTGGATGGAGCCTCGGTCGACGGAACCGGAGACGGCGGGAGGGGGAGACAGTTCCGTCGACTCGGACGGGAACGATCACTCGTCGTCCGAGTGAGCGTATCTACAGGCCGTACGAACCGAGCGCTCGAGAGTTGTGTCCGCGGCAGTTTCTCGAGCGCTCGAGCGGACGACACGCGATCGGAGCGGTGACTGCCAGTAAAGATACTGCGTTCGAGCGGTTCGATCCGGGATTCGGGAGGTTAGCCAGCGAGTTCGGCTAGCTCGAGGAGGAGACTGGGAATCGCGATGAGGACGAGTCCGACGACGATGAGGACGGCGGGAACGAGCAGGGTGATATCGGTGAACAACAGGACGCCGATCCCGGCGAGGACGGCGAGGACGCCGAGAAGGCGGAACAACCACGTTACGATACCCTCGAGTTCGGAGTCCGCGACGAGATCCAGAACGTCGAGCAGTTCGTCCATACCGCCCCGTTCGTACTTGTGGTATTAAAAACTGAATATCCGGACGATGGTCCGCGCTCGAGCGGACGCTGACGGAACTGGCTCGACTCGCCTACGAGTCGCCCCACGCGACGCCGAAAGCGACGCCGATCGAGACGCCGATGGCGATTCCCATTCCGATATTGTCCACCGCGACTCCCAGCGCGACGCCGATCGGAAGCCCGATCGCTATTCCCGTACCCAGTTTGTCTGCATCCAGCTGATCGCTTTCTCCATCGACCATAGATTCGCTTCGATTTGCGGTAGAATAAGCGCGCGGATCAATCGAGAGTTCTCTCCGGACGGTCTAGCGCGAAAATCTCGCCGATAAGCCCCGAACTATGCGATCGTTGGCGCCGGTGCGTGCTCGAGTTGACAAGTCACCTCGAAGAAACGATAAATCCACGAGGCGAATATTCAAGGGTCCGTGACAGAAGTGTACAGATAATGAACGTGGCGCACGCGAATGGGGTGCCCTGCAGTGAGTGACGAGCGTGAGGTCGTCGTCGGCGAAGCGTCGGACGGTACCGACGTCACGATTCCGGTCGTCGAGTTGCTGACCGGACGGGGGTTCGTGACCGGAAAGTCCGGCAGCGGGAAGTCGAATACGGCGTCGGTGATCGCCGAGGAACTCCTCGAGGCCGGATTCCCGCTTTTGATCGTCGACACCGACGGCGAGTACTACGGGCTCAAAGAGGAGTACGAGATGCTTCACGCCGGAGCGGACGAGGAGTGTGACATCCAGATCGGCCCGGAACACGCAGAGCAGATGGCGACGCTCGCACTCGAGGAAAACGTCCCGGTTATCCTCGACGTGTCGGGATACTTAGACGAGGAGGTCGCGAACGAACTCCTCCGGGAGACGGCCCGACAGCTGTTCGTCAAGGAAAAGAAGCTCAAGAAACCGTTCCTGCTGGTCGTCGAGGAAGTTCACGAGTACATTCCCGAAGGTGGCGGCATGGACGAGACGGGCAAGTTGCTGATCAAAATCGGCAAGCGCGGTCGAAAGCACGGACTCGGGATCCTGGGAATCAGCCAGCGACCGGCGGACGTCAAGAAGGACTTCATCACGCAGGCCAACTGGCTCGTCTGGCATCGTCTCACGTGGGAAAATGACACCAAGGTCGTCGGCCGGATCATCGACAGCGAGTACTCCGAACTCGTCTCGGAACTCGACGACGGACAGGCGTACGTCCAGACCGACTGGAACGACGTCGACGTGCGCAAGATCCAGTTCCGCCGCAAACGGACGTTCGACGCCGGCGCGACGCCCGGCCTCGACGACTTCGAGCGGCCGGAGCTCAAATCGGTCTCCGACGCGCTGGTGGGGGATCTCCAGAAGATTTCCGAGCGAAAGCAACGAGAGGAGAGCCGGATCGAGGAACTCGAGCGCAACCTCGAGAAGCGCGGCGACCGAATCGAAGAGCTCGAAGAGGAACTGCAGAATGCACGCGACATCTCGAGCGTCGCCCAGCAGATGGCAGAGGCCTTGCAGAATCCCGATACGGTCCAGACGGAGTTACCCCAGTCGAACGACGAAATCCGACGGTTACACGACGAACTCGTCGAACTCGAGTCCACGCAGGAAGAGCTCGAATCGCAACTCGAGGAGAAAGATCACGTCATCGACATCCTTCAGGATAAACTCGAGGCCCAGCGCGGCAGAACTGAAAACCTCGCCAAGCGAAATCGAGCACTCAAAGATCGGATCGAGTCGCTCGAGGGAGATTCCTCCGACCAACCGATCGTACAAGCCGGCGGGGACGATTTCGAGTTCGGTTACGCTGACGTCCCGGAGGAACTGACCGTCGCGAACTCACAGATCATTGTTGCGGACGAGAAACAGGACGTCGACGAACTCCTCGAGACGACGCCGATCGACGATCGACTCACCGCCGCGTGCGAGCGGTCGCGCTGTTCGCTCGAGACGAGTCGCCGGGTCGTCAAAACGCTGGCCCAGGGCGGACCGCTAACCACCGTCGAGGTGGCGGATCGGGTCGATCGATCCACAGTTGCCGTTCAGAGTTTGCTTTCTGAACTCAGGACACAGGGCATCCTCTGTCGGCCATCCGAGCGAACGTACCAACTCGAGTCCGAGATTCTCGAGGCACTGTCTGCAACGGGAACGGACGACTAACCTGTGACGGGGTCGAATCGTCAGGATAGGAGCTCGAACACGGCGATGGCGAATCGCCGATAAGCGGTCACGTCGATACCCCTGAGAACCATGCGTCGCTTGCTGCTGGACTCGGACCGGATGAAGAGGCGCGGGACCGATCGGACGGGAAGACGGCTGTGAGACCCTGTTATCAGCCGAGACCAGCTACGACCAGTCCGGTTACTAGTACGACGCGATAACTCATAGACGACAGAATTAACACCGAAGGAGCCACTCCGGCGATACATGGACGATCCGCACGGGAAGAACCCAACGAACGCCCGAGATCCATCGCTCGGCTTCGTCATCCCGGCATACGACCCCGACGTGGATATCTTGACGACGTATATCGAAGATATTCGCGATACGCTCTCCCCCTCGACCGTACGCGTCGAGATCGACGCCCCCACCGAATCGACGGTCGGTCGGCTCGAGTCCGTCGCCGACGAGGTCAACGCCGCGGACGCGCGACGCGGGAAAGGCAAAGCGATCGCGGACGGCTTCGATGCCCTCTCGACCGACGTTCTCGCGTTCGCCGATGCCGACGGCTCCGTCCCCGCTCGCTCGATGGAGACCGTCGTCGAGCGCATTCAAAACGGGACCGCGGCGGTGAGTATCGGTTCCCGCCGCCACCCGGACTCGCGGATCGTCAGCCACCAGACGACCGGTCGTCGGATTCTGGGGGACGCCTTCGCGTTCGTGGCCAGAAAGCTACTCACGACGACCTGTTATGACTACCAGTGCGGAGCGAAAGCGGTCCGGGCCGACGCGTGGCGGGAGATCCGCGAGCGCTGTCAGAAGGAGGGATTCGCGTGGGATCTCGAGTTCGTTTCGGTCGCCGGCTCGCTCGGGTACGACATCGCCGAGGTCCCCGTCGAGTGGAACGACCGCCCCGACTCGACTGTCCATCCGTTCTGGACGACCGTCGAGCTCGCGGTCGCGGTCTGTTCGATCCGGTATCGGTCACAGGTCGACGGGAGAGACGCCACAGCCACGAACAGACAGCCGACCACCGCCTCGACGGTGTACTACCCGGAGAACGATGAGCGCTGACTCGACGATCGATTCGCTGATCTATCTCGACAGGTTCAAGAGGTTCGTCTCGGTCGGCATCGTCGGAGCGGGCATCGAGACGGTCGTCTTTACGGTACTCACGACCGTCGTCGGGTTCGGTTGGATCGCAGCGAAAGGCGTCGGCGCGGAGCTTTCAATCTCGACGATGTTTCTCCTCAACGACCGGTGGACCTTCACGACTAGCGGGACGTTCTCACAGGGGGCATTTCTCCGGCGGTGGGGGAAATCGCACCTCGTTCGGGCGGTCGGACTCACCGTCGGGTTCGTCGTACTCATCCTGTTAGTGCGAATCCCGGATTTTTCGTTGCCAGTGGCCGGCATCGACGCCTGGCCGACCGTCGCGAACGCCATCGGCATCGGCGTCGGGATGGTCTTCAACTACGTCGCCGAGAGTCTGTACACCTGGCAAGTGGCCTGACTCGCCGTCTCTCTCGACGGGCCGCTCTGCCAGCGTGAATTCGTTGGATCTCGTGTCGACCTCCCCGTATCCGATCCTGCGACATGTTCTCATCGGCTCCGAATAATAACCTTTGTATCGACATACTGTGAAGCATGGATAGAGAATGCGAGCACACGCTGGGCAGATCCCGAAGAGCAAATCCGAACTCTACGAACGGATCGACACGCACTGGTTTTGGGTGCTTCTCGTCGGGTCGGGGCTCGTGGTGGCGGTGGCGACGCTCGTCCAGTTCGCTCGGTCGCCGTTTTACGTCCACAAGGATTCCGCGCTGTTTCAGCACGCGGGCTGGTCGATTCTCAACGGCGCCGACCTCTACGTCGATATCTGGGACTTAAAGCCGCCGCTTATCTACTTCGTGACGACGCTGTTGGCTGCGCTCTCCTTCGGAAACATGGCAGTGTTGCACGTCCTTAGCGTGATCGTCGCCGCTGGAGCGGTCACCGCTGGTGTGACGCTGCTGGGCGTGCTCACCCACCGGCTGACAGGTGATGGCTTCGCGAGCGTCGTCGCGGGAGCGACGATGTTCGTGCTCGCTTCGATCTACTCGTTCCCCTACGCCGGGATCAGACCGAAGTATTTCGCCTTCCTCTGTGCCGTCGGCGCGTTGCTTCTGGCCGTCGACGAGCGGCCGTTCCTCGCGGGTGCAGTCGGAGCGATGAGCGCCGGGTTCTGGCAACTCGGCGCTCCGGTCGCCTTGCTGGCTGTCGGGATCGGCCTCCAGCGAGGAGGGCGCGAGGGACTGCTACGAACGATCGGCGGAGGCGTTACCGTGACGATACTCACCGTCGCCCCGTTCGTAGTCCAGGGGCATACGATACCGCTGTTCGTCGAGGTCGTCCTCGCACCGGTATACGGTGTCGAGGGGTACACCGCGGTCGGTCGGCTGCTCCGGTTCGTCCTCGAGATCGGTTACGGCGTGTTGATCGTCCCGGTAGCAGTGTACGGCTGGACCCTCGCAGTCGCGGACGATTACCGCGAGTACTGGTGGGTGGCAGCCGGCGGCGGACTCTATCTCTTCCAACTGTTTCTCGAGTTTCAGGGGGCGATCGAACTCGTCCTCGTGTTCGTCTTCCTGTCGCTCGGTGTCGGGTTGGTCGTCGCCGACAGATCGGCGCCCTCACAGCGTTCGCTGCTCGCGGGTTTCATCATCCTCTTGGTCGTGACCAGCGGCGCCTGGCACATGGCCCCCGGGGTCTCGAACGCCCCCGAACCGCCGCTTCAAGACGCGGTCGAAGCGGAGTACGAGCAGTGGGACGTCCCCGCGTACGACTCGCTGCCGGACGATCCGGAGGGGTGGCCGTCGATGGACACGATCTACTGGGAGAAACTCCAGCCCGAACAGTGTCACTACCGGCTCGGACACAAACAGAAGTACTTCGAGCAACAGACCGGCGGCACGTTAGAGAAATCGACCTGCGGACAGTGGCCGTTCGAACAACCGCCGGTTCAGTGGTTCGGTGACGCTCTCACGCCCTGATCGGCACTCCCATCCGGGCCGGGGTCGCGGTCACTCCATATAGCCGAGGTCCTTGAGCCGGTCCTCGACCGCGACGGTGTTGTCCCGTCGCCCCGTTTCGCCCGGCGAGATCGGCTCGCGGCTCGACGTGGTGGGCTCGCCGGAGACGATGTCGAGTCGGTCGCCCTCCATGTCAGTCGGCACGGCACAGTCGTGGGCGGTCAACAGGGTCGGCGCGATGTCGAGGATGCTGATCTGATCGATCCGTCCGTCGGCCTCGAAATCCGGACCGCTGGCGACGAAAAGTCCGTTGAGCGTATTCTCCGCTGCCCAGCGATCGGGGCCGGCAGTGATCCGTCCGCCCCCGACGCCGTCGTTGACGTGAACGCCGACGCGCTGGTCGAGGACGACCTCCGGAGCCTCGTCGACGAAGGGGCCGCTGTAGACTTCCTCGCCCTTGTAGACGTTCTCGAACAGTGGCCCGTGTTCGTCCTCGAGCCCCCTGAGATCGGCGATCAGTTCCTCGCGTACGGTCTCGGTGTCGAAGGCGGGGTTGAGATAGATCGGTCCCTGCGCGCTCGCGACCGCCTTCGTGGCCGCTAGATCGATCGCCTCGAGCTTCCGGTCGCGTTTCAGTCCCGCTCGCTGTGGGACCATCTGTTGGATGCGCTCCGGTACGGCCGCCGCCAGAAGATCGACGGCTCCGAGTCGTTTCGCGACCGAGAGGACGTTTTCCCGGTCCAGCCCGACGCGCTGAAAGACGTTGTCGACGCTCGTCTCACGCTGCTGATAGCCGTTCTCGGCCAGCCACTCGTTGATGTAGAACTCGGTGGTGGTCGCACTGCAGCCGTGATCGGACATCAAGACGAGATTCAGGTCCTCGCGGTCGTCTAGCCGACCGATCCACTCGTCGATGCGCTCCCACGCGCGTCGCGTCGGTCCGTCGTTCCAGAAGAAATGCTGCAACACGTTCAGATAAAAGAGCGTCACGTGGACGAACTCGAGGTCGCGTTCGTCGAGCAGTGTCAACGCGACCTCGAACCGAAGGTCGAGGAGGTCGAGGATCTCGTCGACTTCGTCGCCGCGTTCCTCGTTGGACGACAGGAGCGGTTCGGGGTGGACGCGGTAGTCGAACCGGTCCTCGAGTTCCGCGACCAGCCCGTCGGGGGTCGCGTAGCCGCCGTCGATCGAACGGTACTCGCCCGCGACGGCGTCGGGACCGCCGCAGACGACGGGACCGTCGATCTCGCGGGGCGGATACATCGTCGGCATGTTGACGACGCCGGCGCGTTGCCCTTCGTCGTTGAGATAATCCCACAGTTCGGCGGTCTCGAAATCGCTCCCGTTGGTGACCTCGATCTCTCCGGCTTCCAGATCGACCCGTTCGAACCAGTAGACACCGAATCCGCCCGGGTTCTTCCCCGAGGAGTAACACTTCCAGTTGGGGAACGTTACCGGAGGAAGACAGCTCTCCGTTTCGGCCCACGAACTCGACTCTCGGAGGGCGGCCAGATTCGGGAGCGCCCCCTCGGCCAGCCAGGGTTCCAAAAGATCCCAGCTCGCACCGTCCAGACCCACGACCATGGTCTTGGTCATCGGTCTGTGGAAACAGACCAACGAACTAGTACGTTTCGCTTTCGTCACCACGCTGAACGCTTCGGCCGAAGAGATCGACTGGTAATGTTACGCAATCACATTTTCTCAGCCCATAGAGATCATCAAGAATAAGGAATAAGTACACCCCCCTCCGATCCCTATTCGATGCGAGTAGTCGCCGTTATCCCCGCATATAACGAATCCGATACTATCGCGGAGGTGGTAACCGAAACGTCCGATTACGTCGACGACGTGGTGGTCGTCGATGACGGGTCGACCGACGGCACGGCGGCAATCGCCCGTGAACACGGGGCGACGGTCATCGAACACGTCTTCAACACCGGCGTCGGCGGCGCGGTCCGGACGGGGTATCAGTTCGCCATTCGGCGTGACTACGATTTCGTGTTGCAGATCGATGGTGACGGGCAACACGATCCCGAGTACATCCCGACGCTGCTCGAACGGGCCGAAGATCACGATATGGTCATTGCCAGTCGCTACCTCAACGAGAGTTTTCAGGAGTACTCGTTCGTCCGCAAACTGGGCATCACGTTTTTCACGAAAATCGTTAACGTTCTCGGCGGCGTCGACATTACAGACGTCACGAGTGGGTTCAGAGTGTATCGCGTCTCGGCCCTCCGGGAAATTCTGCACCGCTCAGACAAGCACTGGGCGGTCGAACAGACCCTAGAAGCCGCGAAAAACGGCCAGCGTATCACGGAGGTTTCCATCGAGATGCCGACCAGAGAAGCGGGCGAATCGCAGTTTACGCTCGATACCTTCCTCCTGTATCCGTTCCGAATGACCGACGTGATCCTCCGCGTACTCGTCTTCCGATAACCATGGTTGAGTATACGTTCGTCAACGTGATCGCCGTTCTCGTGGGGCTCGTCTTCCTCGCGAACGGCCTGTATATAGTTCGTGAAGGGAGAGAGGCTATCTTTCTGTTTCTCATGTCGCTGGTCGTCGGTACCGGACTCATCGTCGTCGGGCTCTACCCAGATCTCTTCCAGTTTATCGCGACGCTTCTCGGACTCGAACTGAAAGCGCGCGCGATCCTCGTTATCTCGAACCTGACACTTTTCGTGGTCGTGACCTATCTCCTGAATCGGATCGGGAGACTCTACGACAAGCTCTCGCGGCTGAACGAACAGGTCAGCTACCTCCGGACCGAACTCGAGGAGATGGATGACTGACCGCGCCGTCTTCTCGATCGACTTTGAGTTGTTCGAGCACACGCCGGCGTACCGCAACGCGGCGGGAACCGCCGCCGAGGAGGCGATCGGGCTCGACGGCGGCGACTTTCTCAGAGCGGCACTGTCGGATAGGAACGCGACGGCGACCTGCTTCGTGGTCGCGGAGGTAGCAAAGCACTATCCCGAAGCGGTGACGGCGCTGGCCGACGCGGGACACGAAATCGCCTCGCACACGCAGACGCACAGGCTGCTGACGGACCTCGGGCGCGAGGAACGCCGGGTGGAACTGGCCGACTCCCGCACCGTTCTCGAATCGGTCACCGGCGAGACGGTCTCCGGGTTTCGGGCCCCGGCGTTCGACATCGCCGACGATCACTTCCGGTCGCTCGCGGACGCGGGCTACGCGTACGACTCGAGCGTGGTGTCGAGCCGTCGGATTCCCGGGTGGTACGGCGGTGAACACGATATCCATCGCCCGTCGCCCGCGACGGCCGTCGATCCGGACGCGCCGGCGGCGATCAGCGAACTTCCGGCCAGCGTCTGTCCGGGCATCCGACTCCCGCTGACCGGTACCTGGCTTCGGTTTTTCGGTCCTCGATACACGGTTATGGGGATGAAACTGCTCGCCAGGCGTGACATTACGCCCGTCCTCTACGTCCACCCCTGGGAACTGGTCGATCTCCCGGCCGTCGACGGGGTCCCAAAGCGGGTGTACTTTCGGACCGGGTCGTGGATGCGGCGCGCGGTCGAGTACATCCTCGACCAACCGTTCGAGTTCACGACCGCGCGGAACGTGATCGAAGCGGACACGGTCGACGGTGATCGGCCGTGAACCGTCCGTCACCCCGGGCCGTCCTCGTCACTGCAGTCCAGTACGGCATCGGACTGGCGGCGCTCGCCTGGCTGCTCACGCAGGTCCGGTTCGGACGGCTGCTCACACTGCTCGAGCGTCTCGACGGGATCACCGTCGGTCTCATCGTCTTGGTGAGCGTGCTCGGTTTCTGCGGTCGGTTTTACACCTGGCACGTCGTCTTGAACCGCCTGCAGCCGGTTTCCTTTTGGGACGCGGCCAGGACTGACCTGATCGTCAATTTCGTCAACCAGCTCCTTCCGTCGCGTCTCTCGGGACGGGTCGCGGCCCCGTTCGTCCTCCGGAGCGAGACCGGACTCTCGTATTCCGACGCCGTCGCGGCTTCCGGCGTCCACACGGGGATCTACGCCGTACTCTACGGGCTCGTCGCGACCATCGGGATCGCCGTCGCCGCGACCGCGCTGTCGACTGAGATCCTGCTGCTGATCGCGCTGTCGACCGGCCTGTATCTCGCCGCCGGCGCGGTCGTACTGCTCGGCGGGACGAACCTGACGCTTCTCGATTACCTGATCGCCACCCTCGAACGACCGCTGGGGCGACTCCCCCGGGTCGGCGACGCGATCGTCGCGAAGATCGGCGACGCCGTCGACTTCACTGCGGCGTCGACGGCGGCCTTCCGGGCGCTTTCCGGTTCGCCCGTCGTCTGGCTGGGCTACGCAGCCGGCTGGACGATCGCACTCGCGCTCGCACCGGCCGCTCGAGTCTGGCTCCTGCTCGAGGCGTTCGGCGTTTCCTTCCAGCCGGCAGTGCTGTTACCTCTCGTTCTCGTGATGGCTTACAGCGTCACGTTGCTGCCGCTTACTCCCGGCGGTATCGGCGTCACCGAAGCGACGGCGACGGTCGTCTTCGTCGCGCTGGGCGTTCCCAACGCCGTTATCGTCCCCGTCGTGTTCGTCGACCGCTTTCTCGGCGTCTATCTCCCGGCACTGGGTGGCTGGTACCCCTCGATCCACCTCGACCTCTCGGAACTGTCGACCGACACCGATGCGGGTGAATAGACTCGTACTTCCGGCTCTGTAACAATCGGAAGGACTTCCAGATCACACCGCGGGACCACGACCCGCGACGGCAGGCTACCGGAGATCACAATGCTTATCGATACGTTCCTATCACCTAGATCTGATGACGTGGTGGCAGGGCGTCGGAGCCGCAGTGAAATCCCAGTTCCTCTCGGATCTCCGGAACGATCGGTACCTCCGATACATCCTGCTCGCGGCGCTCGTACTCGCCGGCTTTTATTTCTGGCACCGGATTCCGAACTTCGCCACGTGGGACGAACACAACCGCCTCCTCGATCCGCTGGTCGCCTACAGTTCGGTCCTCTCGAACCCGTCGCCGGCTGGCCTCCACGAGGGCGTCTCGTGGGGACGGGCCCCGTTCGGGGCGACGTTTTACGTCTACGCCATCGCGGTGTTGCCGGTCGTGCTTGCGGCGGTGCTGACCGGCAACGTCGAAGCAATCACCGGGATCGGCTTCCCCGCCGACACGTACGCTCACTACCCGGTCTGGGCGTCGACGCCGGAGTGGGTCTGGACCTGGAGTCTCGTCTTCGTCCGGCTGACGAACGTGGTTTTCGCCGTCGTCACGGTCTATTTGGTCTACCGACTCGGGACCGAGCTCCGGAACCGATGGACCGGACGGCTCGCCGCGGCGCTTTTGACCGTCACGTTCGGATTTCTCAAACTCGCGAAAGAAGGGGGCGAGGACATCCCTGCGACGATGTGTCTCGTTCTCGCTGTCCTGTGTTTACTCCGATACGTCCGAACCGGTCGGCGCCGCCAGTTCTACCTCGCGAGCGTCGCCGGCGGTGCGGCGATCGCGTTCAAACTCACGATTGCCCCGCTGGTTTTGCTGTTCGGCCTCGCTTTCCTGTTGTCGGCCCGAACCGACGACGGGTCCTGGCGGGAGGTCCTCTCCCAACCGAGATTCCTGCTGAAAGGTGCCGGGATCGGTGCCGTGACGATTTTCCTTGGATTCCCGACCGCACTCGTCGGCCACGTCGATCTCGTCGCGTTGCGAATCGGCGGTGGCGCGGGCCGAACGAGTACCGCCGTCGGTCCGACGGCACCGTTGTGGTGGTGGTATCTGCGCACCTACGTCAGCGCGTTCGGCTGGCCGCTGCTCGTCGCGGCCACCGGAGGCGTTCTCGCAACGCTCGCGGCCCTGTGGCGACTAGCACCGGAGACGATCCGGACGCCTGCACCGGAGTTCGACGAGCGGATCCTGCTGATAGCCGGACTCGGGTGTTTCTGGCTACTGTTTTCGACGTGGCACGACTTCCGCGTCCATCACTTGCTACCGACGATACCGTTTCTCGTGGTGTTGCTCGCCGACTCGCTGTGGCGGCTCCGCGACCGTCGACGGACGGTCGGACGCGTCCTCGTCGCCGTATTGTTGGTCAGTTCGACGCTCTACGCTGCCGTCGGCGTCGGCATGTACTCTTCGATGCCGCGGGACGAAGCGACCGAGTGGCTGTCGGATAACGCCGACGACAACGCCACGATGGAGACGTACTACCACGGCTTTCTGGAAAACGCCATCCCGCACGACATGCAGATCAATCCGATCTGGCGCGGCATGGACGATCCCACCGTCGAAGCCTGTCCGACCTATATACAGGTAGGGTATAAGGAACTCCTGTATCTGCAGAATATCCCGGACGATCAGCGGGGGTACGACATCGATTCGCGCGTCGACGAACGAGCACGGTACATCCGCGCGCTGCTCGACGGCGAGTACAACTACGAGATCGTCGCCGAGTTCGGTGACCGGCCCCCGAATTTCGTCCCGAGCAGAGCCGAACCCGGTTCAGTCCGCGATCTCGTTGCGCTGGGTATCAACCCACACAGCGACCAGTACGGTGACGAACAGGAACTCAGGGCGAACCAGTACGTCGCGATATTGAAACACGAGGGCACGTGTATCGAGGATCGCAATCCGCCGTGGTAGCTTCGTGGCTGCATCCGTTCTCGGACCGCAAACTGTCCCTCATCCGATGCTCTCAGCCAACGCAACTATTTACTGCATCGTGAAACACGGCATTCGGGGCGTACCGACGCGACGAGTACAACTCCCATCAGAGATAGCGACCTCGGCCAGTCGCAGCCGGTAGAACGGGTGACGGCCGAGGGGCCATTCACCGGCTCACTGGGCGTCTCGTCGTAACAGCTCGCGTACTGATTCGTCGACTCCGTGGGTCGGCTCCCATCCGAGTATCTCGTTAGCTTTCGACGTATCGACCGCGAAGTCCTCGACCATCGTTTCACCATTCCGTGGGTTTTCGACGAGTGTGACATCGGTCGATGCGCCGAGTTCCTCGCTTGCGAGTTCCTGTACCGTCTCAGCAACTGCCATCACCGACGGATCCTCGGTGCCCGCGATCTCGTACGTCTCCGTACCCGTTTCGTCGGCGGCCAATTGCTCGAGGAGCCGTTCTGTGCTCCGGACGTACGCTCTGGCGACGTCTTTGACGTGGATGAAGTTTCGCGATTGGGTCCCCGGTTCGTACACCGTCAGCGACTCGCCGGCCGTCGCTCGGTCGACGAAGAAGTTGATCACGGTCGACTTCGAGACGACCGTATCGCCGACGACGTGGTCGCCATACAGATTCGACTTCAGAAACAGGTGGGCCGGGAACGAGCCGTCGGTGAGCGACTCGATCGCCCGCTCGCCGAGGAGTTTCGTTCGTCCGTACCAGTTGACCGGATCTCGAGGGAGGTCCGCGGTGATCGGGAACGTCTCTGGATCCCCCAGAACGGTCATGCTGAACGGAAACGCGAGCGCAGCACCGGTCTTTCGGCAAAACCAGGCGACGTTGTTCGTTCCAGTGACGTTGACCTCGTAGGCCAGATCCGGATGCTCCTGGCAATCGTCGACGCCGCTTAATGCGGCCAGATGGAGGACCACGTCTGCGCCGTCGAGGAACGTCTCGAGCCGACGGCGGTTCCTGATATCGATGTGTGCGATGTCGACATCACCGACTGACTCGACTTGTCCGCGATACTGATTGTCGAGTGCACGGACGGTCCACTCGGGGTGGACCGACTGAAATCGCTGGATGACGCGACTGCCGATGAATCCGGCTGCACCGGTCACCGCAATCGTTGGTGATTCCGACGCGTCGACGTCTTTTCTGCCAGAACGGGATCCAAGCGTCATGCCTCGATCAGCCTCGTGTTACGCCGTTGCATTCGATTTGCTAGATCTCGGACACCATCACGAAGCGTCAACTCCGTGGTGAACCCCGTTTCCTCGAGCCGGTCGAAGTTCACGTGATAGGACGGGCCGGGGTGTTCGTCCTCGAGGTACGTGATGTCTAACTCTCGGTCGAGTTCGTCTCGGACGATCTCGGCGATTTCGGAGATGCGATGATTACCGTCGTTAGAACCGACGTTATAAACGGCCTTCGGCCAAGACGCGGGGTTCAACGCGGCGTGGGCGTACGCCCGCGCCGCGTCGTTGACGTGGATGAACGGACGCCAGTTGTTTCCGTCGCCGTAGACGGTTAGCGGTCGATCGGTGAGCCCGCGAAACACGAAGTGGTTCACCACGAGATTGAATCGGATCCCCGGCGACCATCCGTAGTTCGTACTCATCCGGAGTGCGGTTCCGTCGAATCCGTATTCGTCCATCGCCTCCGCGAGGAGGTGTTCGGCCTCGACTTTCGTCTCGGCGTACGGATTGAGCGGGTCCTGATCGGTTTCCTCGTCGATGTCCGTACTGGCCGCTCGGCCGTAGTTGTTACAAGACGAGGCGAACACGACGTGTTCGACATCGAACTTTCCGGCGGCAGTGAGTACGTTTTTCGTCCCGTCGAGGTTGACCGCGAACGTCTCCTCGCGACGGTCGTGCGTGGAGGCCGCGCCGGTGATCGCCGCCAGATGGATAACGACATCGGCCTCGCGCATCGCACGTTCGACGTCACCGTACTCTCTGACGTCGCCGCGTCGAAACTGCAACGTCTCGCCGATACAGCCGCTGAGATTCGCCGGCGTTCCCGACGCGAGCGAGTCGAGGACGGCGACAGCACTAACTCGGTCATCGTCGAGCAGCATCGGGACGAGCGCGCTTCCGATGTACCCGCACCCACCAGTTACGAGAACGCGCATCTCACTTCTCCTCGGAGTTCGCTGCCGGGTGCACGTCTTCGTCCGGACCCGAATCCTCGAACTCGAGTACCGTTTCGTCGGGTTCGTCGCTGGTCAACACGCCGGGAAGGAATCGGTCCTCGTGGGCCGTGACCGTGTCTTCGTACTCGAGTACTGTCTCGAGTATCTGTCTGACGCCGTCCTCGAACGTGGTCGACTGTCCGTCGATGAGGGCGGCGTATCGGTCGTTCTCGATCTCCAATTTGTGGGTTTCGTCCTCCTCTCGCGGGTTCTCGAAATGTTTGACGTCGACATCGAGATCGAACTCGGCGGCGACGTTGGCGATCGTTTCCGCGATTTCCACGATGCTAATCGACCGCGTCACCTGATTGTAGACGACGTGATCCGACGGTCTCGTATCGGGATCGGCGAGCGCCAGGCGAGCCAGCCCCTCGACCGCGTCCTCGAGTGAGATGAACGGTTTCCGCTGTTCGCCTCTGCCGTAGACGGTCATTGGATAGCCGGCAATCGCCTGTGCACAGAATCGGTGGGTAACGACGCCGAAGTGGTAATCGAAGTCGAACCGCGTCGACAGACGCGAATCGGCCGCCGTTTCCTCGGTTTCAGTCCCGTACGTAATCGCCGTCCGAACGTCCGAGATCGGGATACCGAACTGCTTGTGAGCCAACCGCATGTTGGCCGCATCGTGGGATTTGGTCAGGTGGTACCAGCTGCCCGCCATCGCCGGGAAGGGAACCTCGTCGCGCTCCCCCGCATTCTCCATCGTCGCACCGCCCTCGGGAATCGGAAACTCCGGTGCGCCGTACACGCCGGTGGTCGTCGTTTCGATGAAATGGGTGTCCTCGAGACCATGTTCACTGAGCCCCCACAGGAGATTCCGCGTCGACTGCAGGTTGTTGTGCTGGGTGAAATTCGCACGCTCCCCGTTGATCTGGGAGTAGGGGGCCGACGGCTGTGCTGCGGTGTGGACGACGGTCTCTGGTTCGTGAATAGAGAGGAGTTCATCGACGAACGCTCGGTCGGTCAAATCCCCTTCGACGAACGAGAGGGTGTCGACTCCGAGCGTCTCTTCGGCGGCATCCAATCGTTCGTCGATAGACGCGATCGGTACGGCACTCGTCGAGCCGACTGACTCGACCCAGTCCCGTCGGCCGAAGTTATCGACGAGAACGACGCGGGAATCGGTGTTGGTTCCGATACGCAGTGCCGTTGGCCATCCGAGGTATCCATCTCCCCCGGTGACGAGGATGCTCATGTTACTCAGAATCTGAGTAAAGCGTCGTTATAGTTCTTCTGTTCAGTAGATCACGGTTGGCTGAAAGTCTCTCGATACGACGAGTTCGAGGCGACCGTGACAGACGATCCTCCGCGAGTGTGGTGGCTTATTCGACTGTCACGCTCTTGGCCAGGTTCCGCGGTTTGTCGATCGACCGCTCTTTTAAATTCGCGATGTGATACGCAAACATCTGGAAGTAGACGTTCGCGACGAGCGGCTCAAATACGCCGACTGCAGGGACCTCGAGCGCCCAATCTAACGATTTCGTTCGAATTCCCGCTGTGACAACACCAATTGCCGGTGCACGTCGAGTCTGTGCTTCGGTCAGATTATTCCTCGTCTCATCCCCGTCCGCACCAGTCGTCAGGACAGCGAGCACGGGCGTTTGGTCCGAGACCAGTGCGAGTGGCCCATGTTTCAACTCGCCCGCAGCGAACCCTTCCGCGTGGTCGTACGAGATTTCCTTCAGCTTCAGCGCTCCTTCGAGCGCAACGGGGTAGCCGAACCGCCGCCCGACGAAAAAGAACGCGTCCGAGTCCTGATATTCTCGAGCGGCCGCGAGCACCTGCTCTTCTTCGTCGAGGACCTGCTGAACGGCTCCGGGCAACGCGCGTAAATCTTCCAGAACATCACGCGCATCCGCCGTCGAGAGCGCCCCCCGACCGCGTCCGATCGCGACCGTGAGCAGTGCGAGCGTCGCGACCTGTGAGGCGAACGTCTTCGTCGCGGCGACACCGATCTCCGGGCCGGCGCGAATAAACAACGTATCGTTGGTCTCTCTCGTCACGGTGCTTCCGAGCGTGTTCGTTACAGCGAGCGTCCGCGCCCCCGCACCGGCGGCGCGGCGAATCGCACCGAGCGTATCCGCCGTCTCGCCGCTCTGGGTGACGGCGACGACGAGGGTCCGCCAGGGATCGCGCCCGCCCTCGAACTCGTATTCGCTGGCGATTGTCACTGTCGCGCGGACATCCGCGAACTCTTCGAGCAACTGCGCCGTGTACTGGCTCGCGTAGTAGGACGTGCCACAGGCGACGAACTGGATCTCCTCGAGGGACTCGAGATAGCCCTGCGGGAAGTCGAGGTCGAGATCGACCTCGCCTCGATCCACGTCGAGCCGACTGGACAGTGTTTGCCGAAGTGCTGATGGCTGCTCGTGGATCTCCTTTCGCATGTAGTGTTCGTATCCTCCCTTCTCTGCAGCGTCGGCGTCCCAGTCGACAGTTTCGATAGCTCGGTTTACTCGTTCACCGTCGTGGTACACCGACACACCGTTGTCCTCGAGTGATACGATGTCGCCGTCCTCGAGATAGGTTACGTCGCGGGTCCGATCAAGGAATGCCGTCACATCACTCGCGATGAACGCGGCCTCGTCACCGTGACCGACCACGAGCGGGCTCTCGTGACGCGTCGCGACGATTCGGTCGCTGCCGGCGCGGACGGCGGCGATCGCGTAGCTGCCCTCGAGAAAGTCGACGACGCGTTCGAGGGCAGCCAATAGGTCGTGGCCGTCGTCGAGTTCTCGCTCGAGCAGGTGCGGGATTACTTCGGTGTCGGTGTCACTCGAGAACTCGTAGCCAGCCTTCAGGAGCCGCGCTTTCAGTGACTCGTAGTTCTCGATAATACCGTTGTGGACGACGGCGACGGTGCCGTTTTGACTGATGTGTGGATGAGCGTTCGCATCAGTCGGCGGCCCGTGAGTCGACCAGCGAGTGTGCCCGATCCCGCAGGTGGCGTCCGAGACGTCCGGAACGCGTAGCTCGCTCACTTCGCCCGCCTGTTTCGCGACCGTCAGTTCGCGGCCGACGAGCGCGATCCCGGCGGAGTCGTAGCCGCGGTAGTCGAGATTCTCGAGGCCGCTGTAGACGATCGGGCCGGCCGATTCGGTACCAACTGAGCCGACGATCCCACACATGTTATCCCCTCCTAACGACCGCGTCGGGTTCAATTCGACCGCTCACGTTCAGACCGTGATCGACGGTTGCCCCATCGCCAAGGACGGTCCCAGGATTGACGGTCGCGCCGCTTCCGACGGACGCATTGTCGCCGACGACGCCACCGAGATTGACGGCGTCGTGGACCGTACCGTCGACGGTGATCGTCGCGCTGCCGCCCGCGATAGTCGCATTCGCGCCGACAGTTGCGTTCTCCGCGATGATCGCGTCGCGAACGACGGCCCCCGACTCGATGACCGCATCGGGAAAGACGACCGCGTTCGAGAGCACTGCGTTCGATTCGATCGTCACGTTGTCCCCGATGGCGGTGCTGCCGCCGACGGTCGCGTGCGGACCGATCGCCACGTCGGACCCGATCGCCGTATCTGCGGCGATCGCGCGCCCCTCCCGCGAGGGGGTTCTGTCGTCATCGACGGTTGCTGCGTTGACAGCAAGTAGATCCCAGAGGTGTGAGACGTCGAGCCAACGGCCGCGATATCTGACGGCGCGGATCGGTTGGTCGGCCGCGACGCGCTCGAGTGTCGTCGTGATCGCCAGTTCGCCACGATCGGTCGGCGTCGATCGAATCGCGTCGAAGATGGACGGCTCGAATCCGTAGACGCCAGCGTTGATAAGTTCGGACGCGACGGGGTCGGTCGGTTTCTCCGTGATCGCCGTGACGCGATCGTCCGCAACCGTCACGACGCCGTAGTCACTCGCGTGTTCCGTTCGGGTGATCGCCATCACCGGGCCGTCGCTCCCTTCGGTCTCGCTTCGAACGCGTTCGACGAGCGACGCGTCGACGAGTCGGTCCCCATTCAGGACGAGAAACGAATTCGAAACGGCGGATTCGGCCTGTAAGACCGCGTGAGCCGTTCCGAGCTGTTTCTTCTGGACGACGTACTCGATGTCGATCCCCCAGTCGTCGCCATCGCCGAAGTAATTCCGAATTCGCTCCTGTTGATAGCCAACGACCAGGACGATCTTCTCGAGTCCCGCATCCGCGATCGCCGACACGACGTACTCGAGTATCGGACGGTTCGCAACGGGAATCATCGGTTTGGGACGCCGGTTAGTCAGTGGCTCGAGCCGGCGTCCCTCGCCAGCTGCAAGTACGACAGCTGACACGGTTTCCGCTTCCATACCACCTGCTTGGATGATGGAGGTTTGAATACCTGCTGATGCAGCGCTCTTTTTACTTTCATGATAGGATTATATTTCGTATCCGTCACGTTGAACGCCACATTACACGCCTCACAGGCGTACAAGCCGCGTTCGACACGCTAATCTCGTCTTCTCTCGCACACGCAACACTCACTGTTGTACCACTCTCGAAAACTGGTGTACCACTATCGGAACTGCCACGACCTCGATCCCTCGATTTCGTCCTGAATTTCATCTCGAGAGGGCGTCCCCGACCGCCTCGATCGCAGTTGGATCGATGTGCTGGTGGACGGGGAGAACGACCGTCGTCTCAGAGAGCTTTCTCGACGTTTCGTAGGTCGGATCGTTCTCGACTGACGCCGAGAGCCGCGGCCAGGTGTGCGCGCCGTCGACGCCGACGCGATCGAGTTGCCGGAGAAGCCGAGTCGGGGCCCCGGCGCGGACCGGGAACACCTGCGGGCAGATGCCGTCGGGCAGCGTGTCGAAAACGGGGGCGACGTCGGATCGCGTCTCGAGGACCCGCTGCCACGCCGAGAAGTTCGACCGTCGGCTGGCCCGGATCGAGTCGGGGTCGGCGTCGACGAAGACCCGATGTGTGAGATTCGACAGTTGGGACTTGCCGTTCTCGTAGCGCTCTCGCGGGGAGGCCGTTACCCGGCCGACGCCGCTTCCGCTGACGAGCGTGTCGATCGATTCGCGGAGTCGGGCGTTCCGATCGAACAACTCGAACGCGATCGACTTCAGGAGGAATCGACAATCGGTCGCGTCGAAGCGGTCGCGGACGCCCTCGTACCTCGAGGGGGTGTAGGATTCCGCGAGAGTATCCGTATTGAGGTACAAGAGAGCGCCGTTCGGGACCGGAAGCTGTTTCCAGAGGCTCGTGATCCCGATATCCCCGACGGTACCGAGCAGTGTGTCCCCGTCCATGCTCAGCGGGGAGTGAGCGTTGTCGTCGACGTGATAGCACCCGTACTCGCTGGTGATCGACGAGATCGTCTCGAGGCCGGACTGGGGAAAGCCGAAGTAGTTGACCGAGACGACCGCCGCGGTGTCGGAATCTATCCTGTCGCGCAGATCGTCTACGTCGGGGCCGAGCGTCTCGGTAATCGCGTAAAATCGGGGCTCGAGGCCGAGTTCGACGATCGGTTCGGCGACGGCATCCGGGAGGTACGCCGGAAGGAGAACGTTCTGTCCCGCATTCGAAACGGTTTCTAGCCCGTCACGGAGCGCGACCTTTCCCGAGCCGTAGAAAGCGTACGCGGTTACATACTGTTCGAGAAGTGACTCGAAATCCGCGGGGCGAGCGCTCGAGAGGGCCCACAGAGACAGCGACGGCGTCGCGCTGATCATCGATCGGCCTCCGGACGATCGGCGTGCGTGCGTCCCACCACGTTCGCGGTACTGGACGATCACCGACTTAGTGATGGAGGGGATACCGATTCGATCCGGCGAAACAGGCGGTGCTTACTCGCGAATGTTGGGGACGAGATAGAGCGAACGCCGATTTGGAAGGCGGTTCCTACGCCGACCCAGTCATCGCATAACAAAGCCGAAACCGATCAACTGCGTGTCCATGGAAGGTACGGACGGCGATTGTAAACTTCTCGTCATCGGCATCGATGCCGGTTGTCTCCCGGTGTTGCAGCCGGTATTCGATTCCGGAACGGCACCGACGATGCAACGACTCGTCGAGGACGGTTCGAGCGGCCCGCTCGAGTCCCAGATCCCGCCCTGGACGGCCAGCGCGTGGCCCTCGATGTACACCGGGAAAAACCCCGGCAAACACGGCGTGTTCGATTTTCTGTCCTTCGACGGCTACGAGTGGGACGTCGTCAATTCGACCCACGTTCGCGAACGAGCGGTGTGGGAACTGCTGAGCGAGAACGACGTTACGAGCGTGGTCGTCAACGTCCCCGTCACGCATCCGCCCCGATCGTTCGACGGGGCGCTCGTACCGGGAATGACGGCTCCGGAAGATCCCGACTGCCACCCCAACGGCGTGCTCGAGGACATCAAAGCCGAGTGTGGCGGCTACCAGGTCTACCCGCAGGGCGGAAACTACGCCGACGGGGAGATCGAGGGGTACGAAGAGACGATCGAGCGCAGAGGCGAGGCGTTTCGATACCTCTGTCGGCGGTTCGAACCCCAGTTCGGGTTCGTCCAGTTCCAGCAGACCGACTCGGTGTTTCACGAACGCCCGGGCGATACGGAGGCGATCGAAGCGGTCTACGGCGCGGTCGACCGAGAGATCGAGGCGACGATCGAGGCGGTCGAACCGGAGAACGTCTTGCTCGTCAGCGATCACGGCATGGGGACGGTCGAGGGCCACGAGTTCAGAGTCAACGAGTTCCTCCGCGACCGCGGGGACCTCGTCGCACGGAGCGGCGGCGAGGGGATGCCCGACTGGTCGCAGGCCTGGCGTAACGACCTTCTCGACGGCGAAGAGGCAGGCGATCACTCACCCGGTGCGGTCGAACGCGCGATGAACGTCGCCGCGAAGTTCGGGATTACAACCCAGCGGATTGCGAACACGCTCGACACGGTCGGGTTGAAAGAACCGATCGGAAAGCGCGTTCCGAACGACATGATCCGGGCGGCGAGCGAACAGGTGGATTTCCCCGAGTCGGCGGTGTACGTCCGTTCGAAGAGCGAGCTCGGCTTACGGATCAACCTCGAGGGCCGCGAACCGAACGGGCAGGTGCCGGCGTCGGAGTACGAGTCGTTCCGAGCGGCCCTGATCGAGGAGTTACGAGAGGTTCGAACGCCCGACGGCGAGGCGATGTTCGAGGCGGTCGAGCCGCGTGAGACGTACTTCCACGGCCCCGAACTCGGGAACGCGCCGGACATCCTCACCGTTCCGGCCGGGTTCGACAACGCGATCGTCGCCGACCTCGAGAAGGAGACCTTCGGCGAGCCGATGGAGCCCTGGAATCACAAGCGGACGGGAATCGTCGCGGCCGCGGGGACGGCGTTCGACGAGAGCGCGACGCTTTCGGAGGCGACGATCTTCGACATCGCGCCGACGATCTGCTCGCTTTTCGACGTCTCGATCGACGCGGCAATGGACGGGGAGGTCCTTCCGATCGTCGACGCCGGCGAGCAAGCGGAGTACCCCGCCTACGAGCCGAGTCCGATCGCAACGACCGACGACGCCGCCGTCGAAGATCGACTCTCCGACCTCGGATATCTCTAAGATGGGTATCGATATCCGCGTTCTCGACACGGAGACGGACGCAGAGGAGTGGAATCGGTACGTCGAACGGTCGCCGGGGACGAACCCGTTCTTCCGAGCCGAAGCCCTCGAGTTGCAGGCCGCGGACTCGGAGACCACACCGCACCTGCTCGCGGGGTTCAAAGGCCAGGAAGCCGTCGGGCTCTTCCCGGTCTTCGAGTACAACAAGGGGCCGATTACGGGCGTCTTTTCGCCGGCGCCGTTCTCGTGGTCGTGTTATCTCGGGCCGGCGCTATTGAACGTCGACAAGCTCAAACAGCGAAAGGCCGATCGCCGAACGAAACGGTTCCTCGAGGGCTGTCTCGAGTGGATCGAGTCGGAGCTATCGCCCGTCTATACCAAGTTCGTCGCGGCGGAGTTTCCCGACGTTCGGCCGTTCACCTGGAACGGCTACGAGGTCGAGCCCGGATACACCTACGTACTCGATCTCGACAGGTCCACCGACGACCTGCTGGATCGGTTCAGTAGCGACGCGCGATCTAACATCCGCAACGCCCCGGAGGACCGGTACGTCGTCGAAGAGGGCACGATCGACGACATCGACCGGATCGTCGACCAGGTCAGAGCGCGGTACGAGAGTCAAGGCCAGTCCTACCAGATGAACAACGGGTTCGCCCGGTCGCTATATCAGTTGCTGCCAGACGGCGCGATACGACCGTACGTCTGCCGCGTCGACGGCGAATTCGTCGGGGGCATCCTCGTCGTCGAATCGGAGACGACGCGCTACCGGTGGCAAGGCGGGGTGAAACCCGACGCGGACGTCGACGTCTCGATCAATGACGTACTGGACTGGCACGTGATTCGGGATGGGGCCGAAAACGGGCTCGAACGGTACGACCTCGTCGGGGCGGGTGTGCCGAGTATCAACCGCTATAAGGCGAAGTTCAACCCGGAGCTTCGATCGCAGTTTACCATCACGAACGGATCCTACGGCGTGAACCTCCTGATCGATCGGTATCGGAAATTTAGGTGAATCGCTTCGTTTACTAGACCCTGACCCTGTCTGCCTCGAGACGCTCGAGCAGTTGAGCGGTCGATCGGTCGAGTGGTCGGGTGGTCGAGTGGTTGAGCGGTCGGTGATCGGTCTCGTTTTGCACCCCCTGACGGGCCGTCTTTCCATCCGGTGCTCGAGTATCGGCCACATTGGATCAGCACGCAGGGAGTAGTCAGAACATAGTAAGGGCCGCCCCGACAGAGACACAGGTATGTTCGGAACGAGCGGCATCCGCGGTCGCGTCGGCGAGGACGTAACGGCATCGCTGGCACTCGAGGTCGGGCGTGCGCTCGGCTCTGAGGGGTACGAACGGGTCGTCGTCGGGCGAGACAGCAGAGAGAGCGGTTCGATGTTGCTCGACGCCCTCGCGGCCGGGCTGTGTGAGTGCGGGAGCGACGTCCTCGAGATCGAGGGGGAACTCGCGGCCACGCCGACGATCGCTCGAGCGGTCGACTGGGCCGACGCCGACGCGGGGGTCGTCGTGACCGCCTCGCACAATCCGCCAGAGGACAACGGAATCAAGCTCTGGACGCCGTCGGGGAAAGCGTTCGGCCCCGATCGCCGGGCCGCTATCGCCGAGCGAGTCGAGTCGGACGCGGTGGACTACGCAGACTGGGACGAGACGGGCGATCGAACGACGCTTTCGGGAGCCACGGCGGCGCACGCGTCGGCGATCCGCTCGAGCGTCGACCTTCGGGAACCGCTGTCGGTGATCGTCGACGTCGGAAACGGCGCGGGTCAGATCACGGCGACGGTGCTCGAGCAGCTTGGGTGTACGGTCCGGACCCTGAACGCGCAGCCGGACGGTTCGTTCCCCGGGCGACCGAGCGAGCCGACCGCGGAGACCCTCGAGTCCCTCGAGACGCTCGTCGGCGAAAGCGACGCCGATCTCGGTGTCGCCCACGACGGCGATGCCGACCGAATGATGGCCGTCGACGAGACCGGAACCTTCGTCCCGAAGGATTCTCTCCTCGCGCTGTTCGCTCGCGAGGAGGTCGGGGAGGGAGACCGCGTCGCAGCGCCGGTCGATACCAGCCTGGCTGTCGAAGACGCGCTGACCGACCGCGGTGGATCGCTCGTTCGAACCAAAGTCGGGGACGTCTACGTCGCACAGCGGGCGACCGACGCGGACGTCGTCTTCGGCGGCGAACCGAGCGGGGCGTGGATCTGGCCCGACGAGACCCTTTGCCCCGACGGCCCGCTCGCCGCCTGCAAACTCGCGGAGCTCGTCGCCGCCGACGGGCCACTCTCGAGTCTCGAGTCGGAGATCGACTCGTATCCCATTCGCCGCGGGGCCATCGAGTCCGACGACAAATCGCGGCAGATGGAACGCGTCGAACGGCGCGTTCTCGAGACCTACGACGACGTGGACGCTCGAGACGGCGTCCGCGTCGAAACCGACGACGGCTGGTTTTTGATCCGCGCGAGTGGGACCCAACCGATCGTCCGTGTCACGGCGGAGGCGCGTCGTACCGATCGTACCGCGGATCTCTTCGAGACGGCGACGCAACTCGTTCGAGAGTGACGGCGTTCCTGCAGACGGTATCGAGAGCGCCACACCGGCCGCTCGACCGGGAACTTCGACGGAGGTGACTCGTAGACCGGCCGCAGTCGGCGACTCGCTATCGGACTTCCTTCGGGATGTAATCGGACGTTTTCATTTCGCGGTACGTAGAACAGTCGGGGCAGGCGTGGACGACGTCGCGGTTATCCCCGAAGACGCGTGCGAACTGACGTGTTACCTGGTTGCCACAGGTGACACAGCGAGGGGCGGTCGTCTGTTGGCCGGCGGTCATCGGCGTCCACTTGGTTTCGGTTGGTTCCGTCGACATCGTCAACTCATTGTGACAGTATACTATTTACTATAGGCTGCATAACATGGCGCGGGCGCTCGAGGGTTGGTTTCATGTGTCATTAACCGCACCGAAAGAGTGTCAGTATTTCCGGACTGCTACCGTCCCTATCGGCCGAAATTCTATATTACCGACGGGTAATCTGTTGTTTCACAGACTGTGCGAAGGGAAAGGACCCGCGATATCAGCCCGAGGCGTGGCCGGCTGGAACGCTGGTTCCGATCGAACGGAAATGGGTGCGTATCGAGTCGCGAACGAGGCGACCGGCCGGTTGGTGGACAGTCGACAGAACAGTGGCCGAGCGATCGCGGCTCGCCAGCACCCTGCCCCGTCCGGTGATATCGAACGAACTGGTTCGATTATCAGGTGTTACGTTTATGGACAGGTAGGAGCCACTTACTAGCGGAGAGAGCCCGATTTTCCCGGGAGAATCTCTCCAGTTGCGATCCGACGTCGAACGAGGACGGCAAACCCCGCACAGACACAGCGTGGACGTGAGTCTATGGGGGTAGATTCGAGTCCTGCTGTGTTCAAGTACGTCCTCGCCTCGATGTGCGTGGCTACGACTCGCTGCGTGTGCCGAGTGACTATAATCGATACCGTCAGAAACGAGACTGCAGGGTTCCCTACTCAACGGTTACGCTTTTGGCAAGGTTTCGAGGCTTGTCGATCGAACGATCCAGCTGGGTGGCCGCATAGTAGGAGACTAGCTGGAGTTGCACGTTCGCAAGCAAGCCAGCCAGCGTGGCGTCGGTTTCGGGGATTTCCAGGTGCTCGTCCGCGATCTCGGTCGCCTCGTGTCCCGGCGGACAGAGCGCGATCACGGGGGCGCCGCGCGTTTGCGCTTCCTCGGCGTTTTTCAGCGTTTTCTCGTCTTCGGTGCCGGTGAAGACCGCAAAGATCGGCGTTTCCGGGGTTACTAACGCAAGCGGACCGTGTTTCAACTCTCCCGATGCGAACCCTTCCGCGTGTTCGTAGGTGATCTCCTTGAACTTCAACGCGCCCTCGAGAGAGACGGCGTAGCCGAACCCGCGACCGATGAAAAAGTACGACTGGGAGTCGCCGTACCGACGAGCGACTGCCGCCGCGCCGGATCGGTCCAGTACCCGTTCGATCGATTCTGGCATCGATTCGACCGCCTCGAGAAGCGATCGTCGGTCCCCGCTCCGCTCGCCGCTTCGGTCCGCAGCGATCCGGCGTGAGAGCAACACGAGCATGAGCGCCTGCGAGGAGAACGTCTTCGTCGCCGCGACGCCGATCTCGGGGCCTGCTCTGATGAGTAGTGTCTTGTCAGCGATGCGCGAGGCCGTCGAGCCGATGACGTTCGTCAGAGTCAACGTCTCGGCGCCCGCAGCCGCCGCGCTCCTGAGCGCGTTGAGCGTATCCGCCGTTTCACCGCTCTGCGTGACCGCCACCACGAGTGTCCCGTCGTCGATCGGCGGGGCCGCCACCGAGTACTCGTTGGCGAGCATCGCCGTCGCCGAAATCCCGATCCTGTTGAGCGCCGTCGCCCCGTACAACGCCGCGTGGTACGAGGTTCCGCAGGCGACGAACTGGACCTCGTCGATGTCTTCGAACGCTCCCGGTTCGAATCCATCGAGGTCGATCGCGCCGCGGGCCGGATCGATCCGGCCCTCGATCGCCTGGGCGATCGCGGTCGGTTGCTCGTTGATCTCCTTGAGCATGAAGTGGTCGTACTCGCCTTTCCCGGCCTGTTCGGGATCCCACTCGACGGTTTCGCGTTCGCGTTCGATCGGGTTCCCGTCCTGGTCCGTGTACTCGATCCCAGTTTCGTCCACGACGACGACGTCGCCGTCCTCGAGATAGACGACGGTATCGGTGTACTCGAGAAACGCGGGGACGTCGCTCGCGAGGAAGTATCCGTCGTCCTCGATCCCGACGACCAGGGGCGAACCCTGCCGCGCCGCGTAGAGGACGTGCTCACCTGACCGCATCGCCGCGACGGCGTAGCTTCCCTCGAGTTCCGCGATCGCGCGTCGAAACGCCGACTCCGTGTCGAGTCCGTCGTCGATGTGGGACTGAATGAGGTGGGGAATCACCTCGGTGTCGGTCTCGCTGGTGAACTCGTGGCCCTCCGCGGCGAGCCGGGATTTTAGCCGAGCGTAATTCTCGATGATACCGTTGTGGACGACCGCGACGTCTCCCACCTGATCGGTGTGGGGGTGGGCGTTTTCGTCGGTCGGCGGCCCGTGCGTGCTCCAGCGCGTGTGGCCGATTCCGACCGCGCCCTCGAGCGTCACGTCGTCGATCGATCGCTTCAGGTCCGAAACCTTACCGGACCGTTTCTGTACGTCGATACCGCTGCCGTTCTGGACCGCGACGCCCGCCGAATCGTAGCCGCGGTACTCGAGGTTCTCGAGTCCCGAGAGCAGCGGGTCTATCGCGCTTCCGTCGCCGACGCGCGCGATTATTCCACACATCCGTCGCTCACCTCCGAACTGGGTCGACGGTCGATCTCGGGAGGGGTCTGCGATTTCGAGGGCGGGCACCGGTCAGCGAGACGGGACTCGAGAGCGAATCCCGTCGTGTGAGCGCCACCAATGGTCGTTCGTTTCATGATCGGATAGGTGTCCGTGAGCGCTGTCCGAGATGCGAACATGGCACGGACATGGATACACTACAAACCGACATGGCCCATTACTATAGATCCGCTAACGCAGACTGTACGGACCCTGTAGTACGGGCCTATCGATCGTTCGATTCGAACGGAATCGTTTCCATCACTGTCGATATGTGGTCCAGTTCGGTGCTCGAAGAGAACCCGGACGGGAATCGGGTTGACGAGACAGCGTGTCGTGTCGACCGCGATACCAACTGGAGCGCTGACAGAGCGCCACTCAAGGAGTGATCGACGGTTGTAGCGACTGCATAGTGCGACCAGTATGGATCGACAAACCGAGCGCCGGATCGGCGGTAAGCGCCGTTCGATCAGCCTACTCTCCCGTTGGGAGTGGTTTCGGATTTCGTGAGCGCCGTCTCTCGAGCGAGACGGGTCGACCACACCGGAGTTCCGGTGAAGTGCCGCCGATCAGGAATCGGCACTTCTTTGAGAGTGGGTTCGAAGGGTGAGTCATGGGTTTTGGAAGCTACGACGAGTCCGAGCAACAGCAAGGAACGACGGATGAAGACGACGGCGAAGCCGTAAACGTCCACGAACACGACCACGACGGACAACTTACCGTCGAATCGGACGCTTCGACGGACGAACTCATCTCGCAACTCGGCGAGATGAAAGACGACGAATAGACTGGGTCGGTCGGCCAGAGGTCCCGATTCTGAGAAAACGTTCGATCTGCTCGAGCCGCCGCATCGTCTAGCGAGATTTACTTTATCGAGTGATTCATCGCAATGAGAAACGCCGATCAGACGTTCGAGACGGGAGCGCTGTGGCTCGAGCCGGGTTCGCGACCGGGTCGAGAGTAACGGATTCGAAAGCTATCTCTACGCGAGAAATTCACCGGAAGCGAGGTGTGGGGGCCCGCGTGGTATGCCGCCGTGTAGCGTGTCCCGAACCAGTTCTCGAAGACGGAACGGGTCGGAACTCTCGATGGGCCGAAGGACCAAGCGGACCGGTGGAAGCCGCGAGAAAATCAGTACGTGTTGGCGGAAATCAGTGCGTGTTGGCGGAAATCAGTACGTGTTGGCGGAAATCAGTACGTGTTGACGAAGTGTGTCAGATAGATCTGCCCGAGACCTGCGAGGATCATTACGATCCCGGCGATTCGCTCGAGCGTTTTCGTGTGCCCGGCGATCCAGCCGGCGTTCGCGACGAGGCCGACGCCCGTCGCGACCGTCAGCGCGACCATCAGAACGACGACGATCCCGATGTACGATCCCACTACCAGCATCGCCGGAACGGGATCCATCGTCATCGACTGGCTGACGACGCCGATAAAGACCGGTGCGACGCAACCGGCCGCGGCGAGTGCGTACCCCGCGCCGAAGATGCCGAATCCCGCGAGACCGCTTCTGCGCTTGGGAAGGGGAACCGAAAGGGACGGTGCCAGGTCGAACACGACGAGGAGCCCGAACGCGACCAACGCGACGCCCACTGCCGTCTCGAGAATCGTGATGTTAGTGAGGAGGTTCTGGCCGAGCCAGTATGCCGCGCCGAAAAGCGCCGTAAAGGTCACCAGTACCCCGATACCAGCCACGAGTCCACGGAGGACCGAGCCCGACACCGACGAGCCCTGGCCCTCCGTCTGGTTCACGTAAAATCCGACGTACCCCGGAAGGAGCGGATACGAACAGGGCGAGAAGAACGTCGTGACTCCTGCTGTAATCGCAAACCCGACCATCGACACCAGAGCGGGATCTATCACGACTAGTTACGACCTCCTGTCGGCTCTGAGAACGGCCTCGAGTTCGGTGACGATTTTGTCCGCCGTCTTCTTTCCGGACTCCTCCCAGTGAAGGCGGCCGTCGGAATCGAACGCGATCGCGATCGGCGTCGCCGCGCCGTAGTGGACGATCAAATCGGACATCGTATCCCGTCCGACGGTCCAGTTGCCGTCGTACTCGTTCCACCAGTCGGCGACGTCCTCGTCCGTGACGATGTCCTCGCTTTCGTTGGTGACGGAAACGAACTGCACCTCGTCGCCGATTCGGTCGTGGGCTTCTCGCAGCTCCGGCATCTGGTCTTGACACGGAATACAGTCGGTCGCGAACAGATCGACGAACATCACCCGCTCTTCGTTCGGAACCAAGATCTCGCCCGATTCGCTCCCCGGCGCGTCGAGGGTCTGAATCGGGACCGGATCGTGACGGCGTTCGCCCTCGTCGCCCGTCAACCCCGGTATCGACGGAACGCCGTACACTGCCGCGGTACCGGCGGTCCCGAGAACACCGATGCTCCCGATGCCGGCGAGCAACTCGCGTCTACGCATCGCGTCCGACCTCCGTTCGGCCGTCGGCGGACGAATCAATCGATGCGGGCGTTCGAAATCGCGAAGACGATCGCTTCGATGTGGGGGGTCGCTGTTTCGGGAACGAACGCGACGTTGGGACCGTCAGTTTCGAACCGTGATTCGAAGGGGGAAACTCGAGATGGCTTGTCTCGCTACTACCGACGGTCGCGGTACTATCGGAAGGCCGGTTACCGCCGGTGCTGTCGAAGCGTACTCCGGGGACGAAGATATCGCTTCTCGCCAGCGAACCGAGAGACGACCGTCCGTCCATGTATACTCCTTCGACCACAGTATCAAATGCTCGTTGGTTCGTTACGGGTGACTGGGAATCGCCGGCGGTGAACCATCAGCTCGAGCAAATCGTGCCGCTGAACTCGAATCCAACGCGTTGCATCGACGAACGTTCTCGTTGCGATGAGAGTGTAGACGAGTAACGACCGACATCTCCTGAGAGCAGATGGCGAAACCGACGATTGACCCGGTTTGGGGGCGTCAGATTTTCGATAGTAACTGTTCGAAATCGACCGAAGCGCTTGGAGGAGCGAACGAAACAGCGAAATAACGGCGACTCGAGCGCGATACGGAATCGGTACTGTGGAGATCGCGAGAAATAGACGCGGCTGTTTCAAAACTGTGAGAAACGAAGCGCATCGCTCGGTTCAGGCCGATTTCGAACTCGAATGCGACGATGCGGAAAGTACGGTTGGGATAACTAACCCAGTGGCTGTCTGACGGCCACATATGGCGAGCGTGAATCGAACCACGATGGAGGTCGGCTGTCCCAAATGTGAGACGATAATTAGCGCCAGTGTTCCGCGAGGAACGACGATCGACGCGACAGCATCTGACAGCCGGAGCCAACTCCGCGGGACCGAAACCGAATGTCGGTCGTGTGGACACGAACTCGAGGTATACTTCTACTGAGGGGGCGAACAGGGTTGAAAAGGGGTGCAACTCACCACGAATCCATGTGTGAGTTCGTGATGCTGTGGCGGATCGCTGGATAGTGGAACGGGTAACAGGATCCGATACTCGACACGGGATACTGCGAGAGGTGTAAACGACACACGCGCGAAATCGACACACCGGGTTTCCGGTGGAGAGAGCGATCGTCGAGAGCCGGCGTGGGTCATCCGCGTGATCGGCGGAGAACACACCAGATTTCCGGTGAAGCGGCGACGAGAGTGCACCGAGAGAGAAGACACCGGGTTTCCAGTGAAACACCGGTCCTGATCGGTGAACGCCCGCGATACCCGAGCGAATTTCGATCGGATCGGTTGGCTGAGAGCGACACGGAGGAACGATACTCGCGTATGGTGGGTGATTTTTTCTTGAGCGCGCACACACCGGGTTTCCGGTGAAACGGGTCTGAAGGGGGGTGGGGCGGGTGAGGGGGCGGTGTATTTCACCGGAAAGACGGTGTGCGAGGAGAGTGTGAACGATCAGAACCAGTAGTCGAATGATTCGTACCGATAGTCGAACGGTCGGTACCAGTAGTCAATTCTCGAGGTGTTCTCTGTGAAACTCGAGCGAGAAGGGCTCAGAACCCATATCCGATCACACTTACAATTGCTCACGAACGAGAGCGGAACAAAGTGAGAGAAAATCGAAGGGAAACGTCGAGAAGAAACACCGGGATGAAACGCCGAACAAGAGGCGATCAGCGCAAGTTCCGGTGAAAACGGCTGCAAACCGACTACCGTCTTCTTTTCAAACCGATCCAATCAATGGGCTATACTCACTACTAATATTAATAATTTGCTGTAGTAAGAACAGTGAGTTAGTATAGATACAGCAATCCAAAGCCGGCTTAATCCAACACTCAATATTGTTTTCTTCCAACTTTTCTTCTCCAACTTTTATACTTCAGACGATCGGTTGTTGCGGAAATTAACGCGGAACACACCTTCTTCTGAGAACACTCCATTATCCGGAACTACTCCGATATAACCCCCCGAACGGAACTCGCCGGAAAATGAGATCTGACGAACGAACAAGATCAGTCAGGTGGACAAAATCCACCGGGCCGATCACAACCCCGCCCTTTCGTCGCCTTTCACCGGAAACACGGTGTGTCTGTCTCCACCAACTATCTCCACTGTGTTTGTCAGTCTCCGCTGTACCTATCGTCCACTATCTCCGTATCCAGTGTTTCTGGCGATCGGCCGCCCTTCGATCCCTTTCACCGGAAACTCGGTGTGTGCGCGCTCGAGAATACGCTTCGCCCACCGGTGGTCCTTCTCTGGGAACGCCGATCCCTCCCTCGAGACGAGATCCGCGATTCGCTGCCGACCGATTCCATCCGATCCAAACAGTAAAGATAATTCACCGGAAACGTGGTGTCAGTGACCCATGTCGAGTTCCGGTGACGATCTCTTTACGAGAGACGACCACATATTCGAGAACAAAGAACTCCTCGAGATCAACCATCTGCCAGAGGAAGGCCGTATCGTCGGTCGAGACGACGAAATTGCGGACCTCGCGAACGCCGTCAACCCCGCTATCTTCGGACAAAGCCCCAGCAATCTATTGATATACGGAAAAACGGGTACCGGGAAATCGCTCTGTGCCAAACATATCTCCGAACGACTCGTGCGGGTCGCCAAAGAGGAGGGTGTCACCGCGGAGTTCGCCTACGTCGACTGCGCACAGGACAACACGGAAACGCAGGCCGTCCAGACGATCGCCTATTCGATGAACAACTCGGAGGCGACCGACATCAAAATCCCGGACAAAGGGTTGAGCACGTCGACGTACTACAAGCGTCTCTGGCAGGTTCTCGACTCCCAGTATGGCGTCGTTCTCATCATCCTGGACGAAGTCGACAAACTCGACGACGACGACATTCTAATGCAACTTTCGCGCGCGGGCGAAGCCGGGAAGCTGACGGACTGCAAGATTGGTGTCATCGGCATCAGCAACAAGATCAAGTACAAGGATCGAATGGACGAACGCGTCAAATCGTCGCTGTGTGAGCGCGAGTTCGTCTTTCCGCCCTACGATGCGAACCAGCTACGAGATATCATGCAGGCCCGGAGCGACGCCTTCAAAGACGGCGTGCTCGAGCCCTCCGTCATTCCGCGTGCGGCGGCCCTTGCCGCCAGAGAGCACGGAGACGCCAGGAAAGCGATCGACATTCTCCGGTACGCGGGTGAGATCGCCCAGTCGAACTCGAGCGAAACCGTTCGCGAGGAGTTCGTGGTGCAGGCCCGTGAGCGGGCCGAAACCGATCGGTTCCGCGAGCTCATCCGCGGGTCGACCCCACACTCGCGGTACGTTCTGCAGGCGCTTGCGGTACTTTCGTTGAACGAAACGGACGAAGACGGTTTCCGGACGACCCGAATTTTCGACGTCTACGAGGAGATCTGCCGGCAGGAGGGATCGGACACGCTCTCGTTGCGGCGGGTCAGGGACCTGCTGAAAGAACACGCGTTCCTCGATATCATCGAGCAGTCCCGACAGAGCGGGGGTAGCGCCGAGGGAAGTTATACGGAACACCAGTTGCTCGAGGATCCGGACGTAGTACAGAAGGTCCTCGTCGAAACCGTCGAATCCGAGTAACAGTCCATCTCGGCAGCCACTCGCCTCGGGATCGATCACCGCTTTTCCGACTCCTCTATTCACCGGAAACGTGGTGTCCGCCCATACGGTTACTCGGCACACGAACTCGTTCACCAGTCGACTGACCAGTTCTCGAGACTGACTACTATCGGGCGCTATTAGACTACCATGCGGTTGCAGGCGGCGAACCAACGCGTGGGGACCCTGTCCTGTTTCAGCGAATGCGAAATCTCGAGAAGCGAGGGCGATCGATCGGGCGACGAAGTGTCTCTACTACCAACCGAATCGACTCGGACTATCGGTCCGGTGGACGGACCGACCGCGATACGCAGCTGCCGTCTCTTTCGAGCGTGTGTCCCGAATCGCTGATCGTGGTTTCGAACCGCCAGCCCTATCGCCACGAGTTCGCAGAGGAGATCGATGAGCCCGACGAATCCGGAGTGGAATCAGTATCGGACGGTGAGGAAGACGCTACCGATGCGTCGGACCGACAGATCACGGTCGACGAACCGACTGGCGGCCTCACTGCTGGACTGGATCCCGTCCTTCGTCGATCGAACGGGACGTGGATCGCGTGGGGCGACGGCGACGCTGACGAGGCGGTCGTCGACGAGAACGACTGCGTGCGCGTTCCGCCGGACGAGGGAGAGTACACGCTTCGACGGCTCTGGTTTTCCGAGCAAGCCGTAGATTCGTACTACTACGGATTTAGCAACCGGGTACTGTGGCCGCTCTGTCACGGGTTCGAACAGCTGATAGACGACCGGCCGGGCGATCTCGAGTGGTACCGACGGATCAACGACCGGTTCGCGACGGCAGTTTCGAGACACGCGTCCGAGGAGTCGGTCGTCTGGTTACAGGATTATCACCTCGGTTTCGCACCGCGACTCATCCGGGACCGCGTTCCCGATTCGGTGACGGTCGCTCACTTCTGGCACATCCCGTGGCCATCCCCGGAGACGTTCGACCACTGCCCGATAGGGTCCGAGTTACTCGACGGTTTGCTCGGGAACGATTTGCTGGGTTTTCACGTCGATCAGTACGCGGATACGTTCCTCGAGTGTGTCGACGTCTTCCTCCCGTCCGCGACGGTTGACCGATCTACCCGAACGATCAGGTACGACGGAAACGAGACTCGAGTCGTCGCGACGCCGATGGGCGTCGATGCGTCGTCGTACGCGACGATGTCCCGAGAGACAGATTCGAGCAACTGGGAATCGATCTGCGACGAGTACGGGATTCCCCAGTCGAACGCGGTCGGACTCGGCGTCGACCGGCTCGATTACACGAAGGGTATTCCCCAACGACTCGCCGCGGTCGAAACGTTCTTCGAACGGAATCCGCAGTGGCGGGGGTCGTTTACGTTCGTCCAGAAAGCGACGCCGTCGCGAACTACTATTCCTGCCTATCAACAACTGGGGTCTGCTGTCCGACAGCAAGTCGAACGGATCAACGTACGTTTTGGCACCGACGAGTGGCAACCGATCGTCTACACCGAAGACATCCTTCCACAGGAGGATTTGTGCGCATTGTACCGCAACGCCGACGTAATGTTGGTGAGTCCCGTCTGCGACGGGATGAATCTAGTCGCACAGGAGTATCTGGCCGCCAGCGTCGACGAACTGGGAGCGCTGCTGTTGAGCAATCGCGTCGGCGCACACGAGATGCTCGGCTCCCACGCGTTTTCGATCGCTCCCAACAGGACCGATCAGTTCACGGAAACGCTCGAGCGTGTCTTGACGACGGCGCGAGGGGAGAAGCGACGACGGATGTCGGTGCTTCGCGAGCGCGTCTTCGACGCCGATTTGGATTCGTGGATGCGAGACCAGTTCGCCCAGATGCAGCGTGTTCGAGACGGCGCTGACACTCTCGACGAACTGACGAACGAACACCAGTCGCCGGTCTAACGATGTCGAAGGACAGCCCGATACCCGTCGACGAGCAGTTGCCACGCATCCGATCGGCGCTTCGCGAGACGGATTCCGTCTTGCTCTGTCTGGATTTCGACGGAACGATGGCTCCGATCGTCGACGACCCGTCGGAGGCGACCCCGCTGACGACGGCCGTCGACGCGGTGCAGTCTCTCGCATCGAATCCGACGGTTCGAACGGCGGTCGTGAGCGGGCGCTCGCTCGCAGACGTCCGCTCGAGACTCGACGGCCCGAGTCTCTTCGCCGGCAATCACGGCCTCGAGATTCAGCGTCGCGGTTCGGTTTCGGTCCACCCGATCGCTCGGAAACGCTCGACGCTCGTCGACCGTTCCTGTATCGAACTCTCGGACGCGTTCGATTCGTTCGATGATTGTTGGGTCGAAAACAAGCGACTGACGGCGACCGTTCACCGGCGGTCGAACTCGCCAGACAGACGCGAGACGATCCGGCGAGTAACGAAATCGGTCCTCGACCGAGTCGGTGAGGGCCGATTGACGTACTCGCGCGGCAGACGGATCCTCGAGATCTCGCCGCGAATCCCCTGGGGGAAAGGAAACGCGGTCGAAGTCCTCCGGCGGTCCGTCCCCGCGGACTCGCTGGTAGTCTATCTCGGCGATGATACGACGGACGAATTAGCGTTCGAGGCCGTCGAACCCGAGGGGATCGGAATCCTCGTCGGCGAGCCAGCCCCGTCCAGGGCGTCTGCGCGGCTCGATTCGCCAGCCGCAGTTGCATCGTTCTTACACTGGCTCGAGTCAGACGCGCTCGCGCGCTCGAAGCGTTCTCAGATGAACGCGGTCGGACGGCCCTCCCAGCGGACCGTCCAGTGACAGATACTGTACGCTCTTCGACTACACACCGGAATTGACGGGTTTTATCGACACAAAATCGTGTATAACTGCCCGATAATGCGAACATTTCTGCGAAACACTCTAAATCTTTTCACAATTTTTGTCGGGTCGAAGCCGAAAGTATTAGTTACCACTGGAAATAGAGTACAGTACAAGAGAACAAGAGATGAAACTGAGACAACCAACCGACTTCCTGATTCTCGAGGCGCTCGAAGACAAGGGCCGAAACGTCGCAACGAATTTGTCTGCCCATACCGACAAGAGCCGAAAGAACATCAATACCCGACTGCCGGTGCTCGAGGACTACGGTCTCGTCGAGAAAATCGGACCCGCCGAGCGCTCCGGACTGTACGAGATCACGTCGCTCGGAAAAGCAGCGCTGGTCTATCAGGATCAGTACAACGAAGTGGACGACTTCGAGGAACTCATCGAAGGACCGTCCGCCGGTGCCGGCGAAGCGTCGAACACTGCGGCGAGCTTCGCACGCGGCGACGAAGATTCTGACGAGGAATAACGAGCCACTGGCTATTCTCAACGACCCGCAGCTTGGAGTGCCAACTCTCGAGCACCGGTCTCGCCCTCTGTCGGTAGCGCAAAACCGTACTGGAAGACGCAATTGCCATACGGTGGTACCCCGAATCGAGTGTGAAGTTGTAGCGACTCAGCGACCGAAATCCGCTTTCGTCCCTTCCTCGAGGAATTCGCGGAGCAGTTCCTGTAATGCTTTCCGCAGATGCTGGTGCATCGTCGGCGGTGCGACGTCCATCGCCGCTGCTATTTCTTCGCCGGTGCTCCCGCGCGGCCAATCGAAGTACCCGCCGTAGTAGGCCACCCTGAGGGTGGTGAGTTGTTTGTCCGTCAACGCGTCGAGTACTCGATCCCGTTTTTGCGCGGTCGTCCGTATCGATCGGTCGACTTCGCGTCGGGCGACGAGTTCGGTGCGCTGGTAGATCTGTCCGAGCGTCGTGAGTATCTCCCTGATGTCCGCCTCTCCGGGAACGTCGAGGATGCAGGTTCCAACGGTATCCTCGACCGTGATGTCTCGGATCGTGACCCCGAGATTCGAGAGCGCTCGGACGGCCGATTCGACGAGTCGGAGTTCGATGATACACCGGCGGTCCCCGTCGTGGATCACACGACACTCCTGTACGGAGTCGTGGTCGGTCGCCTCCTGGCGAACGGTCTCGCCGTCGATTCCGTCGACCACGACGTACTGATACGTTTTGCCGTCGGTCGTCACTCCAGCCCATTTCAGCGAGCACGTACAGTCGTACTCTTCCGTCAGATCAAACGAGATCGAATCGCCGCCGTCGATCCTGATCTCGAGTTCGACGACCGAATCCGAAAAGAGTAGCCGTCTGTTCTTTACAGCGTTGATCGAAAAGCCCACGGATTCACCCAACAACTGAAAGCACTCGCGCTCTCTCGATCCGAACGCGTTCGCTCTGGTCGCGAGCACCACCAACACACCGTAGACGACCTCGTCGTGATCGATGGGAACGACGATCGCCGAGTTACTCTCGAGGTGCGGTTCGGTCTTTCCGAGCGATTCGGGAAGCTGATATCCGTGAGCACCGTTGCTGAACGTACGCGCTTCGGCCGTCTCGATAACCGTCTCGTATCCAAGGTCCTCCTCGAGTAGTGATTCGAGTTCGGGGTCAGTGCCGCCGCGTCCGGTCCGGTAGAACACGTCGGTATCCTGTCCGATACCACCGACGATAGCACAGCGATAGAGGTTTGATTCGACGAGTCGCTCACAGACGTTTCGTTCGATCGCAGACCGGGTCGGTGATTCGACGACCGTTCCGACGACCTCTTTGATGACCTCGTTGATTTCGTTGATCCGCTCGAGACGCTCCTGGCGGGACCGAACTGCCTCCTGTTTGGCTCGTAGATCGGTGATGTCCCGAGCGAGCCAGACGACTGCTCGGTCGCCCCGTCTCTCCTCGTCGACCAGAACGACGCGCGCCTCGAACTTCCGTGCGCCGGCAGCCGTCTGGGCCGTGTATTCGATCGATTGGATCTCGCCGGTTTCGATCGTCCGCGTGACACACTCGTGTAACTTGGACGCGACCGTCGGCGAGAAGACGTCGTCGAACTGTAGTCCGATGAGATCCTCCGCGGGAAACGAGTACAGCTCCGAGGCGTTTTCGCTGATCTGCGCGTCGAGATACGTTCCGTCCTCGTCGATGACGAACGCCTCTTCGGGGAGCCCCCGCTCGAACAGCCGCTCGTCGTTCTCGACCGCGTGACCCATGGAAACGCCGACCGCCGGGTCGGTGGCGGCTCGTCGTCGTTGGAGACTGTCTACGATTCGATCACCGGTCGGCGCCTCCGCGTCCTCGACGATGTAGTCCGTGGCTCCGTTCCGAAATGCGACTGCTGCGAGTTTCTCGCTTCCCGCCTTCGGTGCGACCAGCACGCTCGACGAAGTCGTCACCGGGTCGATCCGTCGGAGTGTCGTTTGAACGGTCTCCGGATCGTCGAGTTCGAGGACGAGGGATGTCGAACTGCCGTCGACGATCGATCGCGAAACCTCTGCCGGTTCGACGACTCGCCGGACGGTCACGCGATCGTCGTTCTCGAACGTGGACTCCAGTCGTCCCCGATCAGCTGGTGAAACCAGTACGATGTCGCCGTCGAGGACATCACTCATACGCTCTCGAGGTAAAGCGAACGGACGGCCGACGCACCAACACACCATTCATTTCTATCAATGGATTGTCGTGATGAAACAAAAAGGTAGTGGTCTGTTCGTCGGGCCGCCGGCAGGCAGCAGCGATCAAAGCGAGGGGAGGCTGTCTACCGCCGAGAATCCATCGCTATCGAACTCGTTCGAAATCCGTCATCGGAAACCGATCCGGGGCCGGCTGTCGTGTATACTCAACGAAGTGGTCGATCGAGTCGAATATTCAGAATCGATCAGGAACTGCCAACGCCGTTAGATCTCTCCTTGCTCTTTCAAATTCTCGATGACGTCGTCGACGAACGCGTCGACGGACTCGTAGGGAAAGTCTCCACCCGAGAGTTTCGTGTTCAGTTCCATCGCCGTCATCGAGAAGTCCCCCGACTCGAACTTCGTTCCGGGCCCGTTCGGCAGTGCCGGGACGAGGTCCATCGGACTGGAAATGGGGTAGTCTGCGCCTTCGAACGCTTCTGTCATCTGGTCTCGGAGTTCGGATTCGTCTACCATTGCGAGCGCTAGTACCGTATGATAAATAATAAACCTGTTTATACATACTATAGGATAATTTACAGTATGTTCGTGCGAGACGTTTCGACCGAGTCCGATACACCACACGGAGTTTGCTTCCGTGCACCCTCCATCCGCGCGGCCCAAAACTATCATTATCTCTCGCTGTATTGGACTTTACATGGCAAAGGATACCGTCAGATATCCGGACGACGTGGTCGAGGAGATCGACGGCCTCGTCGAAGACGGTATGTTCGAGAGCAAATCCGAGTTCTATCGATTCTCGGCCGAATACGTACTCACCCTGCTCGATCCGGACCACGAAGTCGAGACCTTCAACTTCGACGAGATCAAATCTGAACTGAACTTCGCTGACAGAAACCGTAAACCCACGGCCAACGCCGACGGCGGAACCTTCTTCCTCGAGTCGGTGATCGCCGTTCGAAAGCACGGCCTCCGCGGCAACTACGAGGCCGCAGAACGGTTTATCGACACCCACTACGATCAGACCGACCAGGAGTGTCTGATTCTCGAGGAGTTACTCGGCACGTATCGTCAGGAGTCGAGTTCTACTACCAATTAATCGATACGGATTAGACGCGGGCGGTTCGAAACCGGTCTTACTAGGCGCGAACTGTACACGCCCGTTAGTCGAATTCAACTCCGAGTTCCGATAAATCGACGTGGTCGGCGACGAGCGCCGCCGCGCGGTCGTAGGGCGATTTCGCCGCGTGCGTTTTATCTGGGTCGCTCGCTCGAGCGCCGTCCGCCGATCCCGATCGTTCGGCCGCGTCTCCGTCGGTTTGGAGTATCGAGTCGTCCGCTCGAGCACGGAGGTAGTCGACGAACGCGTGGCGAACGGCGTCGTTCTCGAAGAGTCCGTGCAGGTAGGTTCCGAGGACCTTTCCGCGTGCGGCGCTCGCCTCGCCCAGCGGGCGTCCGACGCGCTCGAGGGCGGTGGTTTTGCCGACGTGGATCTCGTATCCCGACGCGGTCCCGGTCGCCTCCGCCAGCAGCGTCGACTCGCTTCCGTCGATTTCGACGGTGGTCTGCTCTACCACCTTCTCACCGTCGAAAGCGGTCTCGATCGGGAGCAAGCCGATCCCCTCGACGACGTCACGGTCGCCGGTTCCCTCGACTGACGCGTTCGTTATCCGCTCGCCGAGCATCTGATAGCCGCCGCAGATGCCGACGATCGGGCCGTCGAAATCCGCAATTTCAGCACCGAGTCCCGACGCTTCGATCGCGAGTAGATCGTCGACCGTGTTCTTTGTGCCGGGTAGAACGATGGCGTCGGACTCATCGGAGTCGATAGCCCCTCCCTCGAGCGGGACGTACTCGACCGCGACATCGGGGTGGGCCGCGAGCGCCTCGAGATCCGTCGCGTTCGAAATACGTGGCAGTCGGGGGACGGCGATTTTGAGGTATCGATCGCGCTGGGTCCCGTCGTCGACGCCGATCGTTTTTCGCGTCTCGGGCCCGGGAAGCGACACGCTGTCTTCTTCCGGAAGCCCCGGATCGTCGTACGGAATCACGCCCAGAATTGGGACGCCCGTTCGCCGTTCGATCGACTCGATCCCTGGCTCGAGGAGGGATCTATCGCCGCGGAATTTGGTGATGATCGCGCCTGCAACCCGCTCGCGAATATCGTCCGGAAGCAACTCGAGGGTTCCGTAGAGGCTCGCGAACGCGCCGCCTCGTTCGATATCGACGAGTAGCACGATCGTCGCGTCGGTAAAGTGTGCGGTTTCGACGTTCGCCAGATCTCGGTCGTGGAGGTTGATCTCGGCGATGCTCCCCGCGCCTTCAGCGACGATCACGTCGTGATCCGCCGCGAGGCCCCGATAGGATTTGCGTGCCGCCTCGCGCGCGAGGCCCCAGTAGTCTTCGTAGTACTCGCCGGCTGCGAGATGCGTGCGCGCGCTCCCGTGGACGACGAGTTGGCTCTCGCCGTCTCCGCGAGGCTTCAACAGGACCGGGTTCATGTCGGTCGTGGGGGCGATTCCGGCCGCTTTCGCTTGAACGTACTGCGAGACGCCGATTTCACCCCACTGATCCGCGTGCGTCGCTGTCTCGTCGGAACCCCGCTCGGTGACAGGCGGCTCTTCGACAGCGGTCGGTCGAACGACGACGCGCGCGTTGTTACTCATGTTCTGTCCCTTGAACGGCGCGACGGAGACGCCGCGGTTCGCGAGGTACCGACACAAGCCGGCCGCGACCGTCGACTTCCCGACGTGGCTCGCGGTCCCCGCAACCAGAATCGTTCGTGTCATCCGCTTGGTTTGCATCGCGTGTGCGATCCTATCGTCCTATCGATTTCACGGCCAGATCGCTACGCTCGAGAACAGGGAGACGTTCGACGTTACAATCGGATATGCGGGCCGTTCGGGGTCAGTACTCCGTGCCGCGTCTCGCGCGCTGGTTCTCGTCGATCGGGTGTTTCTCCTTGCTGACGTTCGTCACGAGGTCTGCCTCCTCGAGCAGATAGGCCGGACGGTCGTGGCTGCCCGAGAGGACGAGTTCGAGCCCCTCGGGTTTGGTTTCGATCACCTCGAGGACGTCTCGCTCTTCGATCAGCCCGCGATCAGCCGCGTAGAGAACCTCGTCGAGCACGAGCATGTGGATGCCGTCGTCTGCCGGTCCATCCAGCGCGAACGGCGTCGAGAGATCGGCGTCGGCGGCCGACTCGAGCAGGTCGTGAGTGCGCTCTAAGCCGGCTTGAGCCTCGGCTTCGTGATCGGTTTCCTCGCTGCCGTCGTTCATCCCGTGCCACCCGTAGTGGCCGAGGTTCTCGTAGGAAATCCCGGGGAGGGCGGCGATGGCGTTGTACTCGCCTCGCACCGCGTCGACGCTCGCGGCGCCCCCTTTCATGAACTGGAGGAGATGCACCCGGTAGCCGTGGCCCGCCGCGCGCATTCCCATGCCGAGCGTCGCCGTCGTCTTGCCTTTGCCGTCGCCCCACCAGACCTGGACGAGTCCGAACTCCTCCGGCGCTGCGGGCTCGATTTCGGCTGCTTCGGGGGACCGCCCCCGGCCGGGCGTCTGCTCGGCGCTCGCTTCGGGAGTGCGCTCGGTGGTCATCGTTTCTCCGCTTTGTTGTCGCTGGTAGTTATATTCTCCTCTCGAGGTTCGATACTCGAGTCCGACCAACGGATATGGGGAACGACACCGGCGATATCTCGCTCCAAAACGACCGCCGAGAGGTATTACGTCCAGGAAATAGGCTATTTCCTCGGGTAGGGTCGGCGTACACTACTCGATCTCACGACCAATTACGTCATTAGGCTCCGCGTTCAACGTGGGGTCATGTCGGTCGAGTTTCCGCCGTCCGAAGACGACGCAGATCTCGAGCGTGTCGTCACGGTTCTGGACGATGCCGCCTGCCGGAAAATACTCTCGACGCTGGACGAACCGATGTCCGCGAACGAGATCGCGACCGCCGCAGACATCCCTCTCTCGTCGACGTACAAGAAATTAGATATGTTGTCCGAGGCGTCGCTCGTGCGCGAGACGGCCGAAGTTCGCCCCGGTCGAAGTCGAACCTCGCGGTACGTCACGGATTTCAGCCAAATCGTCATCGAACTCGACGAGGAACGCTCGCTCCAGGTTTCGGTCGATAGATCCCCCGCGGGTCCCGACGGCGTCTGGCCGGAACTCGTCGAGGAGTTCTCGCGGTAACGGCCCTCGCGGATACCGGTTCATCGCCTACCGATAGTATCTCGATAGCTGTGTAGTATTTCTCCCATGGGACAATATCAATAACACTCTTGGAGATCCGAATCAGGAGTGATAGATAACGATCTCGATCTATATATCATATTGCACTTGTATATGGGGGTATGTCCATAATTGTCGGCCAAAATGTATGATATTGGAATCCAAATATATAAGAAAACATCAACACAAACACTCTATGCGAATAGTATTGTATAATTTGGAAGCAACTACTGACCAACGGGACGACCTCGAGTCGCTCGCTTGCGCCGAATCGGGAGACCGAACGCGCGCTCTTTCAGGGGAGTTTCCCCACGTCCTGCAAGCCGTCGATGATGTCGTCGGCAAGCGCTTCCGGCGTCTCGTAGGGAAACCCGTCGGTCGCGCCGTCGGTACGCTGTGCGCCGTCTCGCAGTTCCAGGACCGACATCGAGAACTCCCCCGATTCGAACGTCGTTGCGGGGCCGTTGGGAAGGGCCGGCAGGAGCTCTATCGGATTCGAAACGGGATAGTCCGCGCCTTCGAACGCGTCGATCAGTTGCCGTCGAATCGCTTCGGTATCAGGTTCGGTCATCGTGGTCCACACTTCCCTGCTCGCTCTCAAACGGCTTGCGTTCTCGAGTCGAATCCGTCGTGTCGGACTCCTCGAGCGCCTCGATCCCGCGGTCTTGGTCGAATCACAACACGTTCTCGAAATCGCTGTCGTAGACGTCCTCGAACGCGTGTCTGGCGATCGCCTGCCGGTGAACTGGTCGGTCCGTCGGCGATGCGGAACGCACGCACGTGCTCGCAACACGGGCGTAATGGACGGTTCTTCCCGATCACGTTCCGCCACGACGTTGAAGCGCGATAGTCGATGGCGGCGTGACGTTTGACCTAATCAGCTTCGCCATCGCCATCTTGGGGTCGCAGTACGCCATAGTGTTTTCATCCCTCCCAACCAATGTAGCTCTATCCACTACTTCTGGCCACTGGTTGCACATCGAATCGATAGACCTCTGGTCGTACCCACGGTCTGGAACGGGCGTCTGTCTCTGCCAACTTTTCTATCACCATTAATCACCATGCGTTCCCGAAGTTGAATTACACACCTACACCTGTAATAGAAAACACTCAGTATTGATTGTGACAGTATAATCTCCCCGTATGGTACTCGCTTTCGGCATTTGACCACGCGTTCTCGAGAGTACGAACGCACTGGAGATTAAAAATCAATACTGCGTAGATATTACTACAGAACGAAAAAACCACGGACGAAAGTTTCGAGACATGTCGTTCTACGGTACTTATCCTCCGTTACCCTCGTTTCGTATTTTAATCGAGTCGACTGCTACACGTGGTCTCGAGTTAGACGCTATCTCCCGATCCCAGCGACCGGAACCCATCTGTCGATTCGAGTTTCTGTGGTCCGAATTTGGCCGGTTGACAGGCCGCTCGCCGTCCATTACCCTGACTGTGCCCGACGCAACCGACTCGACTCCGTCTTCTCCTCCCCGAAGTATGGTAATGAATAACCAGATAAAATCGGCAATTTTATAGTATGTGTGTGGTATTCTCGTTCTATGTTCGGTAGTAATGCCTGGGAGGATGACGATTCAATATCAGAGGGAACGGTCGATCCCGAAACGAAGACGATCGATGACATCGATCTGATTAAAAAACGGATTAGACCGACAGCGAAGTTCATCGCCGCGTTCTCGATCGGCGTGTTCTTCTTCCTCTTTCCGATTCAGACCAGCGACGGTCAAACGACGATACCACTCGACATCGTCGTTTCGTTTATACAGGCCCAGAGTCCGATGTTTGTGGAGGTGTTGACGTTCCTGCTCATCGCCGCGGGCGGACTCTTTACGACCGTTTCGATGGCCCACTACAAGGGGTGGATTTCGTTGGATCAGTCGACGGTCGACCGCCTCGAACTAGATTATTGGCAAACATCAAACATATTCTGGCTGTTTCGGCTGGTCGGGATCGTTCTCGCGGTTCCGATCCTGTTCGAGTTCGGTCCGGAGTGGCTTCTCAGCGGGGACACTTCGGGAGTCGTCTGGGGGGCGTTGTTGCTGACGATCGCGCTCGTCATCCCCATCGGTGCGGTTTTCGTCAACCTGCTCGCAGAACTCGGCGGCCTCCAGTTCGTCGGAACGCTCGCACAGCCGGTGATGAAACCGATGTTCAATCTTCCCGGGCGGGCGGCCCTCGACAGCGCCGCCTCGTGGGCCGGTTCGTTCAGTATCGGCTACTATCTGACCCGAAACGTGTTCGACCGTGGCGGGTACAACAAGCGGGAAGTGTTCGTGATCTGCACCTGTTTTGCGACCGGAAACCTCGGCACGGTCGGCGGAATCGCTGCCGTGTTAGGTATCCTCGACATCTTCCCGGTCGTCGTGGTGCTCTATCTGATTAGCGTCGTTCTCGCCGCCGTTATCCTCGTTCGCGTTCCGCCCCTGTCGACGATCCCGAAAGAGTTCGTCGCGGAACCAGACCCGGAACCGGTGTTTTCGGGGAGCGTCTCCGATTACCTGCGGTTCGCGTTCAACGAAGCGGTCAAAACCGCAGAAGACGGGTCGTCGATTACTCGATCCGCCGTTATCGGGCTGATCGACGGATTGAAACTGACCGCGATGATGCTCGGAACGATCCTCACGATCGGGATGAGCGTGGTCGTACTCAACGTCTACACGCCGTTTTTCGAAATCGTCGCGACCCCGATCGTCCCGGTTATGAGCGCGTTCGGTATCCCCGATCCGCAGTTGGCGGCCTCGGCGATCATTATCGGCGGTGCTGAGATGTTCATCGCCGCGACGCTGGTCGTCGAAGCGAGCACGATCACGCAGGTCTTCATCGTGATCGTTGTCAGTTCGCAGGCCATCTTCTTCGCGGCATCCGCGCCGATGATGGTCGACATGTTCGACGACGTCCCGATCCGATTCCGCGATCTGTTCGTCCTGTTCGTCCAGCGAACCGTCGTCCTCGTCCCGATCGCGGCCGCGCTCACACACGCCGCAGCCGCACTCGGATTGCTCTAGGTCTTCAGTCACTTTCTCCACGCGCTGGTTTCGTCGTCTCACGGCTAGCCGTCGAACCGTTCGTTACTCGAGCCGTCGCGGAAGGAAAGACGTTAGAGAGCGGCGAACGAGTCTTCGACAATGGCGACAGACACCAAGAAGATACGCGCCGTCGAGCGAACGCTCGAGCTCGTCGAGACCATTCGCGATCTCGAACCCGTCGGCGTCTCCGACCTCGCACGGAACGTGTCGGTTTCGAAGAGTACCGTCCACACGCATCTGGCGACGCTCACTGACGCGGGGTACGTTATTCGCGAGGACGATGAGTATCGATTGAGCTGTACGTTTTTGGACATCGGGTCGTCCGTGCAGGAACGATTCGAACTCTATCGCGTGGGAAAACGACACGTCGACGAACTCGCGCACGAGGCGGACGAATCCTCGAACCTCGTGATCGAAGAGGACGGGAAGGGGACCTGTCTCTACGCGACGAACCCCAGGGATTCGCCCGACGTGTACATGTCCGCCGGCCAGCAAAATCACATGCACGCCTCGGCGACGGGAAAGGCGATTCTCGCGCACATGCCCGGCCCCGATGTCGAGGCACTCCTCGAGCGTCATGGTCTCCCGGAGTTGACCGATCAGACCATCTCATCGCGACCGGCGCTCGAATCGGAACTCGAGGGCGTTCGTGAGCGCGGACTCGCCTTCGACCGAGAGGAGACGGTTAACGGTCTCTTCTGTATCGCCGCCCCTATCGTCGTCGACGAGCGCGCGATTGGATCGATCAGCGTCTCCGGCCCGGTCAGTCGGCTGACTGCCGCGCCTCGAAAGGAGCAGCTTTGCGAGGCGGTCGAGGAAATAGCGAACGTCATCGAACTCCAATTTATCTTCTCGTAACTCTCGTCAGATTCTAGAGAACGATCGTTTTCTACACTCGAACGACTCGGTGAGAGAGCAGAGTATCGTCGGCGTGAGCGTGCGTCGCCAATCGTGGCGTGGCTGACCCGAGTGTTCTCATCAAATTACAACGCTATACTTGTAATGGCTCGAGCAGCCTTGTCGCGCTACTCGCCAAGACGGTCAAACGCCCACTTCCCAGCCGGTGGGCCATACACGGATGAGTGGGCAGGACCGCGTTCGGCACAGACTCCTTACCTTCCTCCTCTGTCGAACAATTCCGTGCTTATCGCTACTCCCTTGCAGCTATGACGCGTTCCCCGCCGATCTGGGGCGCGGTGTCGGACGAAAATAGCCGTTCGTTCGATCGGATCGAACTACGGTGAAAGTACGGCCCTGACCGCCCTCTCGAGCTCGATCAGGCGTACCGAAGAGCGTATGGTACTCGGGGGGAGAGATGACTTCACGCATGGTTAGCACGGCGTTCGAACTACCCGACGTTGGCGAAGGAGTCGCCGAGGGCGAACTCGTCACCTGGCTCATCGACCCAGGCGACCGAGTCGCGGAAGACCAACCGATCGCGACCGTCGAGACGGACAAGGCGCTCGTTGAGATCCCCTCGCCCTACGACGGTGTCGTCGCGGAACATCGCGGCGAAGAAGGCGAAACGATCCAGGTCGGCGAACCGTTCGTCGTCTTCGACGTCGACGAGTCCGAACTCGAGCAGCGGTCGTCCTCGAGTACGGAGAGTTCCGACGACACCACGGAATCAAACGCGACAGGTACGGACGGTGAGACGGAGTCAGAGCGGAGTTCGGATGGAGAGGGGGAGTCGGAGGCGAGTTCGGGTGAGGTGACTGAGTCGGTCGTGCCTGCCGACAGCGGCCGGGTCTTCGCCCCGCCGAGCGTTCGACGCCTCGCTCGCGAACTGGGTGTGGAACCGGCTGCCGTTTGCCGTGCGGTGGGTGCCGCCGACAGACGGCTCACGGAATCGGACGTTCACGCTTTCGCGGACGGCCACGCGGAGTCGAGCGAACCGCCCGCGCGGGAGCGCCTCGAACCTGAACGGTCCGATTCGGTTACGCGGGACTCGGAAGCGAGCGCTTCGAGCGGCAGCGCCACCGTGTCGCGTTCTCGAGGGGCCGACCGCCTCGAAGCGACCGAGCGACCCGAGGCGGCCGACCGACTCGAGCAGGCCGGCCGAGACCGGACGCTCGCGATGCCGGCAACGCGGCGACTCGCACGCGAGCACGAGGTCGACATTGACGACGTGCCAGCGAGCGAACGACGCGACGGCGACCCGTTCGTGACACCCGAAGACGTCGACCGATACGCTCGAGGCGACGAGTCCGCGGCTGGCCTCTCAGATCCGAAGATGGGCGGCTCTGGCCCAGAGATGAGCAGCTCAGATTCGGTGACGAGCGGGACCGACGGCGCGGCTCGAGCAGGACCCGGCGATCGGATTCCCTACGCCGGGGTGCGGCGAACGATCGGCGAGCAGATGGCGACCTCGAAGTATACGGCTCCGCACGTGAGCCACCACGACGAGGTCGAGGTCTCGGCTCTCGTCGAGGTACGAAGTCGGCTCAAATCTTCGGCCGCCGAGCGCGGTACGGACCTCACCTATCTCCCGTTCGCGGTCAAAGCAGTCGTTGCCGGGCTCAAAGAAGTGCCGGCGATCAACGCCGAACTGGACGAGGAGAACGAGGAAATCGTGCTCCACGACGAGTACAATATCGGAATCGCGGTCGCCAGCGACGCCGGGTTGATGGTGCCGGTGATCGACGATGCGGATCAGAAGGGGTTGCTCGAGTTGGCAGACGAGATCGGTGATAAGGCCGAGCGAGCCCGAGACCGGTCGATCGGGCTCGAGGAGATGCAGGGCGGGACGTTTACGATCACGAACGTGGGGGCGATCGGCGGCGAGTACGTCTCGCCGATCATCAACTACCCCGAGGCGGGCATCCTCGCGCTCGGCTCGCTCAAAGAACGGCCGTGGGCTGAGGACGGCGAGGTCGTCGCTCGAGAGACGCTGCCGATTTCGATGTCGGTCGATCACCGGATCGTCGACGGCGCGGAGGCCGCACGGTTTACGAACGAGGTCAAGCGATACCTGAACGACCCCGAACTGCTGCTCTTAGAATAATGGTTATGGGAGATATCACGACGGCGACTGACGTACTGGTAATCGGCGGCGGCCCCGGCGGCTACGTGGCCGCGATCCGCGCCGCCCAACACGGCCTCGACGCGACGCTCGTCGAGCGCGACGCCTACGGTGGCACCTGCCTGAACTACGGCTGTATCCCCTCCAAGGCGATGATCACCGCGACCGATATCGCCCACGACGCGGCGTCGGCCGAGGAAATGGGCATCCGTGCCGACCCCTCGATCGACATGCGAGCGCTCGTCGAGTGGAAAGACGGCGTCGTCGACCAGCTCACCGGCGGCGTCGAGAAACTGTGTAAGGCAAACGGCGTCTCGCTGCTCGAAGGGACGGCGACGTTCGTCGACGAGGAGACGGTTCGCGTCGCCCACGGCGGCGAGGGCCAAGGCAGCGAATCCATCGAGTTCGAGCACGCCATTATCGCGACGGGAAGCCGAGCGATGTCTATTCCCGGCTTCGACTTCGCAGACGACCAAGTCTGGTCCTCGCGCGAGGCGCTTGAAGCGGACGAAATTCCCGAGGAACTCGTGGTGGTCGGCGCCGGTTACATCGGGATGGAGCTCTCGACGGTGTTCGCGAAAGCCGGCGCGGATGTGACAGTTATCGAAATGCTCGAGAACGCGCTGCCGACCTACGAGGACGATATTTCGCGCGTCGTCCGAAATCGGGCCGAAGAACTCGGCATCGACTTCGAGTTCGGCCTCGGGGCGAGCGAGTGGCGCGGGACGGACGACGGGATCGAAGTCGTCGCCGACGAGGACGGTGAGGAGTCGGCCTTCGACGCCGACCGCGTGCTGGTCGCGGTCGGGCGTGAACCCGTGACCGACGCGCTCGAGGTAGACGCCTTGGGCCTCGAGACCGACGAACGCGGCTTTCTCGAAACCGACGACCATACTCGGACCGATCTCGAGCACGTAATGGCGGTGGGCGATGTCGCAGGCGAGCCGATGTTAGCGCACAAAGCCAGCGCCGAAGGGCTCGTGGCCGCCGGTGTCGCGGCCGGTGAGCCGGCGGCGCTCGATCAGCAGGCGATCCCCGCCGCCGTCTTTACTGACCCCGAAATCGGGACAGTCGGGATGACCGAGTCCGAAGCCGAGGGCGCTGGCTTCGATCCGATAGTGGGAACGATGCCCCTGCGCGCGAGCGGTCGGGCGCTCACGATGGACGAGTCCGAAGGCTTCGTCCGGATCGTCGCCGACGAAGAAACGGAATTCGTCCTCGGTGCACAGATCGTCGCCCCCAAGGCATCAGAACTCGTCGCCGAAGTCGGGCTGGCGATCGAGATGGGCGCGAAACTCGAGGATATCGCCGGCACCGTCCACACGCACCCGACGCTCTCGGAGGCGGTGATGGAAGCAGCCGAAAACGCACAGGAGAAGGCGATTCACACGTTGAACCGATAGGGATATCGAGCCGAACCGATCCACTTAGTACTCGAGCGTTTCTTCGATGGCCGCCGCAATCCGCGGCGGGTGCGGGATGTAGTAGTCTTCCATCGAGAGCAGCGGCACGGGCACGTCGAAACCGGTGACGCGGTTGACGGGTGCCTCGAGGTACATCAGGGCCTCGTCGTTGATGGTGGCGATGATTTCGGCGCCGAAGCCGCCAGTTTTGGCCGCCTCATGGACGACGACACATCGACCCGTTTTCTCGACCGACTCGAGGACGGTCTCCTTGTCGAACGGCGAGATCGTCCGAAGGTCGATCACGTCGGCGTCGACGCCCTCGAGTTCGTCGACCGCCTCGAGGGTGTTGTGCATCATGGCGCCCCAGGAGATCACGGTGAGGTCCTCGCCCTCTCGTCGCACCGCTGCCTCGCCGAGTGGCTCAGTGTAGGAGCCCTCGGGAACCTCCTCGCGGATCGAGCGATAGACGTGTTTGGGCTCCATGAACAGGACCGGATCGGGATCCCGGATGGCGCTGATGAGCATCCCCTTCGCGTCGTGGGGCGTCGAAGGGATCGCGAGTTTCAGGCCGGGGATATGTCCATAAGCTCCTTCAAGACTCTCGGAGTGGTGCTCGAGTGCGCGGACGCCGGCACCGTAGGGTGTCCGAACGACCATGGGGGCGGTGAGCTCGCCGCGAGTGCGCCAGCGAATGCGACTGGCGTTCGTCACGAGTTGGTCGAACGCGGGCGGCAGGAAGCCCGAGAACTGGATCTCGGCGATCGGCCGATAGCCGTGGGTCGCGAGGCCCGTGGCGGCACCGACGATGGCGATCTCCGAAAGCGGCGTATCGAGGACGCGATCGGCGCCGAACTCCTCGAGCAGGCCCTCGGTCGCCCGGAAGACGCCGCCGGATTCGGCGACGTCCTGTCCGAAGACGACGGTCTTCTCGTCGGTTGTCATCTCTTCGTGTAGTGCGTCGTTGATGGCTTCGATGATTGTGGCGTTCATACTGGCTCACCCCTTCGGTCGTCGTTCGATGTGGTCGTACAGCTCGGGTCGCTCCTCGAGCAGCGCTTCGAAGTCCGCGAGTTGGCGCTCGAGCTCCGGCGGCATCTCTTCGTAGAGGTAGTCGAAGATTTCCTCGACGTCGCGTTCTTCGAACGCATCGGCCGCCTCGACGGCGTCGGAGAATTTCGCGTCGATGTCCTCGCGGATCGCTTCCTCGTCGATCCCCTCCCAGCGGCCGGTCTTCTCGAGGAACGACCGATAGCGTTCGAGCGGGTCGCGGTCTTTCCACGCCTCGACTTCCTCGTCGTCTCGGTAACGCGTCGGGTCGTCGCTCGTCGTGTGGGCGCCGCGGCGGTAGGTCACCGCTTCGACTAACACGGGATTGCCCTCGAGGGCCCGCTCTCGAGCTTTCGAGACGGCGTTGTAGACGGCGAGTACGTCGTTGCCGTCGACGCGGATCCCGTCGATTCCGTACGCCAGCGCCTTCTGTGCAACCGTGTTAGCCTTCGTCTGTCCGTCGAACGGCAGCGAGATCGCGTACTGGTTGTTCTGACAGAAGAAGACGGCCGGAACCTCGAGGACGCCCGCGAGGTTCATGCCCTCGTGGAACGCGCCCGTCGAGGTCGCGCCGTCACCGAGGTTCGCGAACGCGATCGCCGATTCGTCCGCCAGTTGCATCCCCCAGGCTTTGCCGGTCGCGAGCGGGATGTGAGAGCCGATCGAGATGGCGAGTCCGAAGACGTTCGCGCCGTTCATCCGGGAGGCGTCTTCGATGCCGCGCCAGTACAACAACAGGTCGCGCAACGACAGTCCGTGCATCAACAAGGCAGCCGCTTCCCGCCCGTACGGAAAGATCCAGTCCTGTTTCGCGAGCGAAAAGCCGCTGCCGACGATGGCCGCTTCCTGTCCGCGTCCGGACGCGACCGTCCCGAGTTTCCCCCGACGCTGGAGTTTGGTTGCGCGGTCGTCGTACAGCCGCTGTACGAGCATCCACCGGTAGAGGTCTCGAAGCGACTCGTCGTCTACGTCCGGTACCCGATCGGAGTCGAACGTCCCGTCCGGGCGGACCACTTGGTAGGTGTCGATCTCGAGGTCGCCCTGTGAGAGGGGATCGACACCCACGTCTCCCACAGGTGTAACTGACCGCGGACTGTTGTCCATGGTGTACTCGGAATTGGCCTAAAGCGTTAATACTCTTGTCTTTTGGTCACTATCGTTGGCTACGTTGAATCACTAGACGGCCTCAGGGAAGGTTAGTAGATCAAAGGTGTTGAAGTGGAAGAGTTCGGTTTTCGTGACCAAATAAATCCACCATTCTGAGCGGTGGCAGTGGATTCGTCGACTACGCCCTCATTTCCCCTCATTGTTCTGAATTCGCTTCGATACGTTTTATCGAATGAGTATCGATCACTCCTCAAGCTCAGACAGTAATTGGAGTCTCTTTTCAGTAGTTGGGTGTGTACGAAATACCCATGAGGTATACTGGGACACTGGTTTTCGAACAAATCCCAAAAATGGATTGACATTAACTTCCTCCCAATATCCCGATGGTAGATCCCGGTCATACCTCTCAAATGGGAGGATTGAGAGCGATGATACTGCATGAACATCTCGCAAATCCTGGGATGGTGCCTGTTTGATTCGCTGATCCAACGTTAGGAGTGCGCTCGCAAGCGGTGCACCTGATCCGAGTACTTCGACGGCAGCTTGATCCGCTGCGAGCTCTCGCGTTCGGGAACAAACAGAGGTAATTGCTTGCGTGACCGCCACCCCCACGAGGCCGACAGCGCCGAGTACGATGGCGAGGTCGCCGCGATGTCGTGCTAACTCCCGTGCCCGAGCAACAAGCCCATCCGCGAGGGCTACCGGTACTGAAATGACCGTCATTACGGAGGCATCGTAATTTTTCACGTGTGCCAGTTCGTGAGCGATTACGGCTTCGAGTTCATCTTCGTTGAGCGCTTCAAGCGTTCCCTCCGAAAGGATGAGTCGGCTGTTCGTTGGTCGAACGCCGACAACCATCGCTTCGGGCACTTGACTGTCCGAAATCGCGATTGTCGGCGTTGGTACATTGAGAATCGATGAAACTCGGTTTACCGTAGCGTGGAGGGGAGGACGTTCTTTGGCGGTTACTGGGGTAGCAGTCGCCCCCTGTTCAATCGTCACGCCGTCACGATACTCGACGATAATGATCCACAGAAGCACTATGAGCGCCGGAACGGTTGAGAGTATCATGGCTGTAGAGAGAGATACTCGAGCCAAAAGAAGAATGGCGACAAAGACACCCCAGATCATCCCAATAAATCCTCCAGTAGCTATCAGCAACAGCGACAGAGAAAGTCCCATCCGAAGTGCGAGTGATTGTTCAATTGATCTATGCATTAGTTTCTGTGATCTTCCGGAGGTCCTTTTTTGTACCGATTAGAAACTATTAGCGACTTGGCCGACGGTTTTTGGGCAAAAGACTCCGTTTTACTACTCTCTGCTATAATCGCACGACACTCACATCTCAACATTCCTATATTTGCACTAATTTCTGTTTTTGATGGGTAAAGAATGAGTGTTGCACCGAGTGAGCCGAAATATGGACGAATCCAATAGATTATGGTGATACATTCATGGAAAGTATTTATAATTATATTCGTGTTCATCGTAACACCATCTCAAGGAGATCTGCGACACTCCGTGAACAAGCCCGTGCAAGCCGCCACCACCAACGAAGGAATTAGCTCTTTCAGATCCTCAAAGTCGCAAAAACCACCGATACAACAACGCAAGCTGTGCTCAATGCATACTAAGTTGCTTGAACTACTCGTCGTACCGCGTGTCGACGGTTTTCAGTGCCGTTCGCAACCCGTCGGGTACTTCCATTCCGCTGTCTTCGCCGACCGGAACGCAGACGCGGTGTTCGGAGCCGTTGAACACGACTTCGCCGTCGTGGGTAGCCGTGTACTCGAACTGAACGCTCGTTTCGCCGACCGTCGGCGTCACTTCGATCTCGACCGTGTCACCCGCGTTGACCTGTCCGACGAAGTCGAAGTCCATCGAGACGAGCGGTAGCCCGAACCCTTCCTCTTGGGACAGCTGCCAGAACGGCCATCCGATCGATTCCATTAGCATGTCCGACGATTCGTGAATCGCGTCGATCATTCGCGGGTAGTGAGCGATGCCGAACGGGTCCGTATCCGAAAACCGCACTGTCCAGGTTCGCGTAAAACTCATCGATGCTAGATTGGTACTTTCGACTCAATATAAATGTAGTGTCATCCTCGCCGGCCTGGCACATATCTCTGTTCCAAGAATATCATATAATGTATCTATATGCGAAAATGGTATGAACACACTGACGAGCTCTTTGACCGGCGTGAAGCTACAGGTGTAGATACCTTTTTACGACGACTCTCCCACGTAGACGATAATGGTAGACGACGAATCGTTTGACGTCTCTCCACGGGATATCGTCATCCTCAAAGCGAGGGTCGATAACCCGACGGCATCGACCCGGAAACTCAGCCAGGTTCTCGAGTCGGAGTACGGAATTACCCTCTCACACAACCGAATAAACGAGATCCTTCGGACATTGTCCGAAGAAGAGATCTTTCGGGAAACGATTCTCCCGAACCGGGAGATATTTCGCCATTATCAGTTCCGAATCTCGTTTAATTTCCCCAACTTCGAGGACCACTGGCGGTCGTGTTACGAAGACCTGATGAACGATCCGCACATTCTCGTATTTTTCACCGCAGACAGCAACTATCACTGGCATTGCATCGCTCAGTTCAGGACGAACGATCAGATGGAGCGATGGGTACACGAGTTCTTCAAAACGCACGGCGATCTCCTCTCAGGGTTCCACAACACGATGCTCCACAGCGTTCACAAGTTCCAGACCGAAGCGGCGATCTTCGACGACATCCTCGCCGAAACCGAGGAGGGACGCCAGTATCTCGAGTACGGCGATTCCTGACGATACTTTCTTTCGGGTGAGTTCACGTCCTGATACGTCTCTTGTGTTTCACTCGCGAGCGTCCTGAACTACTATCTGAACTCCGACAGTAACTAGTATGTGTAGTAAATATGATGGTGATTCGGAGACCAGTCGTGCGAGGCGCGCTCACGCGCTCTGTTTCTCGAACCGCTCGCGAACCTTCTCCATTTTGGGCGCGGCGTGCATCGAACAGTACGCGTCGTTCGGGTTCTTCTCGAAGTAGTTCTGATGTTTTTGCTCTGCTTCGTAGAACGTCTCCAGCGGTTCGATCTCCGTTACGATGGGGTCCTCGTAGGCCTCCTCGGCCTCGAGTGCCTCGACGAACGCCTTCGCGCGCTCGAGTTGATCCTCGTCGTGGGCGTAAATCGCGGACCGGTACTGCGAGCCGACGTCGGGTCCTTCCCTGTCGCGAGTCGTCGGATTGTGGATCGTAAAGAACACCTCCAGTAGCGTGTCGTAGCCGACGGTCCCCGGATCGTACTCCAGTTGGACGACTTCGGCGTGTCCGGTCCGTCCGGTACATACCTCCCGGTAGGAGGGGTTCTCGGTATCGCCACCGGCGTAGCCTGACGTCGCCGATTCGACGCCCTCGAGTTGTTCGAACGCCGCCTCGACACACCAGAAACAACCGCCGCCGAAAGTCGCTCGGGCCATACTCGTACTCGGCGTTCGACGAGGAAAGGTGTGACGGGTCGGTGCGTTCGGGACGGTACGTCAGTGGTGTGATTGGGACCACGTCATCGGTTGGTGCGTTCGGGATCGAGCGGTCAGTACTGGACCGTCCAACGCAGTAACACGCCGTCGTCCACCTTCTCGAGTTCCTCGAGTGAGAGTTCGGGAAAGTTCTCGACGAACCCGTCGCCGTCGGCGAGCGTCGGGGCGTCGCGTCCGCCGATGATCTGTGGACCGACGAAGACGGTCAGTTCGTCGACCAGACCGTTTTCCAGCAGGGAGAAGATGAGTTCGCCGCCGCCCTCGACCATCAGTCGCTCGAGCCCGTTTTGCTGGAGCATTGCGAACGCCCGCAGCAGGTCGACTCGTTTTTCCCCCGCGGTGACCAGCGTCGCTCGATCGGAGAGGTTCATCCGCCGTTCGACCGGGGCGTTCTCGCTGACACAGAGGTACGTCTCCGCCTGCTCGTCGACGATCCGCGCGTCCGGCGGGGTTCGGGCGTTCGAATCGACCACGACGCGCGCGGGATTCGCCGGCTCGCCGTTCTCGAGTCGGCGTTCACGCCGGTCGCGGTCTTTGACTGTGAGGCGCGGATCGTCGGCCAGCACCGTTCCGATACCCACGACGACGGCGTCGCTGTCGGCCCGGAGCCGGTCGACGCGTTCGAAGTCCTCGCTCCCGCTGATGGTGACCTGCTCGCGGCGTCTCGAGGACAGCTTTCCGTCCGCGCTCATCGCGGCGTTGACGACGACGTTCATACTCGTTTCTCTAACGCGTTCGGTAAAGAATCCCGTGTCCCGTAGCGGGACAAATCGGGGAGGTTTTGTCGGCCACCGCGCAAGGACCGATCGACTATGGCCAACGATGACGAAGGCGGGCCCCGCGTGCCGATCGTGTGCGATCAGTGCGAGACGACGGCCCGAGTCCCGCTGTCGGAGTTAGCGGAAACGCTCGCTGGGCACAACGATCGATTGCACGACGGTCGGCAACGAGCGGTCGTCGACCCGGACGTCGCGGATTCGCTGGCCGATCTGGTCGCCGACGATATGGGATTGCTCGAGGACGATGCGTGATCGCTGTGACGCCCTTGAGTCCGCGGGATTTCATGCGCCCACACGAACGCTATGCGTTTTCGAGACACCCCATAAATTTCAATACGGTTCAGTTTGAAGCCCATCACACTAAATGAACATCGCTCTGTGCGGTATTACTTTGATTACGCGCCTTGACATACGTTGGTAACTATGATAGTGGCGCCGAGACTCATCGTATTCGAATCTCTCTTGTCGAATTCTCACAAGTGTAAATAATGTCCGATAAACTGGATAAACGGGTAAGCAGACGTTCGGCGCTGATCGCCGGTGGGGGTGTGGTAGCCGGTGCAGTCGGCGGCACTGCGATACGCCGAGTACTCACGAACGATTCGCCCGAGCAGATGTCCGTAACGATTCTCACGCTGCCGGCGGATAACGATCGGCGGAGCAGTCAGATTGCTCGCACCTTCGAAAAAAACCTCAGTGCGGTCGGGATCAATGCCACGATCGAACCGCGATCTCGATCCCAACTGCTCCGCGCAGTCTTACTCGAGCACGACTTCGATTGTTTTGTCGCCAGCCGACACGGTGGTTCAGATCCGGACTATCTGTACGAACTATTCCACTCGACGTACGATCCGGAAGCGGGTTGGCAAAACCCCTACGGGTTTACGAACCTCGAAGTCGACGACTTGCTCGAACGACAGCGTTCGATGGACGGCGACGAACGAACGGAGGCGATCACCGACCTCCTCACCCGGATCGCACAGGCCCACCCGATTGTTCCGATCTGCCGGACAGACGACCGCAGAGTCGTCAGAACCGATCGATTCGACGGTTGGAGTGAGCACCCGCTCGGCCGGAAACTGGGCTATCTCGGACTCGAGCCGATCGAACACGAATGGGACGATGGAGAGGACGTAATCCTGCGGGGGATTATCACTGATACCCGACCGACGCGGAATCTCAACCCGCTCGCTGCAACCCAACGCGATCAGGGGACGATAATCGATCTGCTGTACGATTCGCTGGCGGTTCCGAACGGGGGGTCGTTCCGTCCGTGGCTCGCCGAATCGTGGGAGTGGGACGAATCGACCGCGACCGTCACTATCCGGCCTGACTGTCAGTTTCACGACGGACAACCGGTCACCTCACAGGATATCGAGTTCACCTACGAATTCTTTGCGGACACATCGCTCGGAGACGAACAGGGTGTTCGATCGCCGGCACCCAGACATCGCGGACTGATCGACATCGTCGAGAGCACCAGCGTCCTCGACGGACAGACCGTCGAGATCGAAGTCGATGCACACGCCGATGTCGCAGAACGCGCGCTCACGATCCCGATCCTTCCGAGACACGTCTGGAAGCCTGAAGTCGAGACGCGCCTCGAGAACGGTCAAAACCCCATTCAGGGCACCTGGAGTATAGTGAGTGAGGATGGAATCTCAACGATTGGTAGCGGCCCGTATGCCTTCGTCGAACGGGAACAGCGCGAGCGGCTCCGACTCGAGCGGTTTGACCGACACTTCACGACCCGCGATACCGTCGATTTCCCGGAGCCGTCCGCCGACGAGATCCGTTTCGAAGTAGCACTCAACAGCGGGCTAGTCCTGAGGGGCCTCAGTGGTGAAAGCGCAACCCAACCCAGGGATATGACGGCGATGCCGATGGCAATCTCTGAGATCGGCGAGATCACCGACGACGCCCTCGAGCTCGTCGAACCGCAGTCGTGGCAGTTCTATCACATCGGGTTCAACGTCCGGAATGCCCCCTTCAGCAATCCGAACTTCCGGAAAGTCGTTGCAGGTTTGATCGACCGGGAGATGATCGTTTCTGACGTGTTTGGCGGATACGCCACACCGATCGTCACTCCGGTTACGGACGAGTGGACACCCAAGGAACTCGAGTGGGACGGAACCGCGCCCTACGCGCCCTTTTTCCGCAAGAGTGATGAAACAAGGTCCGAAGGATCGGATACACTCGATGTCGAACAGGCAAAACGAGCCTTCGAAGGCTATGGCTTTCAGTACAGCGACGACCGCGAACGCCTGGTGAGATAGCCGTGCTCGCCGAACTTGTCGCTCAGGTATTGATCGTGGTTTCGCTCATGCTCGCCGTCTTTACCACCGTCTGCGTCGGTCGCGAGCGCCTTCGACGAACCCGCCGAGAGTGGCCGGATAGATTGCGCCAGTCAGCACCCGTGGTTGTCATCGTTATCGCTGTGTTACTGCTCAATCGGATCGCGCGACCGCGGATCCCGCCCCTCTCGCGGGCGATCGACTGGAACTTGACCCCGCTTTTTTACAACATCGAGGGGGAGACTGTCCTTTGGTTCCAGTCGTTCGCGACGCCAGCGCTCACACAGTACCTTTCGTTCGTCTATATCTACGGCTATGCGTTTATGCTGATATTCCCGGTGATCGCGTACTTCGCGCTCTCGGATACGCGACCGTTCAGGGAACTGTTGTCCGCGTACGCGCTCAACTACGTTCTCGGGTTGATCCTCTACTTGTTCGTCTTGGCCTACGGACCACGAAACCTCATGCCGGATGCCATCGGAACTGCCTTGTATCAATTCAATCCGCAGTATATGACACTCACTAGCGAGGTCAACCACAAGACGAACGTCTTTCCGTCGTTGCACACGTCTCTCTCTGCGACCATCGCCTTGTTCGCGTACCGAACGAGAGAGTCCTATCCGATCTGGTTTCTCGTCTCGGTTCCGCTGGCAGTGAGCGTCGCGGTCTCGACGATGTACCTCGGTATGCACTGGGCCATCGACGTCGTTTTCGGAATCATTCTGGCTATCGTCACGGTCAAAGCCGCAGATCGATTCGTCGGCCGATGGTCGCTCGAGGAGGACTTCGGTATCGACCTCGAAGCCTACGAGAATCGGCTTCGATCGGCTCTCGGGAGGGAAAAAAATTCAGACGACTCTGGAGCCAGTACGGATCAAAATCAGGCGATGAATACACGGACGGACACACCGAGCGACACGCCGCACCGTGATACGACATCGAATCTTGAGCCCCAGTCCCACCCCGATTCGGGCGGGAAAAACGGCGAAAGCGACTGATACTCGGAGTACACACGCTCAATGCGCACCATCCCCGTTGATCCGTTGAGACGACAGTTGCTAGTACCCGTTCTCTCTTGCGATCGTTGAGTCGCCGATTTCGCACTCGTGTACGCGGCCGCGGGATATATACCGATCCACAGAGAACGCTACGATCAATACCGGTGGTCGAAGACACAATGGAACGGGTACTGCGACGGCGGCGAGATTTGCTCGAGGCGCTACGCGACAATCCGTCCCCCAAGCCCGAGATCGTCGACAGAACCGCCGTTTCCCGGTCGACGGTCGATCGCGGCATTACGGAGCTCGTCGACCGGGGATGTGTCAGGAAGGTCGACTCCCAGTTTCGACTGACCGAGACGGGACGGCTGGCGCTCGAGGCCCGATTGGAGTACGAACGTGCAATCGATCAGATTCAGACTGCCGGCCCATTACTGGCGGAGATCGATCTCGAGTCGCTCTCGCTCGAGTTCCTCCGGGGGGCGACGGTCAACGTAGCAGATCCGCGGCGGCCGTGGAAGGTTCTCGATCAGAGCAGCGCCCTGGTCGACGAGGCGACGACGATGTACGGCACCGGCCCGGCGGTCTTTCGAAAATTCTACGACGACATCGACCGATCGGTCGAAAACCACGGTCTCACCTGTGAACTCGTTATCGACGAAGCCGTGTTCGAATCGCTGGACTCGGCACAACGCGAAGAGCTACGGGAACTGCTCCGACGCGCTGAGGGCACGTTGCTGCGGACCGAGCTGACCGATTCGTTCGCGATCTGGATTCTCGAGTACGCAGACAGGGAGTACGCAGGCATCACCGTCTACAGTTCGGGTGGGTTCAGCGGTGTGATCTACAACGACGCTCCAAACGCGGTTTCGTGGGCTCGAACGCAGTATCGAAAGCGGAAAGCATCCGCAGAACTCCTCTGGGACTTTCGGTAACGAACTGCGTTGTCGACTCCACTCTCTGGGGATCGAGCCGCGTGTGGTGGTTCGCGGGGTCGACGCGGATCGGCGTTCGCGCTACGATTCGTGCGGCCGGTCGTTCCGACCGTGGACCTCCGTGTCGAACCCGTCATCCGTGATCGCGATCGTGACGCGTTCGACGGCCGGGTAGTACAGCTTGCAGTGGTTCCCGCCACACCGTACCTTCAGCCGGGACCCGATGAGGCCCGCGTCCTCGAGGCTGTTGAGCCGTCGGTAGATCGTCACCTTCGACCCGTCACAGCGCTCCCGGAGCTGGGCCGCCGTCGATGGGTTCTCTTTGAGCGTCTCGAGGATGTCCATCGCGTATTCGTCGCCGAACAGCGAGAGGGCGGCTTCGACGTCGACGTCTGGTTCCTGTGTTTCCATCGTCTGCATGACAACTAATCGTACAGCGAGGGGTATGTTCAATTCTATCCCCTTACTACCAGTACAAACGATACTATTATAGTATTACTACCTTCAATACTATCTATAATGACACCTGATACGGAGCTTCGATCGATCGACGAGGTCCACATCGCCCCGCTCGGGTACGAGCTCGACCGGATCAAGGACCCGGTTCTCGAGTACGACGCCGACGTTCTGCACCTGCTTCGGGATAGACACCAGAAGCGACTGGACTACCACGAGGACCTAGCGGAGACACTCACGGACCACGGCGTTGCCGTCCACTTTCGGCAGATTGATCTCGGTGACATGTACGACGTGCTGGGTGAGATTACGACCATCGCGGCTAGCTACGACGACGACATCGTACGGATAAACGTCTCGAGCGGACCGAAGTTGGCCGCCATCGGGGCAGCGCTTGCGTGCATGGCGGCGGACGCGAGCGGATACCATGTCCATCCGGAATCTCGTTCACATCCCGTTGTCGAAACCCCCCGAACCGAAGGAATGAAAATGGCCGAACAGCTGCCCTCCTACCCCATCGAAACGCCGACCGAGGATCAGGTCCGGATCCTGAATTACGTCGAGGAAACCGACGACCCGGCCTACACGCCGAAAAAGAGCGATCTGATCACGTTCGCCGAGGACGCCGAACTCGACTTCATGACGAAATCGGCGCCCGCAAACGACAAGGCGAAGTTCGCCCTCTTGAACAACCGCATCATCTCCCCGCTGGTCGAAAACGGCTACCTGCAGGTCGAATCGGTCGGTCGCTCGAAACAGGTTTCGCTGACCGAGACCGGGACGAACGCCTTGCGGGCCTTCCGTCACAAGTTGTAGGCGACGCTCCTGAGAGGTATCTCGGGAGAAAACTTCATTGTGTTTGCATTAGTAGTATTCGTATGGCCAACCCCCTCCACCGCTCGAGGTCGATCGCGGTACCGGCAGCGTTCGGACTCGCCCTCTGTCTGTGTACGGTCACCGTCCACCTCTTTCTCGCCGGCCTCGAGTATGGGGATGGACTCGCGGATAGTTCCCTCGAACTCGGTTGGCTACTCGCTGGGGCCGCTCTCCTCGGGGCGATTCCGGCCGTCGCGTGGGTCCGATACCAGCTTCGAACGCCGATTCTCGTCTCCGGCGGCGGCTATCTGCTCTCCCTCGTCACTTCGTGGCCGAATCTGGTCGACTCCGCTCGCTCTGCCGGCGTAAGCGCAACCATGACGATGTTCGAACTGGTGCTTACTCTCTGGGCTCTCTTACTCGCCGTCGCTCTTTTCTGTGGATTCGTCGAGTACTTGCTTCGTCCCTCCCTTCGGAGATACGCGCCCGTTCTGTCGGGCTAGTTCGAATAATCGTTCGCTATGATTCACGTTCGAACTGTCGCAGAAGTACCTGTACAGACGTTAGGCTGAGAGGAATACGAATGGAGTGGCGATCTCACTCAGAACTACGAGCCCGTGCAATCGTTACGCCTCCTGCGACGGTGAGGAGGAGGCTCCCGCCGATTGCAGTCGAATTGACCGGCCTATTTTGGAGGCCCGACCCGAACGGGTCCTGAAACGCACCGGAAACACCGAGCGCCACGAGACAGATGACACCGAGCACGAGCGTCCCGATTCCCCACGCGAGTTGTCTGTTCACATCGGGAGCATATCCGCTCGGGATTCAAAACCGATAGGGATAGTCAGACGTTCGTTCATATTCAGGCGGCGCAGGCCGAGCGGTTCACGGAGACGTTACTCGAGATCCGCGCCGATCGCTTCTTCGACCGATCGAAAGCCGTCGCGGGTGAGTAGTTCGACCAGGCCTCTGTTGATCTCCCTGGCAGTCGCCGGCCCGTTGTAGACGAATCCGGTGTACAGTTGGACCAGCGACGCGCCGGCCCTGATCTTCTCGTAGGCGCTTTCGGCGGAGTCGACGCCGCCGACGCCGACGATCGGGAGGTCGGTGTGGCCGGCGATCGTTCGGATTACTTCGGTCGATCGGTCCTCGAGCGGCGCTCCACTCAGCCCGCCCCACTCCTCCCGGTTGGGCGACTCGAGGCCGTCTCTCTCGGTCGTCGTGTTCGTCGCGACGATGCCGTCGACGCCGAGGCCCTCGACGATGTCGACGAGTTCGAGCACCGACTCGGTGGGGGAGTCGGGGCCGATCTTGACCAAGATCGGCACGTCTCGCTCGTTTTCGTCCTCGAGGGTTTCGAATATCTCGCGGAGGTGTTCCGGCGAGGATTCGTCGAACTCCTCGGGCGTGTTCGGACACGAGACGTTGACGACGACGTAGTCGGCGAACGGCGACAGGCGATCGAAGACGCGGCGGTAGTCTTCGATCGCCTCCCGCTGGCTCGAGGTGTTCATCTTGCCGACGTTCACCCCGATCGGGACCGGCGGTAGCCCGTCGCGCTGGAGTTGCTCTTTGACGTGGTCCATGCCGTAGCCGTTGAACCCCATTCGGTTGACCATCGCCTCGTCCTCGCGAAGTCGGAACAGGCGCGGTCGTCGATTCCCCTGCTGTGGGTACGGCGTGACGGTTCCGATCTCGACGAACCCGAATCCGAGCGCCGAGAGGGCGTGTGTCACCTCGGCGTTCTTGTCGAATCCCGCCGCGACACCGACCGGATTCGGGAATCGCGTGCCGAACCGCTCGATCTCGAGGGTCGGGTTCTCGTACTGGTAGACGGCGGCCAACCCGGCCTTCGTCGGTCGGGTCGACTGTGCCGTCCGGAGCAGTCCTTTCCCGAGTTCGTGGGCTGTCTCGGCCGGGAGTCTGAACGCCAGTGGCCGGATCCTCGAGTAGATGCTCATGGAAGCCGATGCGTTCGGTGGACAGGTAAACCTCTCGAAGATACCGCTATGCTCGAGGGACAGGCGATTCTATTCGCAGGGTCGGCCGGTTTTCCCTCCGAACTGTCGCCTCCCACGCCCGCCGGAATTCGAATCGCCCTCGAAAATAGACTCTCACTTCAATGGGACGCGTTGTGTCGTCTTCACGTCTGCGGGACAGCGTTTTCGTGTCCGTCACATAACGAAATAGTTTTCCTACCGGTTCCGCTTGGGTCGAGTAACGACAGTAACGAAATGACAACTAAACGACGGTACGACGGAGGCCTGCCCCGTGGCGGCTAACGGGATCCTCGTCCCGCTGTCGGACACCGTCACGGTCCGCCAGACGGTCGGGTACGCGGTTCAATCCGCCCTCGAGGACGCCGACGAACTCGATTGTCATCTGGTCGTCGCGCTCCCGCAAGAGGGTGATAGCCCAACGGGCGAGACGGAACTCGAGGAAGCCGAACGCCTCCTCGAGCGGGCCGAAAGCTGGGCCAACGAGGACGCTGGAAGCGACGACGTGACGGTCGAAACGAGCGTCCTTGGTGCGGACGAGTACCTCTTTGGACCCCGGGAGTACGCTGAAGCGTTCGCGGCCTACGCGGACGAACACGGGCTCGAGACTATTGTCCTCGATCCGGAGTACCGTCCCGGCGTCACCGCGCCGATGCTCCAGCCCCTCGAGCGCGAGCTCTCGAACGTCGGGCTCGAGTACGACGAAGCCCCAGTCGAGCGGCCCGCCGAACACGAGCGCCTCGTCGGACAGGAGAGCTTCGACCGGATGTTCGCGCTGTTTTGGATCTCCTATGGCTTTTATCTCGTCCTCGGCGATCCGACGTACTGGTTCGACCTTCTCACGGGGGCAGCGGTCGCCGCCATCGTGTCGGTCACGCTCTCGAGTGTGACCTTTACCGTCGCGCCGGACCGGATTCAGTCGCCGCTTCGAACGGTCCGGTTCGTGCTCTACGTGCCGTATCTCGCGTACGAAATCGTCAAAGCGAATCTGGCGATTTCGGCCGTCATCTTGCGGCCGTCGATGCCGATCGAACCGACGCTAACGCGCCTCGATGCTCGCGTCGGAGGCGGACTGCCGCTGCTGGCGCTGGCAAACAGCATCACGCTTACGCCGGGAACGCTCACGGTCAGAGCGAACGACCAGCGGTTGCTCGTCCACACGCTCATCCCGAGCGCTCGCGAGGACCTCTTCGACGGCGGTCTCGAGCGCGCGGTTCGGTTCGTGTTCTACGGCCGGGACTCGGCGTCGATTCCGACGCCCGAAGAGCGCGACGACGCCGAGATCGTCGGCGGTGATGAGCTATGACTGGCGAACTCCTGAGTCACATCTTCATCGCCGCTGCGGTATCGTTCGTCGTTCTCGCGATCGCGCTTTTCTATCGCGCGGTTGTCGGTCCGACGACGCAGGATCGGCTGCTGGCCGTGAACGTCATCGGAACGAATACGGTCGTCATCCTCGCACTGCTTTCGGTCGGACTCGACCAGGAGTGGTTCCTCGACGTGGCGTTGATCTACGCGCTGCTTAACTTCCTGATGGCGATTGCCATCTCTAAGTTCACGGTCGAACGGGGTGGCGTCCTGTGAGCGCCCTCGCGGCGGTCCTTTCGGATCTTCGGTTCGCCGCCATCGTCGTTCTGCTAGCTCTCGGAGTCTTCTTTACGTTCGTTTCGACGGTCGGCGTGCTCCGCTTGCCTGATTTATTCGCGCGGACGCACACGGCCTCCCAGACCGACACGCTGGGTGCCGGACTGACGCTCGCTGGCGTCGCACTGGCGTTGGGCTGGCAAGACACGACGGCGTACACCGTCCTGCTGTTGTTCTTCGTGTTCATCACGAATCCGACGGCGGCTCACGCGATCGCTCGATCCGCCGCCGAAACGGGTGCAACGCCGTGGGAAACGACCGACGAGCAAACCGACGGTGATGAGAAATGAGTGCGATCGCGTACACGCTCGCGCTTTTCATCCTCGCGACTGCCGTCGCGACGGCGATCGTCCGCGACGTCCTTTCGACGATCATCGTCTTTGCCGCCTACAGCCTCGGAATGGCGATTCTGTACACGCTCTTGCTCGCACCGGACGTCGCGATGACCGAGGCGGCGATCGGGGCCGGAGTGACGACGATTCTGCTGTTGTTGACGATCGCACGGACGTCGCGGCCGTCGACCGATCGACTATTCGAACGGGTCGACGTTCCGGCGGTGTTCGTCGTCGGCGCGTTCGTCCTCGTCTTGCTGGTCGCCGTCTTGCCCGAAATGTACCCGATCGGGTTCGAGGACGCCCCCGCCTGGGCGACGGAGGAGGTTTCCCAGCACTATATCGAACACGCGTACGAACAGACGGGCGTCGAAAACACCGTCACGGCCGTCCTCGCCGCGTACCGTGGCTTCGATACCTTCGGGGAGGCGGTCGTCGTCTTCTCGGCCGGCATCGCCGTCCTGCTGGTCCTCAAACGGGAGGTGTTCGTCTGATGGCGGACCGATACGACGACAGGTACACGGAGAGTCAGGTGATTTTGACGACGGTTAAGATCATCTCGCCGTTTACGCTCACGTACGGCATGTTCATGGCACTGCACGGTGCCGACAGCCCCGGCGGCGGATTTCAGGGCGGCGCGATCGTCGGGGTGACGATTCTGATGATCGCGTTCGCGTTCGGCATCGAACCGACCCGACAGTGGCTCAGTAATTCGGCTATCGTCGGGTTAGTCGTCGGCGGTGTCGCGATTTTCTTCTCCATCGGCGCTGTGACGATGGTGCTCGGCGGCAAATTCCTCGAGTACGGGCGCTTCGAGTCCGCACTCGGGATTCCCAACGGCGGCAAGTGGGCGATGGAGGCCATCGAGATCGGCGGGATCACGCTGATCGTCGCGGGGGTCGTCATCACGCTGTTCTTCGCGACGGCTGCGGGATTCACCCCCGAACGCAAGGCCGAGAACTCACAGGAGGTCACTGAGGATGATTGAGATACTCACCACACGCTACGCGTACGCGCTCATGTTCGTTCTACTCGGAATTGGGCTCTACATGATGATCGCACACGAAAACCTCGTCAAGAAGCTGATCGGCGTCAACCTCTTTCAGTCGGCGATCTTCCTGTTTTTCGTCTCGATGGCCTACGTCGACGGTGGCTCCTCGCCAATCGTTCCTCCCCATCCGACCGAAGGGGAACTCTTCGTCGCGAGTCCGCTCCCGCAGGTGATCGTCCTCACGGCGATCGTCGTCGGAATCGCGCTCACCGCGGTCGGTCTCGCGTTGATCATCCGGATCTATTCGGAGTACGGGACGCTCCGAGAGGACACGCTTCGGGAGGTGCGCTCCGATGAGTAGCGCCCTTCCGGTGTTGCTCATCGTGGTGCCGATCATCGCTGCGGTCGTTCCGATCGCACTTGGCCTTCGCTACGACCGGACCGGCTGGTCGGTCGCAGCGGTCACGACGACCGGTCTCTTCGCGATGAGCGTCTCGCTCGCGGCCACCGTGTTCGTCGACGGCGCCTCGGTCACGCACGAGCTCGGCGACTTCCCCCCCGAGTACGGAATCGAACTCGTCGCCGATCCCCTCTCGACGCTCGTGGTGCTCCTAGTGACATTGATCGCGGCGGGCGTGCTGGCGATCACTCGCCTCGGCGGTCCGCGGGGGAACGTCTTCTACACCGGCTACTTGCTTCTGACGGGCGGTTTGCTCGGCCTCGCGCTTACCGGCGACGTGTTCAACATGTTTGTCTTCCTTGAAATCGTCGGCCTCGGAACGTACGCGCTGATCTCGAGCGGTGACGGTCCCGAGTCGGCCGTCGCGGCGTTGAAGTACCTCATTCTCGGGACGATCGGCGCGTCGTTTTACCTGATCGGGGTCGCGTTCCTGTTCATGGCGACGGGAACGTTGAACATGGCCGAACTCGCCGATGTGTTACAGAACGGGACGCTGGACCAGCAGCAACTGAGTCTGGTTCGAACCGCGTTCGCGTTCATCTTCGTCGGCTTCTCGATCAAGGTCGCCCAGTGGCCGTTGCACACGTGGCAACCCGACGCCTACCAGCACGCGCCCGACGGCGTCACGCCACTTATCGCGGCGCTCGTCTCGACGGTCGCCGCCTACGCGCTCGGCCGAATTTTGTTCGACGTCTTCGGTCCGGAATTCCTGATACAGACGCCCTACGCCTCCGAAATAATCGTCACCGTCGGCTCGGTAAGCGTCGTCGCGGGAAGTGCGCTCGCCGCGATCCAGACCGACGTGAAACGCATGTTCGCGTACTCGTCGGTCTCGCAGTTCGGCCTCGTCGTCGCCGCCTACGGCGTCGTCACGGAGACGGCGTTTACGGGTGCGGTTATCCACCTGATCGGCCACGGCATCCTGAAGGCGGGACTGTTCGGTGCCGCCTGCGTCGTCTCGCTGGGATACGGTGCGCGGACGGTCGACGAGTACGCTGGTCTGGCACGCGAGCGACCAGTCTCGGCGGCCGGCGTCGGCGTCTTACTCGCCGCGCTCGTCGGTATTCCACCCTCCGCCGGTTTCGTCGGGAAGTGGTACATCGCACTTGGAGCGGTTCAGGCAGAGGCCTGGCCGGTCGCCGCGGTCATCCTCCTCAGCACGATGTTCACGCTCGCCTACGCCGCTCGAGTGCTCGAGAAGATGTACTTCACCCCACCGGCCGAGACAGCGCACGGCTCCGACGGGAGTGCGGGGACGTCGCAGGTGGCGACCGACGGCGGAACCGGTGATCAGATGACCGATTCGCCGGACGGCGTTTCGTTCGGTATGATAGCGTTCGTGGTCGTCCTCGCGGTTCTCGCGGTCGCCTTCGGCTTTGCCGGCGGTGCGCTGTTCGATCTGCTCGAGCCGTTCACTTCGGAGGTGTTTCACTGATGGCTGATCCGATCCCGACCATCCGCCCGCTCGCGGCCGTTCTGGTCTCGGCGATCGCGGTGGTGTTGATTATCGCGTCGTATCGCTATCCGAACGTCCGCGAAAGCTGGTCGGTCGCGGCCGCACTGGCGAAGTTCGGCATCATCGCGAGCATGCTCCCCGGCGTGCTCTCCGGCGAGACCTACGAGTGGAGCCTCGAGGCCGCGACCGGCGTCGAGTTCATCGCCGGCATCGACTTCGCGCTCGAGGCGGACCCGCTCGGAATGCTGTTTGCGTTGCTCGCGAGCCTGCTGTGGATCTTCACCTCGTTCTACGCGGCCGGCTACATGCGGGGGTTAGACGAGCACTCCCAGACGCGGTTCTTCGCGGCGTTCGCGGCCAGTCTCTCGACCGCAGTCGGGATCGCGTTCTCGGCGAATTTAATCACCCTCTTCGTCTTCTACGAACTGCTCTCGCTGGTCACCTACCCGCTGGTCGCGCACAACGACGACGCCGAGGCTCGGATCGCCGGGCGAAAGTACATCACGTACACGTTCTTCGGCGGCGGCGTCCTGTTGCTGGCGGGGACGGTGCTGATCTACTGGCTTACGAGCGGCGTCGGCGATCCGACGGTCGCGTTCCAGTCCGGCGGGATGGACGCCCTCGCGAGCGCCGCGACGGCAGACGGCGCGCAGGCGTACGCGCAGGCGGCGTTTTTCCTCCTGATCGCCGGCTTCGGCGTGAAGGCCGCGATAATGCCGCTTCACTCTTGGCTCGCCGACGCGATGGTCGCGCCCACACCCGTCTCTGGATTGCTCCACGCGGTCGCGGTCGTCAAATCCGGCGCGTTCGGTATCGCCCGCGTCATCCTTGAGGTCTACGGGGTCGAAACGATTCGTGACCTCCCGCTGTCGGTTCCGGGCATCGGCGAGGTCGGACTGAACATTCCCGTCGCGATACTGGCGACGTTTACCCTTCTGGCGGCGAGTATCATCGCGTTACGAAAGGACCACCTCAAGCGGCGGCTCGCGTACTCGACGACCGCGCAGTTGTCCTACATCGTCCTCGGGCTGTCGATGCTCCATCCGATGGCGATACTCGGCGGACTGTTTCACATCCCCGCCCACGCGTTCGGAAAGCTCACCCTGTTTTTCTGTGCGGGATCGATCCACGTCGAAACTCACACCGACTATATCAGCGAAATGGCTGGTATCGGAAAACGGATGCCGCTGACGATGGCCGCCTTCGCTGTCGGCTCTGCCGGCATGGCCGGCATACCGCTCGCCGCCGGATTCGTCAGCAAGTTCTACATGCTCGTCGGCGGGATGCAGGCCAGTTACTGGCCGTTCGCGGTCGCGCTCGTGCTCTCGGGCGTTCTCAACATCGTCTACTTTTGGCCCGTCGTCTACACGGCCTTCTTCGAGAGCGAGGATCGACACGACGCCAAACCGCTGCTCGAGTTCCCGCCGGGTGGAACGCTCGGCGGAGCCGATCGGCGCGAGTCCGAACACGACGTCGCGACCGACGGGGGGGACCACGAGGACACTCACGACGGCGACCGCAACGATACCAACGTCCAGGACCGTGACACCGACGACGGCTTCGCGGTCGACGAGTATCCGAGCGACGCCGACGTTCCGTTCGGCGCGTCTGCCGACGACAGTGCTGACAACGGCGCTGATGGACAGGTTGCCGGTCCCAGCGGGGACCACGGTACCGCCGTGACTCCCCAGGCCGATGAGCACGATCACCACCACGGCGGTCCGCCACCGAGTGGATGGGACCGTCGTTCTCCGTTCGACGAGAGCACCTGGCTCATGCTCGTGCCGATCGCGGTTATCGCGACCGGCGGGATCGTCCTCGGGGTCGTTCCCGACCTCGCGGTCTTTCTCGACCTCGCCAGTGAAATAGTGCGAGTCGTAACGGGTGTGTCCGTCCCATGATCGAGACGGAACTACTCACCTACGCGTACCCGCCGTTTATCGTCCTCGCGGCGGCGCTCCTGATGTTGGTCCTGCCGCGTCGACTCGGCTACGCGATCGGGACGCTGAGTCTCGCTGCCGTGACGGCGATCGCGTTCTTCGTTCCTGAGGGAACCCACCTTACGACCGAGTTCCTCGGGTTTACGGAAATCCAGCCGTTCTTCGTCGACGACTTCAGTCGGCTCGTCGGCCTCGGCCTCGGATTCCTCGGCACGTTCGCCGTGATCTACGCGTACTCGAGCGAGGCGTCCCGGACGATGGGATCGTACGCGCTGATTTACGTCGCCTCGGCGATCGGAACGGCGTTCACTGGCGACTGGCTCGTGTTGGTGTTCATGTGGGAACTGATGGCCGTCACGAGTACGTTCGTGGTCTGGAACTACGGCGGCGACGCGGTCCGTTCGGGGTACCGCTATGCCATCGCCCACGGTATCGCGGGGAACCTCGTCCTGTTGGCGGTCGCCGCACACTACGCGGCGGTCGGCAACTTCGCCTACGGATCGGGGATCGCGTCCGGCCTTCCGGCGATGTTCGCCACGCTCGGGATGGGGATCAACGTCGCCTTTATCGGGTTCCACACGTGGCTCCCGGATACGTATCCCAAGCCGCACTTCGCGGCCTCGGTGTTTCTCTCGGTGTTCACCACGAAGACCAGCGCGCTGATATTCTATCGCGCGTTCCCCGAGACGAATCTGTTTCTCGCGTACATGGGCGGACTGATGGCCGTCTACGGAGCCGGGTTCGCGTTGCTCCAGCACGATATGCGAGCGCTGTTGTCCTATCACATTCAGGCCCAGCTGGGGTATATCGTCGCCGGGATCGGTCTCGGCTCCGCGCTCGGCGTCGCCGGCGCGATGGGGCACCTGTTCAACAATATCCTCTATAAGAGCCTCCTGTTCATGGCCGTCGGCGTCGTGATCTACCGAACCGGCGAGAACGATCTGTACAAACTGGGCGGGCTCTGGAAGGAAATGCCTATCACCGCCATCGGGTACCTCCTGGGGGCACTCTCGATCACCGCAGTCCCCGGGTTCAGCGGCTTCATTAGCAAGGGAATGGTCCTCGACGCCGCGTCCGGGTACTTCGGCGGACCGAAGTACGAGGCGCTTTACTGGCTGCTTTTCATCGGCGCGGTCGGCACCTTCCTCTCGTTTATCAAACTCGGCTACTACGTCTTCCTCCACGGGCCGAGCGACCGGGAGGTCGACGACGCTAGACCGGGCCAGACCGTCGCAATGCTCTCGGTCGGCGGTGCCTGTCTCGCGCTCGGACTGCCCGAGATAGGTTGGCCGTTTTTCACGAATCTGCTCCCATTCATCGACGGCACGTCGGTTATCGTCGGTGGGGGTGCCGAATCACACCATCTCCACCCCTACAGTCCGGGTCACGTTCAGGACGCCGTGATCCTGTTCGCGATCGCCGCGGTCGCGTTCGTCCTGATTCGGAAACCGCTCTCGAAACTCGATCTCGGCGATCCGGCGATGATCGTCAATCCCATCGGGTACTACACCGGACGCGGTTCGATGCTGGCTGTCACGGAAACGTATCGTGCGGTCGACTCGGTCGCGGTGGGACTCGTACGACGCGTCTACTGGATCGGTAACAATCCAGTATTGGCCGTCGACGCCGTTTTCCGACGGCTTCCAAACTGGGTCGTCGAACTCGAGGAGCGCCAGCCAGCCGACGGCGGTCGCCCCTCGACGATCCACCTTCGGGCGAGTATCGGCTTTACAATCCTGGTGCTGACGGCGATTCTGACGATTCTGCTGCTCTTGCTCGTCTAGGCGAGTTTGTTCTGTTGAAATCCTCTTATTCAGCAGTATTTGGGCGTGAAGCACATGTCTACTACAGGTGCAAACTGAATACGAGAGAGAACATCTATATAACTCGATTGTCAAAAGACAAATTATGGTCGAAGTTGAGCGGTGGCAATACCCGTGGATTATTTTGGGGATTGTCCTTTTGGGACTGTCTAGTATCGGAGGGTACCTTGGTTCCCCTATAGCGACCATCTACCCTTTTATCGGTAGTGTTGGCCTCCTCAGTATTGTTATCAAGCCAAAAGCATACCCAATAGTAATCACAGGGATTGGTATCCTTTCAGTGGCTCTTTCCGGGTTGCTACTTGTACGGGATTGGAGCCTCCTCGCCGTAGTGATTCTTGCTCTTGTCGGAATTTGGGGGGTTATTTTGGGAGTACATACCTATCTGAATAGGGGATTCGAGCAATAGTTTCCCTGTACTTACCACAGCGGTCCCAGAGCAATCATCTTCTACCGGGTTTCAATACTACTCCTGTTTCCTCGTCCCCGATTCGAACCCGAGCGAACGCCCTTCACTCCTCCCGCGAGAACGACGGCGCGGGGACGTCGATCACGCGGGGGTCGTCTTCGACGCGCGCGATCGATTGCTCGAGAAAGGCGACCCGAAGGGCGTTCGTCGGCGCGGTCGCGGCGCGTCGGCGAGAGTGTTCGACGTCTCGACCGACGCCGCTCGGCGTGAGGTACTCGCCGTCGACGTCGATCCCCGCGTCTTCACACAGCCGTTTCAGGACGGAGCGAGCCCCCTCGGTCGTTATCGCGGGAGGTGTAAGCGCGTACTCCCGCAGAAGCGACTTCGCCGTCGACTCCTCGAGCAGTGATTCGATCTCAGTCTCGCCGTAGCCGCGGTCTTCGAGTTTCGAGCGGACGTGACGCGCGATCGAGGGCGCGTGTCGCGTCGGGAACAGCGGCCACTCGTTGGTCGGCGGGTCGAGGGCGATTCGGTACCGCCGAAGCGGTGTTCGCGCCGGCGCTGGCAGCGGGACGGTTTCCTCGCGCTGGGATTTTCCCAGGACACGAATCGTCCCGGTGTAGAAATCCACGTCTTCCCAGGTCGCGCCGGTCCGTCGCGCGTCGTCCGGAGCGCGAAACAGTTCCGAGCCGCGGATTTCCGTATGTGCCAGTAGCGAAACGATGGCGTACTCGCGGAGGCGACGACACCGGTCCTCGCTGGCGTCCTCGAGTGACGACAGGGCTCGTCGTCTGACGTGCTCCTCGAGGGCTTCCCGCTGGCGGTCAGTCCAGGTCCGTTGGCGATCGCTCTCTGCGGGAAGTCGAACTTGCGCCCGTCGAATCGCTGCGGGGTTCGCCTCGAGGAGACCGCCGCTGACACACCACGAGAGGAACGCGCGGACCACCGCGTAATAGGTTCGTGCCGTTGACGAGACGTATGTCCCTCGTTCGACGCGGCCGGCGAGTTCTCGAGCGTACGCGACGAGGTCGTCGTCCGTGAGTTCGGCGAGGTTCGCCGTTTCACGGTCGGTCTCGAGCCAGCTTGTCCACCGGCGGAGGATCGACTCGGCGTTCGAGGCGTACGCTCCGGAACCGGCTCCGGTCGCGCCTCCGATCGATTTGCGTCGAAGGTACGCATCGACGGCGTCCGAAATTGCGACGGTCGTCATTGCGATGGATGGGATTTCCAGCGTGTAGTATTCGAACCGAGATGCGTTTCGTTAGTCTCGCTCCCGAAGACTCGATCCGAGATCGGTCGGTCCCGTCCAACTCGAGTCATACGTTCGTTTCCAGAACGGATGTGGTCAATACATTTGCGTTTCGGTGGCACCCTCTTTTGATCTGCTCGAATGGCGATCGACGTGGCTACACATCATCACCATACCTATCTATAGATAAAATTATTATGAATAACAAGGGAATAAGATTAATTTATAATAAAATAGTTTATGGTTGTACTCTATCATTTGCTATCTATGTCAGATTTTGGGCTTTGAAGTGTATTAGCATCTATTCAAAAATATATGGAACAAGATAGTAATTACTAAATTACTATTATGTATATATTTTACTATTGTTAATGGGATAAATCTCACAGATTACTCTACTTATTTCTCCAGTATTAGAATTGGAATATTTCCTCGCTCGAGAACAAGTAGCTATTTTCTGCTGACACTCGGAGCGATATGGATATCTATTACAACCATATATGTGTAACGATAACTCCACACCCTCGTCTAACACGACCTCTCGCGTAGTTAAGCCAAGAACGTATACAACTATAATAGTTACTATTTCGAGCGTGGCGTTAGGATCGGTTTCGCAGGGCCGTCTCTATCGACGACTTGGCGCTCACGAGTAACCCGGCGAAGTCTTCTTTCAACCGCTTTCCGTGGACTCTGCGAGCCGGACCGGAGATCTCGAGGGCCCCGAGGGGTTGATCTGTCGGTCCGACTACCGAGATGGCGATCGAGTTCTGTCCCGACGTCTCGCCGTCGATCGAAAACGTGAGTCCCTGCTCGTGGGTGATTTGCGTTCGTGACGGAGCCTGCGTCTCGTAACGGTGGGACTCGTCCGCATCGTCGCTCATGATGGCGTGACCGGCAGCCGATCTGGATGGATCGAACGCGGTTCCGTCGCGTTCCGTTCTGCTCGGCTGGTTTTCACCGGTCCGCGAGTAGATGTGATAGCCCGTTTCCCCGTCGACGACGACGGCGCTTACGTGTTCGCCGGTCACCTTTGCGAGGTTGTCGACTTCGCTCGTCACCGGTTCGAACAACCGATGCGCGTCACGGGCGGCGGTTCCGAGCGTGAAACACTGCATTCCCAGCGAGTACTGGTATCCCGTTCTGGTTACGTACTGCAACTCGAGTAGCGTCTGGAGGTGTTTGTGGACGGCGCTTTTGGCGAACCCGATCTCGTCGGCGATCTCGGTCGTCGTGAGCGGTCCGTCCTCGCGGAGGAGCTCGAGAATCTCGAAACTCGTCTGCGTTGCGTTGATCGTGTTCGTCTCGTCTCCCATTGGACAGTGCTTCGGTTACGAGCGTGATAAGCCTGTTCTCGTCTCGAGAACGGCCCGACGGACCGGAGATCGTTCACCGCTCGAGATTTCTGTGCGTCCTTCGACGGCGCAGCCGAGTGGTTTCTCGAATGACCGACAGCTACATGTAACGCGCCTCGTACCATCAGAACGACGCTGCTACACATGACCGAAATCGTCGATTACGAACTGTTCGAAGTGCCGCCGCGGTGGTTGTTCCTGCGCGTCGAAACCGACACGGGTCTGGTCGGCTGGGGCGAACCGGTCGTCGAGGGTCGCGCCAAGACCGTCCGGACGGCGGTCGAGGAGTTGATGGACACGTACCTTCTGAACGAGGGTCCGTTCGACATCGAAAACCACTGGCAAACGATGTACCGCGGTGGATTCTACCGAGGCGGGCCGATCCTGATGAGCGCGATCGCCGGGATCGATCAGGCGCTGTGGGACATCAAGGGCAAACACTACGACGCTCCGGTCTACGAACTGCTTGGCGGCGCCGCTCGAGACCGCATTCGGGTCTACCAGTGGATCGGCGGCGATCGCCCGTCGGACGTGGGTCAGTCCGCGGCCGAAAAAGTCGACGAAGGCTTCACTGCCCTGAAGATGAACGCAACCTCCGAGATCGAACACCTCGACGATCCGGCGTCCGTACAGTCGGCCGTCGATCGACTCCGCGAGGTTCGCGAACGCGTCGGTCCCGAGATCGATATCGGGGTGGATTTCCACGGGCGAGTAGCCAAACCGATGGCCAAACGACTGGTCAAAGCGCTCGAGCCCCACGAACCAATGTTCGTCGAGGAACCGGTCCTCCCAGAGCACAACGACGCGCTGCCGGAGATCGCCGCCCATACCACCGTTCCGATCGCGACCGGCGAGCGAATGTTCTCCAGGTGGGATTTCAAGCCGATCTTCGAGGACGGAGCCGTCGACGTTATCCAGCCAGACCTATCGCATGCAGGGGGCATCACCGAGGTCAAAAAGATCGCGTCGATGGCGGAAGCCTACGACGTCGCGCTTGCACCCCATTGCCCGCTCGGTCCGATCGCGCTCGCCTCGTGTATGCAGGTGGATATGTGTACCCCCAACGCCCTGATTCAGGAGCAAAGTCTGGACATCCACTACAATCAGACCAACGACGTACTCGACTACCTCGAGGATACCGATGTCTTCGAGTACGAGGGGGGATACGTGACGGTCCCCGATAAGCCGGGCCTCGGGATCGAACTCGACGAATCCTACATTCGTAAGCAATCGGAGACCGATGTCGACTGGCACAATCCAGTCTGGCGACACGACGATGGCAGCGTCGCCGAGTGGTGAGGTCCTGACCGTTCGTTTTCTGAATCGAAATAAACGCCTTTGGGTACTGTATCCCGTTTGTATGTACGATTTCGATCACAGTCATCGTTCATCATCATAAAAGTTAAGTGAGATTGATCCCTCGCTCTATATGTGCGAACTATGTCCAACAATGACACACATTCGCGACGCCGCGTACTGAAGGGTGCAGGTGCAGCAGGGGCCGCAGGAATGCTCGGACTCGCCGGCTGTCTCACGGGGGAAGATGGCGGCACCACGGTGGAAGTGCTTCACGCGTGGACGGGGGGCGACGGAAAACGAGCCCAGCAAGCGCTGTTCGACGCGTTCGACGAGGAGTACCCGGACATGGACTTCGAAGACGAAGCCATCGGCGGGGGTGGCAACCAAAGCCTCGACCAGACCATCGCTACCAGACTGCGAAACAGCAACCCGCCGAGTTCGTTCGCCGGCTGGCCAGGAGCGAACCTCGAGCGTTACGGTGATGCGCTCGGAAATATCGAATCCGAGGTGTGGGAGGAAGCCGGATTCGAGGATTCCCACATACAGGAGGCGGTCGAGGCCTGCCAGCACAACGACGGTTACTCGGCGGTGCCGCTTGGCTCTCACCGGATGAACGACATCTTCTACAACGTGAGCGTCCTCGAGGAGGCCGGTGTCGATCCCGAATCGATCGACGACGCCGACGCGCTGATCGAGGCGTTCGATACGATCCAGTCCGAGACGGATGCGACGCCGCTTGGGATGTCCCTCAAGCCGTGGGCTATTCTCCAGACCTGGGCCGTCGTGATGCTCGGTACGCAGGGATACCAAGCCTACATGGACTTCATCAATGGCGAGGGTGACGAGGAAGCCGTCCGCGAGACCTTCGAAACGCTCGAGGAGATGCTGTCGGACTACATCAACAGCGACGCAGCATCTGTTGGTTTCACCTCAGTCAACGAGGAGATAATGAACGGCGAGGCGGCGTTCATCCACGGCGGCAACTGGCTCGCGGGCGCGTACATCAGCGAGGAACTCACGTACGGCGAAGAATGGGACGCGATTCGATTCCCGGGGACGGAAGACATGTACGGGTTGCACATCGACTCGTTCATCTACCCCGGAGAGAACCCGACTCCGGAGGACACCGCGACCTTCCTGCAATTCATCGGCGGCGAAACGGCGCAGGTCGCGTTCAACCAGTACAAGGGTTCGATCCCGACTCGAACGGACGTCCCGACGGACGAGTTCAACCCCTACCTCACGGAGACGATCGAGGACTTCAACGAGGTCTCTGACAAACCACCGACGCTCGCCCACGGTCTCGCCGTCGATCAGCAAACGCAGTCGGATCTCGAGGGCGTTCTCAACGACAACTTCGCAGATCCGTACGACGTCGACGGTGCAACCGAAGGCTTCATGAATAACGTCTAACTGATAACTCAAATGAAACGTCTTGTAGCGTTTTTGCGTTCCATACGGGACAAGCGCCGGGTCCAGACGGACGGTGGAACGGTCACCGAACGGTCTTCGACGAGGAGCTGGCTGGATAGCGATTTCGTTCAGTCCATGCCCTTCTGGGGCCCCCCGCTCGTGCTCATGGGCTTTTTCGTCTACGCAGCGATCGGATGGAACTTCCTCCTCTCGCTGACTAACTACTCCGGATTCGGCGAGCCGGATTACTCCAATCTGACCCTGTCCAACTATCTCCGGATGCTCGAGGATCCGGCGATCTGGGACGCGACCCGGAACACGCTCGTGTTACTCGTCGCGTTTACCGTCGCCTGTCTGGCGATAGGCCTCGTGCTTGCGATCCTGCTCGACCGGGAGATCCGGTTCGGACGGTCGTTCCGAACGATCTATCTCCTCCCGTTCAGCCTCTCGTTCATCGTCACCGCCAAGTTCTGGCAGTGGATGTACAACAGTCAGGACGGAATTATCAACCAGTTTTTCGGTCTGTTCGGATTCACGCCGGACTGGCTGGCGGACCCGCGACTCGTCCTCGGGTCGGTCATCATCGCGTTGATCTGGCAGTTCAGCGGCTATGCCATGGTGATATATCTCGCGGCGCTTCGTTCGATCCCGTCCGAGCAGTACGAAGCGGCGCGAGTCGACGGGGCGGGGACGCTTCGCATGTACTGGCGCGTAATCGTTCCGCAACTGAAACCTGCGATGGTCAGCGCGACGGTGACGCTCGTGTTGTTCGCACTGAAGGCCTTCGACTTCCTGTACGCGATTTTCGGTGGCTACCGCCCGCGACAGGGTGCGGACATTCTCGCGACGAAAATGATGCGGGAGGGATTCAACAGCAGCGAGTGGGCCTACAGTTCGGCGATCGGTCTCACGCTGTTCGTCCTCTCGCTGGCCGTGATCGCGCCGTATCTGTACACGGAGTACAAACGAGGTAACCTATGAGTGAAGAAACACTGTCAGCGGGGAGCCGTACCGACGACGAAGGTCTTCTCGAGGGGGTCGGATTCGATCGGATCCTCCTCTACGTGACGATCGTCGGGTTGGCGATCGTCTACCTGATTCCGATCGAGTCCGGATTGGTCACGTCGATCAAGACCTCCGACGCGGTGGGTAACACCCAGCCGTTCGCTCCACCGGGGCCGACCGGTGCGACGGTCGAGAGCTGGACGTTCGCGTTCGACGCCCTCGCACAGGGGATGGTAAACAGCCTGATATTCACCGTTCCGGCGACGATCCTCTGTGCCGTCTTCGGAAGCATGGCGGCGTACGGACTGACGCTCGTCGATTGGCGGGGACAGGTCGCGGTGTTCGTCCTGTTCATCGCGGGGATCTTCATCCCCTACCAGGCCGTCATTATTCCGCTGACGCAGTTCTGGTCGAACATCGCAATGCTCGATCACCGCCTCGGGCTGTTGTTGACACCGCGGTTCGCGACGATCCTGGAACTCATCATCACCCACACCGCGTACGGGATCCCGATCTGTACGCTGTTGTTCCGCTCGCAGTACAAGACGATGTCCTGGGAGATGATCGAGGCCGCGAAACTCGACGGGGCGTCGGTCTGGCGGATCTACAAGCGTATCGTCCTGCCGTTGTCGCTCCCGATGTTCGCGGTCGTCTTTATCTTCCAGTTCACACAGATCTGGAACGAGTTCCTGTTCTCGTTGACGCTCATCGGCAGCGTCAACGATCCGGCGGCCTCCGCGACGCTGATCCTCTCGGGTCTCGGTACCTCCCTCGAGGGAATCGATTATCCGCTCCGAATGGCGGGTGCGTTGCTCACGGCGCTGCCGACGCTTGCGGTCTATCTCCTGTTCGCCGACGAGTTCGCGGAGGGAGTTCGCGTATGATCACTCGACAATTAACTATCTCTACCACGAGGTACTAATCATGGCTCAAACGAAACTCAACGAGGTCACGAAAGTATTCACGGAAGACGACGGGAACGAGATCGTTGCCGTCGACGACGTATCGATCGATATCGACGACGGCGAGTTCCTCGTCCTCGTCGGCCCCTCCGGCTGTGGCAAGTCGACGACGCTTCGAATGGTCGCTGGACTCGAGACGGTAAGTTCCGGCACGATCAACCTCGACGACCGCGTCATAAATGAGACGCCCGCGAAGGACAGAGACATCGCGATGGTGTTCCAGTCCTACGCGTTGTACCCGCACATGACCGTGCGAGAGAACATGTCCTTCGGACTCGAGGAGTCGACGGAGATGGGCGACGACGAGATCGCTGCACGGGTCGAAGACACCGCGGCGATGATGGGAATCGAAGACCTGCTGGATCGAAAACCCGGCGAACTCTCGGGCGGCCAACAACAGCGCGTCGCGCTGGGTCGTGCGATCGTCCGCGATCCCGCGGTCTTTCTCATGGACGAACCGCTGTCGAACCTCGACGCCAAACTTCGCGCGGAGATGCGAACTGAACTGCAGCGTCTTCAGGAGGAACTCGACACGACGACGGTCTACGTCACCCACGACCAGACCGAGGCGATGACGATGGGCGACCGAGTCGCGATCCTCAACGACGGGACGCTCCAGCAGGTCGGCACGCCGCTTGATTGCTATCACCGGCCGTCGAATCTGTTCGTCGCCGGATTCGTCGGCGAACCGTCGATGAACTTCGTCGACATGAACCGCCGAACGGAGGCGGGCGAAACCGTCTTGCAGTCCGATCGCTTCGAGTACCCGATCTCGGACGAACTCGCGGCGGACGTCGACGGATCGTCGGATCTCGTCCTTGGCATTCGGCCGGAAGATATCGCGATTAGCGACGGGGCCCCGACGGACGCACACGATATCGAGGCAACGATCGACGTAATCGAGCCGATGGGGGACGAAAACATCGTCTACCTCAGGTTCGAGAACGATGATGCGTCCCTCGAGACGGAGTCGATGATCGCGACGGTCGGAGGTATGCGCCAGTTCGAAAGCGGCCAGCGGGTGACAGCACACATCCCCGAAGACGCGATTCACATTTTCGACGCGTCGACGGGCGAGGCGCTGCACAACCGACGACTCGAACCGGTCGAGTCGGAGCCGCCACAGCTCTAACTCGCGAGATCGATTTTCCGTCGCGCTCGGAATGTGCCCGATTTTCTGACGAACTATCGTCCCATCGCCCGCCGGTAGCCGGTGTGGATAACTCGGCTTCCGACCAGTAGTAGATACCCGCCGAACAGCGCTGCGAGCAATCCGGCGACGGTCCCGGAGTCGATCGTGACCGACACGGGAACGAAGCCGATCCCGAACAGGGTGAAGCCGGTTATCCATCCGGTGACGTAGGACAGATCGGTGAGCGGCGGCCCCACTCGTTCCCGATCGAACGCAGCCCGAACGCTCTCCGTTTGCGTCGCCGCCGCCAGCGCCGCTGGCAGCGCGTACGCACTCGAGAGGAAGAAAAACAGCGCCGCGGTGGAACTAATCAGGAAAAACGCCGGGACGCCGGCGTCTCCGCCCGTCTGGGCGAACGAACCGATCGTCGTCACCAGCACCGCGACGGGGACGACCAGATACGCCGCGGTGATCGCGATCGATTTGCAACCGATCCGAAACGACCTGCTCACGTCGATGTGCGGCGGCGAGTCGCTCTCGTCGACGAGCACCTGCGACAGGTAGCCGACCAGCGCGATAGCCGCTATCGCCGTTACCGTTCCGGGAAGCAGGGCGGCTATCGAGGGAACGAACGCCGCGGTGTACCGATAGCCGATCGCGATCGCGACGACCAGCCCCGCGACGGCGACCGTGGAGGTTCCACTCGTCGGATATCGAAGTGCATCTATGAGCATGTCTCTCTCCTCACACCGCGAAATCGGCCGCCTCGAGTACGCTCGAGCGTCCTCGATCCACTCCAACGGGCCCGCCCCGATGTGTTCATATCGCGTGGTAGATTCTATCGGTGTAAGTGTGCTGTGATTGTCGTCGCCCTCATCCACCCGTGGAGGCGTGGGATTCTTGCTCGGAGTCGTCCGCGTGGTTCGGGACGAACGGCGGTTCCGAGAGTTCCCCGCGGTAGATGGCGTGGCGGAGCCCGTACTCCGCGACATTGGCGCCGTGTTCGGCCGTCCGTCCCAGTCGCTCGAGGACGCGTTCGAGTTGCGATTCGTCGGCCGACGAGGCGTCCAACCGGCGCTCGAACGAGGCGATGTCTTCGCGGAGCCGATCGCGAGCATCCAACGCCTGCCGCGCAGTCTCGGCGTCCGAATCACCGAGAACGACGTCCACCGCGTCCGCGACGATATCGCGTGCGCGCTGTGCGATTTCGCGAACCTCCTCCGTGACCGATGCGTCGATCGAGTCGGCGATGCGTCCGGCGGCCGTTTCGATCCCTCCGGCGTGGTCGGCGACGCGCTCGAGTTCGCGGGTCGTCGCCCAGAGTTCGAACAGTTCCGGACGGGTCAGTCCGAGCGAATCGACTTCGTCGAGACGGGCGAGCCCGCGGGCGAACGAGCGGTCGATCATCGCGTAGAGCCGGTCGACTTGCTCGTCTCGGTCAGCTACGTTGCCGGAACTTGTCCCCGCTGTCAGCACGGCTGTCGCATCGCGGTGCATCGACAGCGCCACGAACGCGAGCTGGCGCACCGACTGTCGAACCGACACCTCCTCCGTATCGAGGAGCGTTCGAACCGTCAGTTTCGACTCGGATTCTTCGGTGACGGAGACGCCTGTTAGCGTCCGTGCGACTCGATCGACGACGCGTCGCTGTTCGGCTGTGAATCCGTCCGTCGTCTCGAGTTGTATCTCCTTCGTCCCGGCTGCGTAGGCCGCTCGTATCGTTCGTTCGAGACTGGTCACATCGTCGGGGCCAACTCGCATCGTGGCCCGGCCTGGCGTCTCGTCCTCGCGCTCCTCAGCTTGCAGCGCGAGTACTCCGTCGATATGCGCGTGGAGATTGACGGTGTCGCCTCCGTCGATGTCCGCTGATCGGGCCCAGTCTTTCGGGATCGACACGGTGTAGGTCCCGCTGCCGACGGTCTGCACTTTGCGCGTATACATGTTAGTAGATCAGACTGGGGTCGTTCTCTGCCATATACAGGATCCGAGCCGCGATGTTCACGGCGTGATCTGCGATCCGTTCGATGTCACGGATCGTCAACAGTACGCGCGAGACGTCGTCTAACAACTGCTCGAGCGCCCACGGCGTGTCGCCGTCGGCTTCCCGCTCGATCAGGTCTCGAGTGACCCTTTCGCTCGCGCGCTGGCAGAGCGCGTCGATGTCGTCGTCACTCCGTGCGATGTCGTGGCAGGCGTCGGCGTTCTCCGTTTCGTATGCCTCGAGACTCCGATCGAGGAGGTCCGTCGCGTTGTGTCCGATCTCGTCGATTTCGACGTCGGGGGCGAGTTCGCGCGTCGCTGCCAGCGCGTACTCCGCCAGATTGACCGCCAGATCCCCGATGCGCTCGAGGTCGGTGATGATCTTGAACGAGGCCGTGATGAAGCGCAGATCGCTCGCGACGGGCTGTTGGAGCGCAACGAGGTCGACACACTGCTGTTCTATGGCGAGATACGTCTCGTTTATTTCGCTATCTCCACCGATAACGTCGCGAGCCAGCGTTTCGTCTCGCGTACTCAGACTCTCGAGGGCCATCTCGAGGCGTTCGGCGACGAGGTCGCCCATCGCGAGGACGTCGTCCCGGAGGTCGTCCAGGGACTGTTGGTACGTTTCTCGAGTCACATCGATCACCCGAACTTACCGGAGATGTAGTCCTCGACGCGTTGGCTCTCCGGATCTTCGAAGACCTGATCGGTGTCGCCGTACTCGACGAGTTCGCCGCCGGTGAGGAAGACGGCCGTCTGGTCGGAGATCCTCGCGGCCTGTTGCATGTTGTGCGTGACGATAACGACCGTGTAGTCTTCGGCGAGGTCGTCGATGAGATCCTCGATTTTAGCGGTCGCGATCGGATCGAGCGCCGAGGCCGGTTCGTCCATCAGGATGACTTCCGGGTCGACGGCGAGACAACGAGCTATACAGAGCCGCTGTTGCTGGCCGCCAGAAAGCCCGAGCGCGTTGTCCTCGAGGCGTCCGTCGACCTCGTCCCAGAGGGCGGCGTCGCGAAGACACCGCTCTACCAGTTCGTCTTCCTTCTGGACGTCCTCGCGGCCGAGTAACTTCGGCACGAGCCCCCGCTCGATATCGCCGTGTTTTCTCGGAGCATACGCGACGTTTTCGCGTATGGATTTCGGGAACGGGTTGGGCTGCTGGAAGACCATGCCGATCCGTTTTCGGAGTTCGACGAGGTTCGCTCCGTCGGCGTAGATATTCTGCCCGTTGAACGACACGGTCCCCTCGATACGCGCGCTCTTGATCCGGTCGTTCATCCGGTTGAGACAGCGAAGGAACGTGGACTTCCCACAGCCCGACGGCCCGATCAGCGCCGTTACGCTCTGCTCGGGGATGTCGATCGAAATGTCCGTCAGCGCGTGATCGTCGTCGTACCAGACGTTCAGGTCCTCGATTGAGAGGACCGGATCGCCGGGGAACGAGTACTCTCGCCACGCCGGGTTCGTCCGTTCGTCGCTTTCGCCCGTCGTCGTTTCGGTAGCGGTGGTCGTTGTTTCCGCGTCGGTTCGTTCCGTCGTCGTAGTGTCCATACTGGATTCTGTCATTGGTGAAGTTTCTTCCTGAAGTATCGTCGAGTCGCGATTCCCATTCCGAAGAACGACAGGACGACGCCCAACAGGACGAGCGTCGTCCCCCAGCCGAAGGCTTCCGATCCGCCGACACCAGCCTTAATAACTGCGTACAGTTGGTAGGGGAGCGCGCTGGCTCGCTCGAGCAGTGCCGGATTGGAGACGTGGACGAACGGCGGTTCGAGCCCGACCGTGAACGTGAAACTCGAGAAGATTCCGGGTGACGAAGTCGGGAAGTTCGGCCCCTTGAGCACGAGCAAGAGCGGTGCAGTTTCTCCCGCGATCCGACCGACGCCGAGGATCGCGCCGGTGACGACGCCCGGCATGGCCGCGGGGATGACGACGCTTTTGATCGTCTCCCACTTCGAGACGCCGAGGGCCGCACTTGCGTCTCGATACTCGTCGGGGACGCTTTTCATCGCCTCGCGGCTCGTGATGAGCACGAGCGGCAGTAACATGAATCCCAGCACGAGTTGGGCCGCGAATATCGAGGTGTTTCCGCCGAATCGTGGGACCAAGAATGCGAGTCCAAAGAGGCCGAACACGATGCTCGGCGTACTCCAGAGCCCGTTCGTGGCGACGTCGACGGCACTCGTGAACAGGCTATCCGTGGCGTACTCCGTCAGGAATACGGCGGCGCCAACGGCCAGCGGGACCGCGAACGTAACGGCCCCGAGAACGATCCATACTGTTCCCAACATCGCCGGCATCACACCCTTCTGGATGCCGAGGCCCTGTGAGGGATTCATCACGAACGGCCAGTCGATCGTCCCGCTCGTGATGACGTCGATCGGGCCGACGCCGAGGGGGTAGCCGGTTACGGCGACGTGCAGACAACCGATGACGAACGCCCACAGGAGAACGTCTCCGAGACGGAACAGGGGCGGAATCCCCGCCGGAACGATGTTCGATTCGGTTTGGTCGGCTAGTCCCCGCAGGACGAAAAGCCCGAGTCCGACACCGCCGACGAGGATCACCAGAGTCGGCACGACGGCTATCCCCGCGAACGCGAGTTCGGACTGCGTGATGACCTCGACGAGCGCCGTTCCGATCAGCGCACCGATGGCGAGGCGGACGCTCGCATCGAATCGCCGTTCTAGATCGGTCTCGGGTTGCCAGTCAGCATACGCCCGGCGGTGAATGGTAAGGAAGATTGTACCGACGATGAGACCCGGGACCCCACCGACGACCGCTGTCGGTTCGATCGTCACCGAATACCCGGATATCGGTTCTCCCACACCGATCGTGTAGATCAGGCCAGCACAGATTAACCCAAGCAGGATCATCACTGCCAAGTTGACGAACGCGACGATTTTGTCGGTTCCATCTGCCAGCGTCGGTCTGATATTCGCGGATTTGACTCCCAGAACCAGGGCCGTTCCAGTCAGCAAGAGTATGCTTCCGCCACCGATTGCGAGATTCTCGAGAACGACCATTATTCCCCGTTCGAATACGAACACGAAGAGGTAGACGAGCACCGAGAGAACGAGCAACACGAAAAGCGAAATCAGCAGGAACGCACCGTTCTGTCTCCCTCGCGTTCCGAACCTGTTGCTGGCCGATGCACCGGCCCAGCCGGCAAGTAGACTGGCGAACATCGTTAGCAGCGGGATCACGACCGTTCCGGGAACGATCGCATCGAAGGCATCGGGTTCCCAGGTCCATGTCGGAGTGATCATTCCCGATAGAACGACGATGCCGACGAGACAGAGAAACGCAGCGGCAGGGAACGTCGCGCCGATGTCTTCTCGCGTCCCGATCGTGAGATAGCCGACGAACAGCCCGATGGGAACGGCGACGAGCCAACCGATCCGACCCAGACCGATGGTCTTGCTGGCGAATAAGCCGGCGGTAGTCATCCAGAGACCTGTCTGGATGAGTCCAACGCCGAGCCCCGGTGAACGGTCGGGGGTCGTTCGTATGCCACCCCACCGGGAGAGCGCACCGATCGCTCCGGTTGCGATGCCGAGCGCGAAAACCACTCCGCCAACGTAGCTTGCGACTGAGAAGCCGCCGACGGATCCGTCGATCGATACCCATCCGAACAGGGCTCCCGCCGCGAGCACGAACGCAGCGAGCGCTCCGGCGACGATACTCTGTGCGAACTGTTCGTAGGTCGTGCTTCTGTCGTTGACTAGGCGAAACTCGTGAGCACCGCTCATTGTCCTTCACCCAGTTTGCGATGCATCCGTTGTTCGATGAGTTGTGAGACGATCCCCAGCCCCGTGACGATCACCAGCAACAGGACTCCAGCGGCGAACAGTGCGCTCATGAACTTACTTCCCGGGGTTGCGTTCCCGTAACTGGAGGCGATCAAGGTGGTGAGCGTTTCTGTGCTGTCGAAAACGTTGTACAGTTCGGGACCGGGCAGTCGCCGACTGTGCGCGATTATGACGGTCGCGGCCATCGTTTCTCCGATAGCACGTCCGACTCCGAGCAGGACGGCCGCCGATATTCCGGAGAAGGCCGTCGGGATGGAGACGCTCTTCATTGTCTGCCAATCCGTTACCCCCATCGCCAGTGATCCGTCTTTCATCGACTCCGGTACGGCCGAGAGCGCGTCTTCAGCCACGGATATGACCGTGGGAAGTGCCATGAACCCGATGATTAGTCCGATTACGAACAACGCGCCCGGACTGATCGAGAGCAAGTTGGCAACGTACGGATCGATAATCGTAACGCCGATGAACCCGTATACGATCGAGGGAATTCCAGCGAGGAGTTCGACCGCCGGCTTGACGATTTCCCGTAGCCAATCCGGTGCGATGTCGCTGATGAACAGCGCGCCTGCGACCCCGAACGGCGCAGCGACCAGTATCGCGACACCGGTCGTCAGCGCGGTTCCCCAGATCATCGGGACGAGCGTGAACTGCTGTTGTGACGCGGCCCACTCGTTCGATCCGAACGGCGAGATGAGGCCGAGACCGCTGTGACGAACCACCGGGATCGACTCGCGAACTAGAAACGCGGCGATAAGCCCGAGCGTCACGAGGGTCGTCGCCGTCATCAAGAATGTCACGATCTTCGCTGTCAGTGCCTGCCGAACGATCCAGCCGACCCCCGCCGCCAGCAGGAAGCCGTACAGGAGCACCATCGTCCAGTTCGATTGGGCTAGAAGGCTACCAAACGCGCCAGTTATCAGTAGTATCTGTGCCGCCGCGAGAAACAGACTTAGTCTGTCTAAGTCCGCCACCGTCCGGACCAACGCGGCCGTTCGGTCTCGCATCCACGGTATCGTTTGCAAAATTTTTGCGTGTGTTCCTAACATGATGAGTCTGTCATATTCTCGAGTCACCACCCAGCCGGTAGCCGACAGTTGGGTGAAGAATCAAAATATTTTACAGATCAGGATTGATCCGCGAGCTTCGATCGCTCTTCCTCTCGGCGCGCCTCGGGAAGCTTGAAGTAATTATTCGGCTCGACGAAGTTCTGCTGGCCGAACTCCGAGAGGATCATGTTGATGAATGCGCTCTCCCGGTCGTCGGTTCCGTCGTACGTATAACAGTGGAGATCGCGGCTCAGCGGGTACTCCTTCGCACCGAGGTTTTCGCCGTATTCGTAAAGTGTTCCGTCGAGCTCGAGTCCGATCGGGGGCGTTGCACCATCGGGCTCGACGAACGCGAGTGCGATGTAGGCGATTGCGTTGTCGGTCTGCTCGACCTGATTTACCACCTGCTGATTCTGTCCCCGACGGGTGTCCGGTTCGATCGGTGCTTCCGGATCACCGTAGAGGTTGGATCGGAACGCGGTATCGGTCCCGGAATCTTCTGCGCGTCCGATCGCGTAGATCTCTTGATCCGGTCCGCCGACTTCGCTCCAGTTCGTAATCTCCTGTTTGTAGATCGCCCGAAGTTCATCACCCGTGATCTGGCTCACGCCAGCGTCGCGGATCTCTCGGCTAACGACGATGGGCTGGCCGTCGACGCCGACGACGTGGTCGACGATGTTTTCTAACTCCTCGTGGTCCGAACCCAGAATGGATTCCGCTGTCGAACTTGCGTCCCCGATGTCGACCCGTCCGCTGGTAACTGCCTCGACACCTGTTCCCGAGTGACTTAGTGCTACCTGCGCATTGAACGGTGGAACACTGCGCTCTTCGGTTGGCTCGAAACCGTACATACCGGCCCAATAATCTGCGAGGTTCTGGTCCGTGTCGATGTCGTACTGCCCGGGCCCCCAGTATTCCTGATCGTCTGCCGGCGGATTCCCATTCCACAGCCGTGCGGCGCCGTTCGTGATTGGAAATACAGTCGAGGAGCCATCCGCTGTTAGCGGCGCGATATCGGAGTTACTCGAGGTGTTTCCGGTTTCCTCGTCGCTTTGACTCGAACATCCCGCGAGTGTGGCCACGCCAGCTGCACCAGAAGCAAGCACGAAGTTTCGCCGCGATACCACCTTGGACAGACGATCTGAGTCGTGTGCCATCGACTGAAGACGGACAGTGAGTAATTAAAGCGGTTTATAATAGAGGTACGGACGGTTCTGAGCGGTCCGGTCCGATCTGATCCGTTCAAAGCCGTACATGGACATTATGTCGGCTATATAGAGATACGTTTCTACTTTTCCCCCTTATCTCGACCGAACGGGCGAGCGATCTCGTCACGAACTGCAGTGGCAAACAATATAACTTGTATTATAATAATATAATCATATATGAATGATTAACACTATACCAAAATCCGTTCGTCTGCATGATGTCCGCTATAATTCGCTGGTCGTACGTGCCGTACCTCCGTCCGATCCGCCCTACTTGAGCAAGAACAGCTCGTCGGATCGTTCGAATTACGCGCCCAAATAAATTGCACCTATTAATAATAGTCTAACTGAGCTACCTATTACTATAGTAAGGGTCCGTATGGGATGGATTTCGATCTGCCCAAAACGGGGGATCGTGGAGTTAATACGCACCCGTTTTTCTGATCCGTTACTGACGAATGACGCCGACTAGTTCAAAATCGGATCAGTGGTGGGCCGTTCACTGGAGAGAGGTGGCATCGTGCCTTGATCTCATTCGCCTACCTATCTATATCTAGTTCATTATTTGTTCTCGATAGGTTTGCTCGAGCGGCCACTTCTGTCCCAGAAACATATTTACCGTTTCGTTTTCTATGGGAGGTCACAATGATGGCGACGACGCACGCGTTCATGGGGATGGCGCTCGCGCTGCCGGTGCTGGCGACTGCCCCCGAGCTCGCCCCGCCCGCGTTCGTTGCGGGGCTCGTCGGCGGCGTCGCTCCGGATCTCGATCTCTACGCCGGACACCGGAAGACGCTTCACTATCCTGTCTACGCGCCGATCGCGGCAGTCCTCGCGCTTGTGCTCGCGGTCTTGGTGCCCTCGGCGTCGACCATCGTTCTCGCCGTCGCGCTCGCGGCCGCGGCGCTCCACGCGGCGACTGACGCCGTCGGTGGCGGCCTCGAGTTGCGGCCGTGGCGTGCAGGCTCCGAGCGGGCAGTCTACAGTCACTACCACGGCCGGTGGATCCGGCCCCGCCGCTGGATTCGCTACGACGGTGCTCCCGAGGATCTCGCCCTCGCCGGGTTCGCGGCGGTCCCCGTCATCATCGCGGGAGACGGACCGCTCACCGTTCTCACGGCCGCGCTCCTGGCAGTGTCGGTCGTCTACGTTCTGTTTCGAAAGCACCTCGCGACCGCCGCAGAGCGCCTCGCGGCGTTCGCCCCCGCTCCGCTCCACCCGTACCTTCCAGAGCGGTATCGCGGGGCCTGACCGTTTCGACGCTCGCACGGTGCTTTCTCGGCCGCCACTGGCGAACTCTCGACCGATACTCCGGTTCGAACGTCAGCGTCTCCGAAGCGACGTCCGTGTTAGCTTCGGTTCTGGCCTATCGGTCGTTCGTTCGTGACCCGATACCGATATGTGCTCTCGACAGTCAGTATTGACTAGACCATGGGGAACGTTCTCGGGCGATCGATGGAACGCGGGATTCGGTATGCACTGGTATCGGTGCTCATCGCGGGCGTCCGCCGTCGAAACCCTGGCGCAGTCGTCAACGCCGCCGTCGCCGCGATCGGCACGTATCTCCCCGACGTCGTCGAGCGGGTGTTCGACGTCGAACTCCGTCCGTGGCAGCGGTTGTACGTCGACACTGCGATGATCACCCACGCCGTCGGCATGCTCGGTCCTTACGACGAGGTCTGGTGGTGGGATCACCTGACTCACACTCACTCGGCGACGATACTGGGCGGTGCTGTCTTCGCGATCAGCCGCCGACGGGGATCCGATCCGCGGCCGCGAGTCATCGCGGCCGTCGCCGCGCTCGGACTCCTCTGGGAACTCCTCGAGTACGCTATTCACGTCGTGGCTCGACGCGCCGGCGTCGAACCGATCCTCGTTACCTACGGAGCGAAAGACACCGCACTCGACCTCATCTTCGACCTGGTCGGGGCATTTCTCGTGCTCGCATTCGGCGACCGCATTCTCGGTGACCTTTCGGCGGAAACATAACGGGTCGACACCGGGATACGCTTCTGGATCAGTGGCTCGCTGGTGGGCGGATCCTCGAACGGAAGGCTAGACGGAACCGATGTCTCAGACACGACAACGACCGTTCGAGAGCCACAGATCTCCCGGACTACACTGTCTATGAAATGCGGTACCTCTGAGTAATCGGGTCCGATCAAAGTGCTCGGCTGTGTCGCGGTCTTCTTTGTTCCTGTCTTCTTACCGGTAACCGGTATCAGGCCAGATTCACTGTATAGCCCGTATAGATAAGAAAAACCTCAAATCCAAACTTATGAAATATGAATTAGGTGTATAGGAACGGAGGCGTTACTCGGCCCCGTTCGAATCCGAACTGGTCTTCTATACTGAACCGGACGAGTATAACCGTCTCAGTTAGAATTACTGACTATAGTATTACTGACTGTAGTATTTATATTCCGTTACCACCTCTGTGCCGGTGTATCGCCGTTATATCGTCTCTTTCCGATATACGACATTCTGTCTTTTCCCCACTCTCCTCACTCTCATTTATATCATTAGTTAAATTTTCAGCAACTTATCGGTGAGAGCTGAAACGAGTGTATACAGCTTTCGCTACTACACACTCAGAATCGTCTTTTACGACGGATCGATCGTCGGGTACACCGTCGGCAACGACGTGAGCAGTCGAGCGATCAAGGGCGACAACCTGCTCTACCTTCCGCAAGCGAAGACGTACGAGCGGTGCTGTTCGATCGGGCCCGTGGTCGCTTCCGTCGGCTCTATCGACGATCCCTACGAGCTAACGATCTCGATGGAGATCAGCCGTGACGGCGAGATACTCTACGAGGACGAGACCTCGACCGGTAATATGGCCCGCAGCTGCGACGAACTCGTTACATATTGGCGCGATCCCGATGTCGTTTCCGAGCTCGCCGTCTTGCTTACCGCCACCTCGTTGGTTCCGGATGATGGCTTCACCCTCGAGCCGAGCGACGAGGTACATATCGCGATCGACGAAATTGGCGAACTCACGAACCCGGTCGTCGAAGTCTAGACGGACTCAATGTCCCAACTCGTTCCGTTATCGCCGTGGAATGACCGAACGAAACTGCTCCCGAACCGCTATCCTGACCCGTTATTCGGCCACTTTCGGTCGCATCTCCAGGGAGTTGTGGACCTGTCTCGAACGCTCGTCTACGAGTAGCGGCCGCGGTGACGGGGCGCTGTAGATTCATTATTGTGAGACTATAGAAACAGTAAAGTGTGATAGTTATCTATGTCCGCATGATGTTTGGTAACACAGTACTACAATTGGGCGGACAGGCACCACTTGTCTCGCTCGTAGCGGGCATTGTGGTAATCGTACTCATGCTGGTCATCCTCGACCTCCCGGCGTTCGTTTCGCTCGTCGT